>CAMWSM010000007.1 GCA_947176915.1 uncultured Porphyromonadaceae bacterium | reverse complement strand
TCAAATTCCGTACTTTTTCCGTACAAATTCTCTTGCAAATACACCCGCATCTGTCGTAATTTTGTGAAATTATCCTCTTTTCTCCTCTCTTGTTTTTACTGCGGAAATTCTCCCGCTCAACTCCTGACTCGGACTACCAAAACTATCTATTGTATCTTATACTATCTCAAACTATGTTTTCACGTATATTGTTTCTCATCTCTCTGTTGGTCTTTCCATCTTCGATTATGGCAGACAGGACACTTGTGGTAAAAGTGGAGCAACCTAACGGCGAAGCTGTTCCCGGAGCAGCCGTCTCCGGATTACGTAAAGACAGTACGCTGATTGGAGCCTCCCTCTCTGACTCCGATGGAATGGCAAGACTTATATTGGCTGAAACTCCATTCCTGATAAAAGGCACTTCCACCGGGTATGCTCCTGCGGTGATTCAATTTTATGGCAGCAATGATTCCATCTTGCTTAAACTCTCTCCCGAAGAGGTTCAGCTGGAGGGAATCGAAGTAACCGCATCCATCCAAAGAGATGCGGAGGGAAAAGAGATTTTCACCATTACTGACGAGATGCGCAAAAACACCAATAATGCTGCCAACCTGCTTGCAAAACTTCCCGGAGTGAGCGTAAATCAAGCTACGGAAACTCTCCGCATCGGCACGGAATCAAACATAAAGATAATAGTAGACGGGCAGGAAGTCTCCCGCCAATATGCCATGAGCCTCAACCCGAAGCGAATAAAATCTATTGAGATTGAAAGAAATCCTTCCGGAAGATATGCCGGCTCTCCTATGGTGGTCAATATAATCCTGAATAAGAATTACCAAGGCATAGACCTCAGCATCCAAGGGAAATATACCCAATTCCTGCAGAATGGTTTTTCCAACAACGAGGGGGAAACATTTAATGTTACTTCCACTTTCGGAAAATGGAATTTATATGCCTCAGAGGAATTTTCTCGCTCTTTATGGAAAGAGGCGGAGGGGTATTCCATACATTCGGAAGGTTTCTCGCCGACTGTGGCTGACACTCCTCCTGCTTCCGACCCTAATATCTCTCAACGTAAGCTTTCATGGAAGACCCTGATTGGAGTCGACTACAGTATCTCTTCTTCACACGTCATATCAGCCCAGTTCAGCTATGACCACACAAATGCACGCAAAAGCGAAGATCAGCTAATGTCAGACCCCGGCGGCAACTTCACTTCTTACTATCTTCAGAAATATCGCAACAATAACTTCGTTGGAGGAATTTTCTATCATGGAGCCCTCGGTGATAACTGGAATCTCTCTGCCGACTTCATCTATAACCGATATGGAATCAGGGAAAACCGTGATTTCACCCAACCCCTCTCCTCTTCGTTTTCCTCTACCGACGGAGACAAGGATTATATCCAGACATATCTAACCGCCTCATGGCATCCTTCAAGAAAATGGAGAATCTCTCTAAAATATAATCTTACTTGGCGCGACTATAATACTGTCAGCCAAGCGGAAGTGAGAACCAATCTTTCCGAGACACGCAATCTTCCCAACGTAGACATTTATTTCCGTCCTGTCTCAAACTTCAATATTCGCTTTGGAGGAAGCTGGCAGCATATTTCCAAGAGCAACGACGACATGAAACTCTCGGAATCATCCTTCATGCCTGATGCCCGAATCTACTGGCGTCCCTTCAAATGGATGAAAATAACGGCTCTATACTACTGTGATGTGGAATATCCGAATCTTGACCTGCTCTCCCCTCAGCAATGGAAAGTGGCAGACGGTGTGCTCCATGTCGGCAATCCGGAACTGAAAGCAAAAGTGATGCACTATGCCAATCCACAGATAACATTTCTTAACTGCCTGAAGATCGAATATATGTACCGACGGGCTGCCAATGACATCTCGACCGTATATCTTCCTTCTGAGGATTATCGTAACGGAGTCATACAGACTTACGCCAACAGCACTATCATCCACCAGTATGCGGGCATACAGTTTTTCCGTCATCTCCATCGCGATTTCAAGATAGACATTCTCGGCAGCTACCAGTGGTATCAGCGCAAATATGATGCTTCGAAAGGATATGGCCGCACATGGTATCTCGATGCATCCGCAGAGTGGAATATAATGGGGAAAGGATATGTGGCACAAGCTGAATATTTCCTGCGCGATGATAGAATGCCTGTTCCAATGGGTCGGGAGATCGCGCGGCAGGAGGCTCTGAATCTTTCAGTTTTCAAGCTATTTCTAAAAAATCGTCTCTCTGTAGCCCTTTTCGGAATAATACCTACCCGCCTGCTCCCTGCCGTAAATCATACCTTCATCTCGGCTCCGGGATTCTCTTTTTCTCAGACTCAAAATCTCACAAACACAGGGTCATGGTGCGCAGGCATAAACATACGTTTCCGCTTCGGAAACGGGAAAGTGCGCAACGCGGAAGACTATATCCGTTTCGAGAAGGAGAAATAACGGAACACAGATAACTATAGGGAATGAAAGAGAAGGATTTTGTAAAGCAGAGAGACGCCATGCAGTGCGGAGTGGCAGCCCTGACTATGGTGTGCCGCCACTTCGGAGCTCGCTATTCCCTTGATTTCGTGTCGAAATTCTGCCATGCCACTGCCGAGGGAGTCTCCCTCAAGGGAATCAGCGATGCCGCAGTAAAACTCGGGTTCGAGACCTGCGGCGCACGCGTGGAACCCTCTCAGCTTG
Source organism: uncultured Porphyromonadaceae bacterium (assembly GCA_947176915.1). Taxonomy (GTDB): domain Bacteria; phylum Bacteroidota; class Bacteroidia; order Bacteroidales; family Muribaculaceae; genus Lepagella. Next base: position 50,298 of record CAMWSM010000007.1, on the reverse strand, counting down.
CAGAGTGTCCTCTCCCGGCTATCCTCCACTGGAATCAGAACCATTTCGTGGTGCTCCGCAAGGTCAGCCGCAACGGGCGCCGATTTCATATCGCCGATCCGGGGAAAGGATTCTACTCTCTGTCGGAATCGGAATTCAGGCAGCACTGGATAAGCACCTCCCGCGACGGAAAGGATATGGGGGTGGCTCTATTCCTGGAGCCTGCCGACCGGTTCGGATCTCTTGAGGATGATGTGTGGAGCGGAGAGGAACAGCGTTCATTCCGCTTCCTGTTCGGCTACGTCAGGCAATACCGTAAATATTTCCTGCAGATCACCCTCGGTCTGCTCCTCGCCTGCATCCTGCAGCTTATCCTACCTTTCCTCACACAGTCTATCGTAGACGTCGGCATCCGCAACAGCGATGTCGGTTTCATCTGGCTCGTGCTACTCGGAGAACTGATGATCGTGGCAGGACGCACAGCCACCGACTTCATACGCCGATGGCTCCTGCTCCACATATCTATGAGGATTAACATATCCCTGCTGAGCGATTTCTTCATAAAGCTCCTGAAACTCCCTATGTCGTTTTTCGACACAAAACTGACAGGCGACCTCCTCCAGCGCATGGGCGACCACAACCGGGTGCAGTCGTTCCTTACCTCCCAGCTCCTCAACATTGTCTTCTCGATGTTGAGCTTCATAATTTTCGGGATTGTCCTCCTTATCTACAACCGGCTTATATTCCTTATTTTCCTCCTCGGGAGCGTGGCTTACGGAGCTTGGATAGCAACGTTCCTGAAGCGACGGAAAGTGATCGATTATGAGCTTTTCGAGCAGCAGGCGATCAACCAGAACCGCACCTTCCAATTCATAACATCCATGCAGGAGATAAAGCTCCAGGACTGCGAGCGCCGGCGGCGCTGGGAATGGGAGGATTGCCAGGCTGACCTTTTCGCCGTGCAGATGAAATCACTCCGCATGCAGCAGACTCAGGAGGCTGGCAGCATCTTCATCAACGAAGTGAAGAACATACTGATCACCGTCTTCGCAGCCACTGCCGTGATACGAGGTGAAATCACTTTAGGAGCCATGCTCGCAATCCAGTATATCGTCGGGCAGTTGAATTCCCCCGTGGCGCAGCTCATGCAGTTCATTTATTCCCTTCAGGATGTGAAGATCTCCCTGGAGCGTATAAACGAGATCCACGGCGGACGCAACGAGGAGCCGGAGAGGGATAGGCTCAGGGCGTTCCCGGAAGGTGCTCCCCTCTCCATTTCGTTCCGCAATGCCGGTTTCCGCTACGACCCCCATGCCATGACCAAGACCATCGACGACGTATCGATAGAGATTCCCGAAGGAAAGGTAACGGCTATCGTGGGGGCGAGCGGAAGCGGAAAGACAACACTGCTCAAGCTCCTGCTCGGATATTATCCTTTGGAGGAGGGAGCCGTAGAGGTGGCTGGAAAGCCTCTTTCCGACTATAATATGAAGTGGTGGCGCCGCCATTGCGGGGTGGTTATGCAGGACGGGGTGATCTTCTCCGAGTCGATAGCGCGGAATATCGCTGTAGACGACAATGAGATAGACCGGGAACGCCTTGAGAGAGCTGCCCGCATAGCATGTATTGATGATTACGTGATGTCTCTTCCCCTGCGTTATGACACCAAGGTAGGGAAAGACGGCAGAGGGTTAAGTCAAGGGCAAAGGCAGCGCATTCTAATAGCACGGGCAGTCTACCGCAACCCTGATTTCATTTTCCTCGATGAAGCTACCAACTCCCTTGATGCCAAAAATGAGAGGATGATTGTGGAGAATCTTTCCCAATTCTACAAGGGGAAAACTGTAGTGGTGGTGGCTCACCGTCTATCAACGGTTAGCAATGCCGACAACATTATAGTGCTCGGCGATGGCAAAGTGGTGGAGACAGGGACTCATGATGAACTCACGGCTAAACGAGGGGCATACTACAACCTCGTGCGCAATCAGCTGGAGTTGGGGAGTTAGGCGGTAGGCGTTAGGCGGTAGGCGTTAGGCATTAGGCGTTAGGCGTTGGGCTTTAGATAATATATTATGGATGACAGATTGAATGAACGTTCGGAAAAGGTAAGGAAACTCCTCGGTGAGATTCCACCTTCGCTGGTGAGATGGGGAAATATGGTTTTGCTCGTGATATTTCTCTCTCTCATGGCAGCCCTTATATTGATAATTTATCTTTCCCCGGAGGAACTGCGAAATTACCTCTTCTCTATCCTCCATCTAAAGAGCTGAGTATAATGACGAATTTTTGAATATTTATAAAGAATTATAAATGACTATTGCGGAATACAGACAGATTAAGCCCCGGCTGACCACAAATGATAAGGAAAAGATAAGGCGCGATATAACGGACGGATTGAGGGAGAGAGCCAAAGAAAATCCCCAGACTTATCATCCCCCTTTATCATTATTGGATTCCAAGCCATATCGTAAAATATTAACCTGTGTTGAGTGTAGGAAAGCTATTGCTGAAGATTTATTATTTTGGGAACAACTGAGAAAAGAGATTTCCTTGCTGTATCCCTCCTTTATGGATACAATTCTGATATTAAGTGATGATAACATTCCGGTCAAAGAGATCAGACTTCTGATGTTGATCAAATGTGGGATCACTCCTGCACAAACCTGCATCCTTCTTTCAAGGGAAAAAGGCACTGTATCCTACTATAGGAAGAAACTCTGCACCACCTTGTTTGGAAACACTGTGCCAACGAAGGATATGGATAAGCTAATCCACTGTATATAAGCATATTGTATTCATTCGCACACTTTTCGCACACTTTTCGCACACTTTTCGCACACCAAAATTTGCATTATCCTTTTCTCCTGTCTTATCTTTGCAATTGAAAACTCTATGACAGTATAGGTGAGCCCTTTACCCATACTGATATTTATTACCTCTATTGATCATCTCCTTCTCTTCCCTGATATTTTCAGGATAGAGCTTTATATTTGATTAATCAACAGGACTATTTGCGCAAGTAACCTAAGATTACTCTCCCCTCTCTATAATATTAATTAAATTTTTTCAAAAATGGAAAAACTCTCAATGACTGAACTCTTTAATCTCAAAGGAGGCTCTGCGAACGGTTGTGTGGAGATTCTTCAGTATGAAGCCAACACCCATGATGCACCTAACTGTGAGGACCCTGAACTTGTTGATCAACTCGAGAGGGAGTACTGGGATAACTGGGCTGAGCGCTGGTTTGATTGCATTGGCGTTGAGCCCTAAACCATCTTTACCATGAACTAAAAGTTTAAAAGCTATCCACACCATTTCAAACAACTATATCCCGTGTTAGCAAAAACTGTAGAAATTTATCTCCAGTTATTAGGTTTACAATGCGATAAGGACAGACTGAGAGCTGCCCTTATCGCTGCTCCATCATATCCAAGTCTTTTATCTCTAAAAAAAGTTTATTTCCATGAAAAGACTGATCTTTCTTTTACTCGCTCTCGTCTCATTATGCTCCGCTCTCGGTTCGATCATTGAACCGAAAGAACCGGCAATTCTTGAAGTGACATATAACAAAGTGACAAATCTTGACACGCTGAACCGTGACAAAAAAACTGTTATTACAGAAGAGATGAAACTGAGAATAGGGAAGACATCCTCAATGTTCTATCCCCCTAAAAGGTTGTGGTATGACTCCTTACTGACAAATAATTTCGAATTGGCTGAACAGATTTATCGCGCAGCAAACCCTCCCGGTCAAAAACGCTACGTAAGCTTGGGTGGTAATGAGAGGGAGTTTATTTTTAGGAACGTCAGGGAAAACCTGACACTCGTGTATCAATCTAGCGGGGAGAGTGAGTATTATATCGAGGAGACTGAGCTACCGGAATGGTCCATTGAATCTGACACTAAGGAAATTCTCGGATATGAGTGTATAAAAGCCACCTGTGATTATCGTGGACGACATTGGACTGCCTGGTTTGCCCCCGAAGTGCCGTTCAAGGAGGGTCCGTGGAAACTTGCCGGTCTTCCGGGGCTGGTGCTCGAAGCTTACGACACTAACTCCGACTATCATTTCACAGCTTCAGCAATCACAGATTCAGGTCTTCAGCCTGTAGGAATATATATTTACATAAACCAAACTCCATTTGTGTATAAATCCCGGTTGAAAGTCCTTTCCCGACTTTGGAGAGAAATATTGCAAGGCAATTCAACTTATCGTTTACAGTCACTGCACGGCAAACCGGGGGCTGCCCGACCTCCTCATAAAAGCAAATATGATTTCCTTGAAACAGATTATCCACATGAATGAATTATTCCTCCTGTCTTATCTTTTTAATTAAAAATCTGTGACAGTATAGATAAACACATTACCCATACTGACATTTAGTAACCTGAAATCACTCTCCTTTTTTTCATAATATTAATTAAATCTTTTCAAAAATGGAAAAACTCTCAATGACTGAACTCCTTAATCTCAAAGGAGGCACTGCGAACGGTTGTGTGGAGATTCTTCAGTATGAAGCCAACACCCATGATGCACCTAACTGTGAGGACCCTGAACTTGTTGATCAACTCGAGAGGGAGTACTGGGATAACTGGGCTGAGCGCTGGTTTGATTGCATTGGCGTTGAGCCCTAAACCATCTTTACCATGAACTAAAAGTTTAAAAGCTATCCACACCATTTCAAACAACTATATCCCGTGTTAGCAAAAACTGTAGAAATTTATCTCCAGTTATTAGGTTTACAATGCGATAAGGACAGACTGAGAGCTGCCCTTATCGCTGCTCCATCATATCCAAGTCTTTTGTCTCTAAAAAAAGCTTTAGATTTTATAGGAATAGAAGCCGAATTGGGAAAATGTGATTTAAACTACATACAGAATTTAAATATTCCCTTTCTGGCGCATTTTTCCTTGAAAGGAAAACAGACCTTATCCTTAGTAAAAAGGGACAATAGGAAAAAGTGTCTTAGTGTGTTTTCCCCAATTTCCCACAAATGGGAAAATATGGACATATCGGAATTTTCTCAAATTTGGGATGGTGTCACCGTCATAATCAAAAAAGATAATAAAGCGGCTATTAGAAAAAATTTTTCTAATATAGTTTTATTGATTTCAATTTTTCTTATTTCATTAATACTGCTTGAGCTTATCGGATGGGAAGGCATACCGCTAATTTTCGGGTGCATCTTCACGTCCATACTTTTTCTTAACCTTCTGGGAAAATCCGATCCTTTAGTTGACAAACTATGCAATGCAACCTCTTTCACAGACTGCAATACAGTGTCTAACTCAAAGTACGCATCATTTTATGGAATACATCTATCCACACTTGCCCTGACTTATTTTCTCTCCCAGCTGATAACATTCTCCCTTATCATTGACAACGAGGCCTCTTATCCCTTGCTTCAGACTTTTTACTCCGTCTCCGCTCTTATAGTGCTTCCAGTATGCTGTTATTCATTTTGGGCTCAATTCAAAATCAATAGACTATGTACACTGTGTCTATTTACTCTTTTATCACTTATTGCAGAGGCCATTATAGCAATACACCATTATCCCTTAGCGTTAAACTATGAAGCCTGTTTCGACTGGATTATCATTGGTATTCTGATTTTTACATTTCTTCAAGCATTGCAAGGGTATAGCGAGAAGAAAAGACTCTCAGACAGATTGCATATAAAGTTATTGACATTCAAGCGCATGGCAAAAACTATCCAAACTGAGTCTAAGGCAATTACAATCCCGGATTTATCCATACATATCTCAGAGCAATCCGGAAAGTCTACTACAGATATAACAGCTTTTATATCTCCATCCTGCAACCATTGTAAAGAAACGTTGGCTAAAATCCTGGATTTGTCTGAATCAAGAAAAGGCTTAATCTCTCTTTCCATAATTTTGGGAAGGACTTCCGCTAACGATGTAAAAATTATCAGAGAATGGATATCTCTTTACAAACAAGACAAAGCTCTCTTCCTTCAATTTTTAAGGAAGTGGTGTCGCAATGAATCAACTGATTTCCCGGTCTTAAATTCATCTGAAAAAGATTATGACGATTTGGAATCTTCTTTTAACGATACCATAACAAAAAACAGAATAACTGCCTTCCCCCGTTTAGTTATTAATGGCAGATTGATTTCTCCTATCTACGAACCTGAAGATTTGGAGTATCTGATTTTAGATTCACAATTATAACACTTAGGAATATAAATATTTATAGATATGAAAAGAAAGATCTTTCTTTTACTCGCTCTCGTCTCATTATGCTCCGCTCTCGGCTCGATCATTGAACCGAAAGAACCGGCAATTCTTGAAGTGACATATAACAAAGTGACAAATCTTGACACGCTGAACCGTGCAAAAAAAACTATTATTTCAGAAGAGATGAGACTGAGAATAGGGAAGACATCCTCTATGTTCTATCCCCCTAAATGTTTGTGGTATGACTCGTTGCGGACAAATAATTTCGAATTGTCTGAACAGATTTATCGCGCAGCAAACCCTCCCGGTCAAAAACGCTTCGTAAGCATAGGAGGTCATGAGAGGGAATTTGTCTTCAGGAATGTCAGGGAAAACCAGACACTCGTGTATCAATCCAAAGGAGATGCTGAATACTATATTGAAGATACTGAACTACCTGAATGGACAATTGAATCTGACACCAAGGAAATTCTGGGATATGATTGTATAAAAGCCACCTGTGATTATCGTGGACGACATTGGACTGCCTGGTTTACCCCTGAAGTGCCGTTCAAGGAGGGTCCGTGGAAACTTGCCGGCCTCCCGGGGCTGGTGCTCGAAGCTTACGACACTAACTCCGACTATCATTTCACAGCTTCAGCAATCACAGATTCAGGTCTTCAGCCTGTAGGAATATATATTTATTCAAAAAGAGATCCTTTTATATATAAATCTCGCTTGAAAGTCCTTTCCCGACTTTGGAAAGAACAATTGCAAGGCAATTCAACTTATCGCATTCAGTCAATATTGGCCAAACAGGGGGCGGCTGCCCGACCTCCTCGTAAAAGCAAATATGATTTCCTTGAAACAGACTATCCTCACGAATAATCTCCTCCATGAGAATTTTATTATACTGAATTTAATGACGTCATTTATAATAAAAAATGAGAAGCAGGCATGAAAACGACCTGTAACCGCAATGTCAATCGCGTATAAGAATTGGCTAATAAATTACTTGAAGAACAATGCAAATACTTTCGAACGCTGAAATGATCAATCTCTCAGGTGGGTATAACACAGTTCTGTGTGCTGCACTGCAGAACTATGCCAATAGGTATGGTGAACGCATGACAACCCAACAATGGGAAGAATGGGATAAGGCCTGGTTTGAGAATTGTGTAGATTAATTTTTTAATATGGATGATGTATCAAAATTAAGATATATCCTTGTTTCGTAATGCTTGGGAGGGGATTGCTCCGCAATCCCACTATGCAATAAGAAGAAAACTCCTTTTTACTCAATATATTTACTAACATAGCGGACTTGCGGAGCAACCCCCTCCCAAGCATTACATTACATTAAGTTTATTTTGCTACATCCTTATTAACTTATTTTGACATGAAACCTTACATTGCTTTTCTTTTCATATTGTTTTCTTTTCTTTCCGCCACAGCTAAAATAAGGGAAGTGGTGGTGATTGACTCCGCTCAGATCAAGGTGGTCTATAAGCGTACAACAGTAACCGACACCTTGCATCCTAAAGAAAAATTTAAAATTGACAACCTTACCCTCTTTGCAGGAAAAAAAGGCACCGCTTTCTATTGCGTGGAGGCGAGAATCCACGAAGAGGCTATGCAAAATGGAGAATATCTTTTAAAACTTTTGGAAAAACCTGATAATTTCAATATACAGGCAGCTCTTACAAATGATGCCCTTTTCCGAAATTATGAAGACAACAAATCTATTGAAAATCTCAGATATGATCTGGCAGAATGGCAGTATCAGGAGGAAATAGAGAAGCCTCAGTGGACCGTCGGAGATTCAGTTCAGAACATTCTCGGTTATGATTGCATTATGGCGAAAACTGATTTCAGAGGACGCAGATGGATAGCTTTCTTCGCCCCTGAAATTCCCTTGACAGAGGGTCCATGGAAACTTTGCGGACTGCCGGGTATGATACTGAAGGCCCACGATGAAAAAAAGCATTACACCTACGAAGCAATCGGTTTAGAGACTCAGAATGCCGGCAATGTCGAATATTTCAATTATAGCGATAGATATTATGTAAAGAACAGGAAAAAGGGCCTCCAATATCGCAGTAAGACCCTCAACCTTGATATTGCAGCAAAGATCAGAGCCAAGACCGGTCTTGACCTTCCTTCCAATCCCAATCTCTTGGAAGAGGAGAAGAAAAATTATGATTTTGAGGAAATGGATTATCCTCACGAATGAATTATACTGACTAAATATATGATATGAAAACTTTCATCATTGCATTTCTCCTGTTATGTCCTCTCTCTTTGCTCTCCGCAGAGCCGGAAGAGAAAGCTACTGTGGCAGGAACAATCTTAGAGGAAACTTCCGGCTCCCCTGTGCCGGGGGCAAACATCGTTGTCAAAAGCAACGGTAAGATGAAAGCATTCGCATCTTCAGATGAGGATGGGAAATTCTCACTGGCCATACAGAAAAATCTCCCGGACCTATCCATAACTGTCTCCGCCGCAGGCTACAAAACTTATACAAGTCCTTTGGATTACGCCGATTCCCCCCTTACCGTCATTCTTGCGGATGGCGCGCTGCAGCTCAAGGAAGTGGTAGTGAAAAGCAAGCCCATTACTGCCGAGGGAGACACGCTGACCTACACCGTCAGCAGTTTCGCACAGAGCCAGGACCGCTCGATTGGTGACGTGTTGAGACGTATGCCCGGAATAGACGTTGCAGAAAGCGGAAAAATAAAATATCAGGGTTCTGAAATAAATAAGTTCTACATCGAGGGGAGCGACCTCCTTGAGGGAAAATACGGAATCGCCACCAACGGAATCGACCATACGGACGTGGGGGCGGTGGAGGTGATGGAGAATCATCAGCCGATACGTGTGCTTCAAGGATACAGCATATCCGATCAGGCTGCCATAAACCTGAAACTGAAGGATAGGGCAAAGGCTAAGCTGACCGGGCATGGCATGATAGGCGCCGGAGCGGCGACACAGCCGCATGGATTCGTATGGGACACTGATCTCTTCGGAATGATGATCATGGGGAAATATCAGAACATAACAACCTTCAAGGCTAATAACACCGGGGTCAGGTTGGCAGACCAACTGACACAATTCTATGCCGATCACAGCGACGAGACAATTACCCCTTACCTCTCCTTGGCTCTTCCCTCTCCTCCACAGCTTCGCTTGAAATCCACTTTCCTCAACCGCTCATGGATGGCGTCGACAAACAATCTTTGGAAAACCGGAGACGGAAGCGATGTGAAACTACAGATAGACTACCTAAATGACCGAGCAACCGCCGCTGCCTCCTCCATTACATCATATATCCTTCCGGAGGGTGAGAAGGTAATCTCCGAAGACCGCTCCTCCGTAAGCCACAGAAATGCCCTGACAGCAAAAGTCTCTACTGAAATCAACCGCAAGACATTCTATCTCACCAATGTGCTTGACGCTGATCTTTCCTGGAACGACCTGCGCCTGAACACCACAGGCACCCTCGACAACAGGCAGACGGCTCACTCCCCTGAATTTCATGTCAGCAACCGCTTTAAGTTGATGAGACGCATTCATGGTTCCCGACTCGTGACTTTCAAAAGCATAAATGAATGGGTCTCTCTTCCTGAGCGGCTTTCTGTGGCATTGCCCGACGGGACATATTCCGAAAAGCTACGCCAGCATTCGTTCTATACCGACGAGAGAATCTCTTTCGGGATGGCAATCAGGCGCGTGCATATCGAGATGGAGGGAGGAGTGGCAGGTTTCTTCCGCTCATTCTCAACTGACATCTCCGACACACCTTTCCCGGACCAAAACATCTTCAAATCTCTCTCGACCAATTATCTCCGCATCTTCATCACACCCTCCTTCAAATGGGCACACCGCCGTGTGGAAGCGCATCTGAATGTTCCTCTTAATCTTTACTCCTATTTCCTCTCCCCCAATCTTGCCGACCGGACTGAATTCCTGTTTAATCCACGCCTGACACTCAGCTGGAAGCCCTATCCCGGAGTGGTAGTCGCTGTCAATGGCAGTATCAGCCGTTCTCCCGCCTCCCTTCATTCCCTTCACCCTTTCCCCGTATTGACCGATTACAGGCATATCAGCACAGGCACCACCGACTATCTCTCCCCATCTGCCGAGAGCGTAGGTCTCAGCATACGCTGGCGCCACGTCCCCTCCGGCATATTTCTGAATGCCTACGCCTCTCGAAGATGGAACCACACGGGATATGAGACAGTGCAGAATGTTGAGGATGATTTCGTATTCACCTCCTATCGGAAATCTGACACATCGAGCGAAATGACCATCGTGAGGGGAGATTTAAGCACAAACATCGGTTTCATACACGGCATGGCAGGAATCAGGGGCAACTATATAATCAATGACAACCACATAATTTCCCAGGGCTTGCCTTCAGTCATCGGAACACGCATGATTTATGTCGGTCCGTTCATAAACGGAGCTGCAGGAGGAATTGTCAACTGGAGCCTTCGTTTCGGCTGGGACAGAAACGTCATGAGGGTGGGCTCGCTTTCAAACCGCTCCACGGACAGTTTCATCTGGAACGCGACCCTGACCCTTACACCCTTCACCCGGCTTGTATGGCATTCCTCGCTCGACCATTACAGGATACAGACAGCAGGAGGATTCGTGAATATGGCAATGCTTGACTCCCGGATTACGTTCCATCTCAGCAAACGAATCGACATTACCGCCGGAGTAAGCAATATCCTTGACAAGAAAGATTTCTCCTACACCTCTTACGGAACTGCATCACAGATAGAAACCCATTCCATGCTCCGCGGACGCGAGTTCTTAATATCCCTTATGCTGAAAAAATAAACGTCGAAAGATTTTTTGCTGATTTTGGATGGAGAAAGGATGAAAATTTTGCACAGAAAATGTTTTTTCGTGCAAAATTTGCTGAAAAATTTCCTCAATTGAATTTTTTTAGTTTACTTTGCAGCCTGAAAACAAAGCAATAGTAATTATTAACACCAAATCAGTTTAGACTTATGGAAGATATCGCATCCAAAGTGAAAGCAATCATCGTTGACAAACTCACTGTTGATGAGAACGAAGTAACTCCCTCTGCAGAATTCAGCAAAGATCTTGGCGCAGATTCTCTCGACACTGTAGAGCTCATCATGGAATTCGAGAAAGAATTCGGCATCTCTATTCCTGACGAAGACGCTGAGAAGATCACAACTGTAGGCGACGCTATCTCTTACATCGAGGAGCACTCAAAATAATATAATCCGCAATCATCCCCAATTTCCCGATATGGAATTAAAAAGAGTTGTAGTAACCGGACTCGGCGCTCTCACTCCCATAGGCAACAACGTTGAGGAGGCATGGAAAAATGCCGTAGACGGTGTCAGCGGAGCGGGGCCTATCACGCATTTCGATGCGTCAAAATTCAAGACCCAGTTCGCTTGCGAAGTTAAGGATTTCAATGGCGCCGATCATTTCGACCGCAAGAAAATCCGTCAGCTCGACCTTTATGCACAATATGCCCTCGTGGCTGCAAAAGAGGCTATCGACGATGCTGATCTTGAAAATGAGAACATTGACAAAAACCGCGTGGGTGTGATCTTCGCTGCCGGAATCGGCGGTCTGCACACTTTCGAGGAGGAGGCAGGATATTTTGCTCTCCACGGCGAGGAGCAGGGTCCTAAATACAACCCTTTCTTCATTCCCAAGATGATTGCCGACATAGCTGCCGGCCATATCTCTATCGATCACGGCTTCCGTGGTCCTAATTTCGGCACCGTGTCTGCCTGCGCCTCTTCAACGAATGCGCTTATCGACGCTTTCAATATCATACGTCTCGGTCAGGCTGATGCTATTGTGGCAGGAGGCGCTGAGGCTGCTGTCTTCCCTGCGGGTGTAGGCGGCTTCAATTCAATGAAGGCTCTCTCAACACGCAATGACGACCCCAAGACAGCCTCTCGTCCTTTCTCAGGAAGTCGCGACGGTTTTGTTGTCGGAGAAGGAGCCGCTGCCCTCGTGCTTGAAGAGCTCGAACACGCAAAAGCGCGTGGAGCCAAGATATATGCCGAGGTGGTTGGCGGAGGAATGAGCGCTGACGCCTACCATATCACGGCATCTCATCCCGAAGGTCTCGGAGCACGCCTCGTAATGGAGAATGCCCTTAAGGATGCAGGAATGAAGCCTGAAGAGCTTGACTACATCAATCTTCACGGCACTTCCACTCCCGTAGGCGACCTCAGCGAGGTGAAAGCCATAAAGGAAGTGTTTGGCGACCATGCCTACAAGATGAACCTCAGTTCGACAAAATCAATGACCGGCCACCTTCTCGGCGCTGCCGGCGCTCTTGAGGCTCTCTTCAGCGTAATGGCTATTAAAGATGGCGTCATTCCCCCTACAATCAACCATGTAGAGGGCGACAACGATGAGAATGTGGACTATGATCTTAACTTCACTTTCAACAAAGCGCAGAAGAGAGAGATCAACAGTGCCCTTTCCAACACTTTCGGTTTCGGCGGACATAACGCAGCTATCCTCTTAAAAAAATATAAAGACTGAGCATAAAAGCCTCTTTATATCAAAAGGCGCTTCCCGGGAAGCGCCTTTTTCATTATATTCTGTGTAACTTCAATTCTTTTTACTATGTGGCGCATTCTACGCACCCTTGCTCCAATCCTCCTCATCCTTCCTCTCTTTGCATCCTGCAGTTCACACGACGAGCCCCCCGTGCGTGAAGAATCCGACATTCTCGGAGTCTGGACCGACGGCAATGACCGTTATCTGTATTTCGCAACCGAGACTATGGTCTATGATCTCCGTCTCGACAATTCGGACGACGAAATGTCTTACACCCTGATGCAGGACAGCTATTTTTATGAACCGGGATATAACTTTGTTATTTTTATGGACTTCATGAAAGGCCTGGAGGGGGAAAATGCCGACTCTTCGGATTGGGAGGAATTGGTGAGCCCGGAAGTGTATGAGATAACGGCTCTCGATAAAGAGAGACTCACATGGTGTTGGGTCGACAATCTCACTTCCGAAAAATATAAGGGATTAAATAAGAAAGAGATTATCGGAAAAGTGATTCAGGAGGCTGACAAGGGGTTCACCCTTTTGCCGGAAAACTACCGCACCTTCACCTACGTCTCCGAGTCAGATTTCAATCAGATCCTCATCGATTATGATGTCTGGGAATTGCTGGAGGAGTAAGAGGATAAAAATGTTACCGGCTTGTCTCACGACAAGCCGGTAACTACGCTTTAATTGATATTTATCAGTTCCCTAATTTTAAAATTTACACCTAATTATCCATAAAGTCAGTTCCCTACTGTTTTTAAGAATAATCTCCTACAAATATATTTATACTGCTTTCTTAGCGAGATTTTGCATTCAATACATTTGTAAATTGAAAACTCCGGATAAACTTCAAAACTCATGTTTGATTAGTAGTTTTCCGTTTTTCACGTTGCAAAATTAATACATCTTTTTATTCCCTCCAAATTTTTTGAGAAAAAATTTTAATTTTTTTTCATTTTTTTCTTTTTTCTCACTCCACGAGCCATTTTTACCCCCAAAAAGCCTGAGCCGATCAATCCAATATGCTCATAAATAATGAATCTTTAATGAATTATTATAGACAAAGTTTGCACTCTCAATTTAATTCACTAAATTTGGCATTTATTTCAGGAGAGCTTTTTTCAATCTCCATGCGCCTGCTTTTTCAGAGCGCCTCTCCTTTCTGCTTTTGTTAATAATTTTTTCAAGATATGAAGGTTTTAAAGTTTGGTGGCACCTCGGTCGGCACTGTCGAGAGCCTTTCAAATGTTCGTAAGATTGTAGAAGAGACACCCGGTAAGAAGGTGGTGGTGGTTTCAGCCTTGGGCGGTATCACAGATTTATTGATTGCAACCGCAAGGCTTGCCGTGGCTGACGACATCGCCTACCTCGACAATTATGCCCGGATTGTAGAGCGCCATATCACGGTGGTGGACGGAGTGATTCCTCCCCAACGCCGTGATGCAACCTACGCTATGGTGAAAATGATGCTGGATGAACTCGCCAACATCTATAAGGGGGTGATGCTCCTTCACGACCTCTCTCAAAGAGCCCTCGACATAATCGTAAGCTATGGGGAGAGGCTTTCAAGCGTAATTGTGGCAAACATGATAAAGGGAGCAACGCATTTCGATTCACGCACATTCATTCGCACAAAGGAGGGTCCGCATGGATCACGTGAGCTCGACTCCGAGCTTACCGCCCGGCTCATTCAGGAGAAAGTCTGCGCATACGATTGGACAACAGCCGTGATGGGAGGGTTCATAGCTTCCGACACAAAGGGAGAGGTTACCAATCTCGGACGCGGAGGAAGCGACTACACCGCTGCAATAATGGCGGCTGCCCTGGATGCCGACGTCCTTGAGATATGGACAGACGTAGACGGCTTCATGACAGCCGATCCGAGAGTGATCGACAATGCATACGTGATCGACCGGCTGACCTTTATCGAGGCTATGGAGCTATGCAACTTCGGCGCCAAGGTCATTTATCCACCGACAATCTATCCTGTCTACCACAAAAATATCCCTATCAAGGTAAAGAATACCTTCAACCCCTCCGCTCCCGGCACAACGATAAGCCATGAGGCAGTCCACACAGGAAAAGCCATAAAGGGTATTTCCTCAATCAACGACACATGTCTTGTTACCATAAGCAGTCCTTGTATGGTGGGCGTGATAGGCGTTAACTCAAGAATCTTCAATGCCCTCACGAAAAAGGGGGTGAGCGTCTTCCTCGTCTCTCAGGCTGCCAGCGAGAACAACACTACAATCGCTGTCAGAAATGCTGACGCTGACCTCGCCGTGAAGACTCTCGAAGAGGAGTTTGCGACTGAGCTCGCCTCCGGCACATTCAATGAGGTGAAGGCGGAGCGCGACCTCGCGACGGTTGCTGTGGTCGGAGAAAACATGAAGCACACCACGGGCCTTGCCGGAAAACTATTCAACACCGTAGGCAGAAACGGCATCAACGTCATCGCCTGCGCTCAGGGCGCATCGGAGACCAACATATCTTTCGTCATAGAGAAAAGGAGCCTCAGAAAGGCGCTTAACGTGATCCACGACTCTTTCTTCCTCTCAGACACTCAGGTGCTCAACGTGTTCCTTGTCGGAATAGGAAATGTCGGCAGCAGCCTGCTGAAGCAGATAAAGAAACAGCAGGAAAATCTCCTCAAAGACAAGAACCTGCGGCTTAACGTGGTCGGGGTCGCTTCAAGCCGCAAGGCAATTTTCAACCGCGACGGAATTGACACCACCGACTGCCGCTCTCTTCTTGAGCGTGAGGGAATTGACGCCACTCCGGAGATCATCCGCGACGAGATCCTGAAGATGAACATATTCAACTCCGTATTCGTAGACTGCACGGCTTCTCCGGAAATTGCAGCCCTCTACCACGACCTCCTGGAGCACAATGTAAGCGTTGTCGCCGCCAATAAGATCGCCGCCTCTTCCGACTATGCCGACTATCTCGCCCTCAAGGAGATGGCGCGTCGCAAGGATGTGAAATATCTCTTTGAGACAAATGTCGGAGCCGGACTCCCGATCATAAACACAATCAACTCCCTCATAAACTCAGGCGACAGAATCCTCAAGATCGAGGCGGTAGTGTCAGGCACCCTCAACTACATCTTCAATGTCCTCTCGTCGGAGATTCCTATGAGCCGCGCCATAGAGATGGCTGTCGAAGCCGGGTATGCAGAGCCTGATCCGCGCATCGACCTTTCCGGAAAGGATGTGGTGCGCAAGCTCGTGATTCTCGCCCGTGAAGCAGGCTATGAGATAAACCAGGAGGATGTGGAGAAAAATCTTTTTGTTCCTGAAGAGATGTTCGAGGGTGAGGCGGCTGACTTTATCGGCAAGATACGCAGTCTCGACGAAATGTATGAAGGGAAACGCGCCGAGGCTGAGGCTGCCAACGAGCATTTCCGATTTGTCGCCTCGCTCGACAACGGAAAGGTTAGCGTCGGGTTGCGTCGGGTTGGCGCAGACCATCCTTTCTACAATCTCGCGGGAAGCAACAACGTGATCCTGCTCACGACAGAGAGATATAAAGAATATCCTATGGCGATAAAAGGCTATGGCGCCGGAGCGGAAGTTACGGCAGCCGGTGTCTTCGCCGACATCATAAGCATAGCTAACATAAGATAACCTATGAAACATATAATAATATTGGGCGACGGCATGGCGGATGAGCCATGTCCCGAACTTGGGAATCTCACCCCCCTTGAGGCTGCCGAGACCCCGGCTCTCGACCGGCTTGCCGCCAACGGTCGCTCCGGACTGCTGGCGACTGTGCCCGAAGGCTATTCCCCGGGAAGTGAAATTGCTCATCTCTCCCTGCTCGGATATTCCCTCCCGGATGTGTTCGAAGGTCGCGGTGCTCTTGAAGCGGCAAGCATGGGAATCAATATCGAGCCGGGCGAGATGGCGATGCGCTGCAACCTGATCTGCATAGCTCCCGACGGCACTATCAAGAATCATTCAGCAGGACATATCTCCACTGAGGAGGCAGCCCTGCTTATTGACGCGCTCAATGAAAGCCTCGGAAATGAAACCACCGGTTTTTTCCCGGGAGTGAGCTATCGCCATCTGCTGAAAATAAAGGGGGGCGACAAGCGTGTCTTATGCACGCCCCCCCACGATGTGCCGGGTACTCCCGCTGCCGACGTGATGGTGCAGCCTCTTGCTGAGGAGGCTAAGCCTACTGCCGATTATCTCAATCAACTCATCATACGCAGCCGTGAGATTCTTGAGAAACATCCTGTCAACCTGAAACGCATCGCCGAAGGGAAAGATCCTGCCAACAGCATCTGGCCATGGAGCCCGGGCTACAAACCCGCGATGAAGACCATGCAGGAGCTGTTCGGTATTGAGAAAGGCTACGTAATCTCCGCGGTAGACCTTATAATGGGAATCGGAGTGTATGCCGGACTGAAGCCGATTCATGTGGAGGGAGCGACCGGACTTTATGACACCAACTACGAAGGAAAACTCCGGGCAGCCATAGATGCTCTGGAAAAGGATGCCGACTTCGTATTCCTTCATATCGAGGCGAGCGACGAAGCAGGACATGAAGGAGACGCCGCCTTGAAAAAGCAGACCGTGGAATATCTCGACAAGCGTGTGGTGGGTCCGTTGATGAAATGGATAAAGGAGAACGGAAAGGATGTGGCAGTGGCTGTCCTCCCCGACCATCCTACCCCTTGCCGCCTGCGCACCCACACCTCAAATCCTGTCCCCTTCCTGATATGGCATCCCGGGATAAAGCCTGACGGCGTTACCCGATATTCGGAGAAAGAGGCAGCGCAAGGAAGCTACGGCATTATGAGAGATGATGAATTCATACGCGAATTCCTCTCCTGACCCCTCCCCTTACCCTTAACCCTTAATTCTTAACCCTTAACCCTTAACATCTTAACATCTCATTTCTTAACTCTTAATTCTTAACATCTTATTATATGAAATACAGAAGCACAGCCGGCATATCCCCCGACGTCTCTCTGGAAGAGGCGGTGGTGAAAGGTCTGGCTCCCGACCGCGGGTTGTACATGCCCGAAAAAATCAAGCCCATGCCGGAAGAATTCTTCCGGCGTCTACCCTCTCTCTCGCTTCAGGAAATGGCAGCGGAGGTGGCGCAGAATCTCTTCGGTGAGGATGTCGACCCCACGCTCCTGAAAGAGCTTACGGAAGACGCCATGAATTTCCCTATCCCGTTGGTGAAAGTAAAAGAGGGAATTTACTCCCTGGAGCTCTTCCACGGTCCGACTCTCGCCTTCAAGGATGTGGGGGCAAGATTCATGGCGCGTCTTTTAGGCTATTTCAACCGCGAGAATAAAGACCGCCTCGTCAATGTCCTTGTAGCCACATCGGGCGATACGGGGAGCGCCGTTGCAAACGGTTTCCTCGGCGTGGACGGCGTGAGAGTCTTCGTGCTCTACCCCAAAGGGAAAGTCAGCGCGATTCAGGAATCGCAGTTCACCACTCTCGGACGCAACATAGAGGCGATAGAGATTGACGGCACATTCGACGACTGCCAACGCCTCGTGAAGCAGGCATTCCTCGACAAGGAACTCAATGAGAAAATGATGCTTACGTCTGCCAACTCAATAAATGTGGCGCGGTTCCTCCCTCAGATGTTCTATTACTTTCATGCCGTAGGGCAACTGATGGCTGCCGGAGCCGACACGGAGAATATCGTTGTGTGCGTCCCCAGCGGCAATTTCGGAAACATCACCGCCGGACTTATCGCAAAGCGCATGGGACTCCCCGTAAAGCGGTTTATCGCTGCCAACAATGCCAACGACATATTCTTTGAATATCTTGAGACGGGGGAATACCGTCCGCGTCCGTCGGTGCAGACAATTGCCAATGCCATGGATGTCGGCGACCCGAGCAACTTCGCCCGTGTGCTCGACCTCTTCGGGCATTCCCATGATGCCATAGCAGCCGAGATAAGCGGTGCCACATATACCGACAAGGAGATAGCGGCAACCCTGAAATCAACTCTTGAGACAGAGGGCTATCAGCTCGACCCGCATGGAGCCGTGGGCTATCGTGCCCTTGAGGAACAATTGCAGCCGGGAGAGACAGGAATATTCCTGGAAACAGCCCATCCGGCGAAATTCAAGGAGACAGTGGAAGGCATAACCGGGAAAGAGGTAGAGATTCCCGAACGGCTTGCAGCCTTCATGCGCGGAGAAAAGAGAAGCGTGGAGATGGAGCCTGACTTCACCGCCTTCAAGAATTTCCTCCTCTCCAGATAATCTCCCCCTGTTTGAGTCAAGGATATGCAGCCGCGGCTTCTCCCTCCCGTTGCTGCATATCTTCATCTCCTTTCCCTTACGCTAACTTTACTGTAAAATTCATGGCGCCACGAAACATCTCAACGACTCGCATTTTGCTGCCAATTTTGCTCTCTATACTTTTCCTTCCGTTTTGTTTCTGCACAAAAGAGAGGCATTACGACCCCGAACTACTCGCCATTGACACTCTCTTGCAGACCCGACCCGATTCTGCATACATCCGACTAGAGCAATTTGACACGAAGAGACTGACCCACAAGTCTGACACCGCCCTGTATGCGCTGCTGAATGCCGAAGCAAGATATAAGAACTATATTGACGACACTGCCTCAAGCACCCTGAAAAAGGCTGAGGAGTTTTTCCGTTCCGAGAAAGACTCCTACAATCTTATGCGCACCCTTTACTACAAAGGACTGATATGTCAGAACAAAGGTAGCAACGGAGAAGCCCTCGTAGCCTTCGACGAAGCCCTCGAAAACGCCGATTCCTCACAATTATTCTATAAGGCTCATCTTTATCAAGCTATCGCGCGTGGCGCGAGTATCATTCATGACAATAAAATGGAGTTACATGCGAGTCAGGAGGCATATAACCTTTTCAAAAAATTAGATTCTATTCCTTTCATACAAGAATCCCAACTTATACTTGGGAAAAGTCTTGTAGATAATAACAATATGAAAGGGATTAACTTCATAAAAGAAATCGTTCAGCAATCATGGGAAACAAAAGATACCATTTTGTTGAAAGATGCATTAACCTATCTCAGTTTGGCTTTTCTTCATCAGGCTAACTATAAAGAAGCAAAGCAGAGTTTTCAATTATCATTTAGTCTTTATAATATCAACGAAATTCCCCTTAAAGATAAAAATCTTCTTCTATGGGCAATGATTAAGGATAACACTGCTCCCGACTCAATACTCAATCTTGCCAATAGTATAATGACAGAATATTCTAAAGAAGATGTAACTTATGAGTTTTATGAATCTCAAGGAGACTTTGAAAATGCGTTCAAATCATTAAAGAAAGAATATGTATCCTACAATAGACAGTATGCACGGGATATTTCAAGCGATGCAAATTTCCTAAGATCTATCTTTAAAGAAAAACGCCTTCACTCAGTTCAAAAAGAATTGGGGACTACTCGTCAACTTATTCTATGGATAGGCGCATCTTTTGGATTAATATTAGTATGTATTGGTCTAATAATTTTTTTAATTATTTGGTCAAAAAATAATAAAATTAGAAACGCTATTGATACTGTTGGCATTTTAACTCAATCCCTCAATGAATATAAACAAAATATAACCGATTCCTTAAGCAAGTCCTCACCTACTCTTGATTATCTTTTAGTTCGTCTTGACAATCTTTATTCAGAATATTATCGTAGCCCTGAGACACAACAAAATTCCAAAGGAGTAATGTGTAAAATTAAAGAAGAAATAGAACACATAAGAAGTAGCATGGATTTTTGGAAAGTTTGGAAAAGGAAATTAATAAATCCACCAATAATCTGTTAAGTGATGTCTATGATAATATGAAAAGAATTAATGAGAACCAGCGACGTTTAGGAGCTTTGTTATTTTTTCATTTCTCTATTGACTCAATTTGTCTAATATTGGATATAAAACCAGACGTATTCTACAATAGAAAAAGCAGGCTCAAAAAAAGCCTTTTGAATTCAAACTCTAATAGAAAAGATGAACTTTATAATCTACTCTTTCCCTCGGAGGGGGAAAAGTAGCGAAATTCTAATTATTAAGCCAATTTTTTCTATCACTTTGTGCGGTTTCTGATAAAAATTTATATTATTATTACGAATAAATCTTAATATAATACTATGATACAGCATATTATGAACGATAGATATTCGTTATGAGGTCTTCTTGGCTATTATCGAAATTCTCTATAATTTCGCGACTATAAAATTACATCCGCATGAAAAAAACATTATTATTAATTTCTATGTTATGCTGTGCCTGGTCTCCTTGCTTCGCTGAAACTAATGAGACAAATGATAATCCAGCATCCGATTCAAGCACTCGGCTTAATCGGGAAATTAATCCAAAAAGGAAAAGAATGCCCTCAAGAGACTATATTGAAGTTACCTATGATGGAATGGGATTTGCTTTTATCCCATACTATACTCTCTCCGAGACATTTTCCGTCACTATAAACGATAGCAATAATAGTTTCTATACAGTTGTAGGTATAGATAGCGACTATTATGTAGCCACAGGTTCCTTAAACGGAGAAGTAGCTATATCCTGCACATCCGAGAGCGGAATAACATACAGTGGCTACATATATATAGAATGAAAGTATATGAATTGATTTATAGCGCTATAAATAATATCAACAAACATTTTCAATTAAACACAGCAAAAAATGAATTTTCTAAAATATTATTCAATTATGAAAAAGTATTTGCATGCAGCAATACTGCTGTTATTGATGGTCGTAACATTCGTAGCTTGCAGCGATGACAAAGAGCCACAAGAGGTTAACTATTATTATATTGAAGGAACCTATACAGTAGATGGCAAGTCGGATCTCTCTGGTTCTCTTGATGGAGTGCCTTTGGAAAAAGGGGAAGGAAGCATAGAACTTCAGGTACCAGATAAGGACACTGACCCCCTACGAGCCACTATAACTCTCAATAATATAATTCCGGGACACAACTCCGTTGTATTCCAGCAAGTAGAGCTCACTGAAAGTCCGGACACAGAAGGTTTGGTTTTCCAAAGCGAAAAAACAGAGAATAATACTGAAATATCCATCACAGGATCAGTAAAATTAGTCAATCTACGAGGAAGTATGAACATTAACATTTTGACAGGTAAATAGTTTACTAAGTAGTTAATTAATATTCATTAGGAGAGGGTCGGGAGATTCTCTCTTAATGAATTTAACTTTCCAAGATAGAGTGTAGTGACTATAGCGCTTGCTCTCGCTGCTCCTTATCTATTGAAAACTAAGTAGCAGTCTCTTCAATGTTGTTGATATAAGAACCGGACAATCTCACAATCAATTCGGTTGAAGATTGTTCGGCAAAACCATTTAGGAAATATAAAAATAAGGCAGATTCGGAATAATCACACTATCGCTGATACTTTTATAGACAAGAAATCAAAGTTTACAAATGTTTACATATTAAACATTAACTTATTAATACATAAGCAAATTGAATTATGTAAACTTTTGTGAACAAAAAATTTCAGGTTATAAGCGGGATTATTCCTAATTTTATCTCGAAAATATTACGGCATGCACATCCCCTGTGTCATAGCGCGTACAAATCAAGGAGACGAAGGTGATGACTTCAAAAGTGAATCTTCTTCTCTAAGAACAATTGAAACAACTTCCGTTAATATAATTATTTTTAAAAGGAATAAGATGATGAAACTAACGTATTCTTATTTGACTAACCTTTTGTTGGTTACAATGTCTTGCTTGTTGCTTACACTTTGGTGGTCTCACTATCACACAGTCATCATCGGCAGAGGAATAGTTTCCACTAATACATAAAATAACTTAAATAGAATGATCAACATTTTAACTGATAAAAAGCTTATTAAGTAGTTAATTAATATTCATTAGGAGAGGGTCGGGAGATTCTCTCCTAAAAAATCTACAATGTGAGCGCTCCGCTCAACTGCGTGGAAGAGAATTCATTATTTCTATCTATCTTAAGAAATAATTAACCCGGACATGAGGATATCAGACGAAGATATGCCTCTGCTACATTTTCTGCCGAAAAGCGGCGCTTCACATTCTCTCGCATAAGCTCGATGATTTCACGATGCCTCTTCTTATCGGATATGATTTCCGCTGCCCATGCCACGCCCTCCGCAAGACTCCGGGCTGACGTAGCCGTATCCATGGAATATGGAGCTATATAGCCCGTCTGAAGATGCTCCGCAATGTCGCATTGCCCCCCTTGATTGAAACTGACAGGGATGCAGCCGTAGGCCTGAGCCTCTACGAGAGTGCCGGGGAGAGTCTCATAGCTTGATGCTGAAATCAGAATATCCCCCTCTTCATACACCTTTCTCACGGCATCCTCTCCATGAAGCATACCAAGATGATGATGGGGCAGAGCCATCCCCGAAAGAGCCTCAGGATTCTTTACCCCTCCGAATGTAACTATCTCCAGTCGGGACGCCAGTTCAGGATATCTATCCACTAATATACGGGTCATCTCTATGAGCGCCGGAAGACCCTTTATCGGATCGTCCACTCTCGCAGCCCCGAAAATCAGCCTTATCTTCCCCTCCCTTAATCTTCCTGTGCGCTCGCTCATTTTCAGCGGGAAAGTATTGGGAATGACCTCTACCCTCTCATCTTTAAGAAGCCGGCTTTCACGGGCTTTATCAGCAAGCCAGCTGCTCACCGCAACATAACATATCCCACGTGGCAGTATGTCTTGTTTCCGTTTCCAAGTGTGGTGTGACAGATCATTCCTCCCCCTTTTCCTTCCCAATAAGTGGCAATTTCCACATTCCTCCCTATAATGGCGACATTCTCCGGCATGATGACAAATTCCGGTCATGTTCCACATATCGTGCATAGTCCATAGGACGGGTTTTCCGAGTGCTGCTATTTTCGCTACCCCCTTAAGAGATAGAAATCCCTGATTCACCCAATTGAGCAAGATTGCGTCAGCCCATTTCACTAACGGATGGCGCCATAGGGGAAGACCGTCCGCGCCGGTGTCAATCTTGAAAAGAGTGGCGCGATTAAAACCGTTTTCAATGAAAATTGACAGTCGTTCCTTAAGGAAAGGATATTTCAGGCGCAAACCTTCAGCAGCCTGCTCCACGTATGGGGAGTCGGTAAGTTTCTCAGCCACCAGCATCCTGGCATCCACTCCCTGGCGGCGGAGTGCCTCCATAAGGCGACGGCTCACGACAGCCGCACCCCCCGTGCTGTCACTCTTATTTATGATTACAATGCGCATCTCTCCTATTTTCGCACAAGTTCCACATATCTGTATCTCACCCCCTCCGGAGTAACATTCCACTCCCCCTCTTCAACCCTCTGCCATTCGGCTTCGGAAAGCATGAGGCGCGCATCAGCGTCCTCACATTCGGCATCAATCTCCGTAAGATAGATCCTGTCCGCAAGGGGAAGGAAAAGGTTGTAGATCTGTGCCCCTCCCATAATGAAAGGGGAATCATTCAAGGAATTTCTTAAGGACTCCTCCGGCGTGAGGAATACCTCACCCCCCTCGGCTGCATACCCCGGCATACGGCTTATGACTATATTACGTCGACCGGGGAGAGGTCGCTTGGGAAGCGATTCCCACGTTTTACGCCCCATGATGACGGGATGTCCCATGGTAAGGCGCTTGAAGCGTTTCAGATCTTCGGAAATCCGCCAAATCAAATCTCCCCCTTTTCCTATGGCTCCATCCTTTCCCACAGCCACTATCATATTAACTTCCATCTCAGATTACATTAAGAATGCGAAGATAATACATTCTTCCCGTCCGACAGCAATAATCCCCTACAATTATTTAAAGGGAAAAGAGCCGTGTGTGCTTAAAGGGTAAATTTTGAGATAATCAATATTTTGATTATTTTTGCATTATCAATCTAATATTGCCAAGGTCATGGGTAAGAGAGTGAGATATGCTATCGGAGAACAGGATTTCCGCACGGTTATTGAGGGAGGATACCTCTACATTGATAAAACGTCGTTTATCAACACTATTCTTGATGAAGGAGGTAAGTATTACTTTCTTGCCCGTCCACGTCGTTTCGGGAAGTCGCTTTTCCTCTCTACCCTACGATATTTCTTTGAGGGGGAACGGACGCTCTTCAAAGGACTGTTCATTGATACAATCGAATGGGATTGGCAACAATATCCGGTGCTTCGTCTTGACCTGAATTTAGGCAATTACTATGAATTGGACAATCTGGAGATAGTGCTTGAAGATTATTTCCAACGTTGGGAAGAGAGATACGGACTCACTCCCAAAACGACAGATATCTCAATGCGCTTCCGCCACATCATAGCGGAAGCGCATCGTAAAACGGGCAGGAAGGTCGTAGTGCTTGTTGATGAATATGACAAACCGTTAGTCAGAAACCTCAATAAGGAGGAAAACTTCGAGCATTACCGTTCACGTCTCGCTTCCCTATATTCCAATTTCAAGAGCAGTTCGGAGCATCTGCAACTTGTTTTCCTGACAGGGGTAAGCCGGTTCAGCAAACTCTCCGTATTCTCCGACCTCAATAATATAAAAGATATTACTTTTGAGAATAGGTATGCTGATATATGCGGGATAACAACTGATGAAATGATATCATTCCTCCGGGATGGCATACAGGCTCTTGCGGATGAGAACGAAATCAGTTATGAGGAGGCAATCGATGAATTAAAATCTAACTATGACGGATATCGCTTCACTGATAAAGGGAGCGACATTTATAATCCATGGTCCTTGCTGAATGCTATGGAATCCTCAAAAATTGAGTATTTCTGGAATGACACGGGGCTCCCGACCCTCATTGCCGAGACATTGAAACGGATTGATTCCGATCTTAAAAGGAGTCTGGATACTTATTGCCCGGAAAGTATGTTGAAAGGACTTGACCTGTTGAATCCCAATCCGACCGCACTGCTTTTCCAGACGGGTTATCTGACTATTAAGGGTTATGACAGGAATGTGCGCAGTTATCGCCTTGGGATACCCAATAACGAAGTGAAATATGGGCTTTTCAATGTTTTGATTCCCTACTATGTCTCTACAAAACCGTTGAAAGGGAACGAACTTGTGGCTGAAATAGCCCGGAATTTCATTTTCGGAAAACCTGAAGAGGCAATGAAAGGTCTGCAGACTTATTTTGCGGGTATCGACTATTCCTTGCGTATTGAGAATGAGAATAACTTCCACAATGCTTTCTATCTGCTGATGGATATGATAGGGCTCAATACAACGGCAGAATCACATACATCCGATGGTCGGATTGATATGGAGATTAAAACGCGGAAATATATCTATATCATTGAACTGAAGTATGACCATACTTCAGAGGAGGCATTGCATCAGATAGAGGAACGGCATTACGCCCGAAAGTATCAGATGGATAAGCGTCAGTTGATTCTCATAGGAGCCTCCTTCTCCTCAAAGACCCGATGCATCGAAGACTGGAAAATAAAGGAATAATATCCAGATACAAGAAGAGTGGCTCCGCTTTCTATTGTTGTTCACCCTTTAATATACCGGCAATAATCCCTAAAAATAAATTTCACCCAGCCTGAACAAAAAATCAATATCAGTTGTTTTTAGTTAGGAGGAAATAGCGAATATAGATTTCGACTCTCAATCCTTAAATAAAAATCCAATACTTTGTATGAAAAAACTTTATTTTATTTTTATTCATATTTCATTCTTGTTTATTCTTTCTTGCACACATACTTCTAAACCACAACAACTTGATCTCAACACCATCAAAACTCGCTATCCTGTTCCGGAAGGATTTCACCGAGTTGAAACTGAAAAGGGTTCTTTTCAAGCCTATCTGCAAAACTTTCCATTGAAGCCGGAGGGTTCCACTCCTTTCCTATTTAATGGAGAGAAAAAAGAAAAGAGATTATCAACATCCGTCTTGGATCTGGAAATAGACACCCTCAACCTCCAAAATTCAGCCGGTTCTATATATCGTTTATGGGCAGACTACCTTTACTCTACATCACAATTTGACAAGATACATTTCATTCTTCCAAGTGGTTTTATTTGCGATTATACGAAATGGGCGCAGGGATTTCGTATC
This sequence comes from uncultured Porphyromonadaceae bacterium, assembly GCA_947176915.1. Classification (GTDB taxonomy): domain Bacteria; phylum Bacteroidota; class Bacteroidia; order Bacteroidales; family Muribaculaceae; genus Lepagella. The sequence continues at coordinate 23,508 of CAMWSM010000007.1, read as the reverse complement.
AAAAACGAAGGAAACCATCTGAGCTGGCATAAAGATGAGGACAAGGAAGATTACTCTTACACCAACTTTCAACAATTTTTATTGAAGGTGTTAGAATATGTTGACTTGGATTCACTTTCCAAACAATTATATCCTATCCCCAAAAATCAATTAACGGTAGGCACGGTAATTCTTGAAAAAGGAGAAAAAGGGCATGCAGTAATTGTAATGGATATGATTATGCCAAATGATTCCCTACAATTATTTAAAGGATGTGGGGTTTTGTTGGCACAAGGGGGCATACCGGCTCAGGAGATTGAGATCATCAAGGGATATTACGATGAATTGGGATTGTTCTCCCAAACGCAAAATCCCGATAGTGTTAATTATTTATGGAGTCCTACGCGACACAAAGCTGCGGACGACAAGTTTTTCACTTCAGCCTTCTGTTTTGAAAAACCGCAATTTTTTACTTTTAATTTTAATTAATAATATTAGTTTTTGGGGGTTTCTGTTTTTTAATTAATTTTGCAATCAAACCGTCTATGCTCAATAAACGTTAAAAAAGAGCATACCCTCTCTCCACTATTATTCACCTCTTACCCCCACAAGATGAATTACACCATTATTGACTTTATCAGTCTGCTTGGAGCTGTCTGTCTATTCCTCTACGGAATGAAAGTGATGAGCGAGGGTCTTCAGAAAGTTGCCGGCGACCGCCTGCGCAACATCCTCGGAATCATGACCAAGAATCGTGTTACGGGTGTCCTGACCGGTTTGGTAATCACTGCCCTCATACAAAGTTCGAGTGCCTCCACAGTGATGGTGGTCAGCTTCGTGAACGCCGGACTGATGAGTCTTGCCCAGTCCATGGCAGTGATTTTCGGAGCAAATGTCGGCACGACGGTTACCACCTGGATTATCTCGGCATTCTCCTTTGAGGTGAATATTTCCGACTACAGCATTCTGCTTCTCGCCGTGGGTGTCCCTATGCTCTTTATGAAGAAAAGCACCTACAAGTCGCTCGGCGAATTCCTGATTGGCTTCTGCTTCCTCTTCATGGGTCTTGACCTTATCAGCAAATATGTGCCTGATCTCCAGTCAAACCCTGAAATGCTGCAGTTCGTAACCAACTACACAACACTCGGCTATGGCTCCGTGCTGATTTTCTTCTTCTTCGGCATCGTGCTGACAATGGTGGCTCAAAGTTCGGCTGCCACTTTCGCAATCACCCTGATCATGTGTTCTCAGGGATGGATTTCATTTACTCTCGGTTGCTCGATAATATTGGGTGGAAATATCGGTACGACAATCACTCCGATCCTGGCATCTCTCAGCGGAAATCTCGCTGCCAAGCGCACGGCAATGGGCCACGTGCTCTTCAACGTGATCGGCTCCATTATCGTGCTCTGCATATTCCATCCATTCATGGAGTTGGTAGCAGATATAACCCAGTGGTGCAACGGCACCAATCCACTCGACATATCGGCGGCTCAGGAGGCACAGATGGCAGATTCTACACTCATCGACCCTAAAGGGGGGCTGACCTCAAAAGCACAGGCTACCGTAGCTTTCGGCCTGGCAATGTTCCCTACGGTGTTCAATGCCTTGAACCTTCTGGTGATGATATGGTTCACCAAACTGTATGTGAAGGTGGTCTGCTGGATTATGCCTGCCAAGCATAAAGACAATGAGGAGGAGTTCTCCCTCAAGTATATCGGAAGAGGAATGCTCACCGCCTCGGAGCTTAATATCACACAAGCGCAGAAAGAGATTGCTGTCTACGCGGAAAGAGTGGAGCGTATGCTCAACATGGCGCGCGACATTATTCACCTCCCCGCCGGCGACTCCAAATTTGAGGACACATACAACCGTCTTGAAAAATATGAGGAAATCTCCGACCGCATGGATATTGAGATCGGAAATTACCTCAACCGTGTGGCTGAGGGACGTCTGAGTCCGGAGGGCAAAATGCGTATCGCAGGTATGCTGCGCGTCATAAGCGAGATAGAATCTATCGCGGACGGATGTTTCAATGTGGCAAAAGCAGTAGTGCGTCAGCATCAGAATCATGTGAAGTTCACTCCGGGAGTGATGCAGGAAATCGACAAGATGTATGAGCTCCTCAGCAGCGCCATGACCAACATGATCCAGATCATCCGGGAGATGGAGACTCCGGAAGATTCTCTCATCATCCAGGCATACAACAAGGAGCGTGAAATCAATAATCTCCGCAATTCGCTCCGCGATTCCAACATCTATAATATCAATAACAAGGAATATGGCTACCAGGAAGGCATCTTCTTCATGGACCTTATCAGCGAGGCTGAGAAACTGGGAGATTACATGCTCAATGTTGTGGAAGGTGTGAAACACCAGTTCCAAAATGCGGCTGAATAATTTTCAATTTTCAACTTTCAATTCTCAATTTTCAATTTTCAATTTCCCCGACTATGTCTAATCGCTATTGCGTCATAATGTGCGGAGGTGTCGGCTCAAGGTTCTGGCCTTTCAGCCGCACTGACCGTCCGAAACAGTTTCTTGACTTCTTCGGAACAGGGAGAAGTCTGCTCCAACTGACAGTAGACCGCATCTCTCCTATCGTTCCGCATGAGAATATCGTGCTCGTAACCAACCGCCAGTATGAGGCGCTGATTCGTCAGCAGCTTCCCGAAATAAAACCTGAGAATATCCTTCTCGAACCGGCACGCCGTAACACTGCCCCCTGTATATGCTGGGCGGCGAACCATATAGCAGCCCTTGATAAGGATGCTGTCATCATCACTCTCCCTTCCGACCATCTGGTGCTTAAGGAGAGAGAGTTTGAGAAGGCGGTGGTCGAAGGGTTTGAGTTTGTCGCTGCCGGCAATCATCTGCTTACATTAGGCATAAATCCCACTAATCCCAACACAGGCTACGGATATATTCAGCAAGGAGCGCCTGTAGAGGGCTGGGAAGGAATCAGGAAGGTAAAGTCATTTACTGAGAAGCCCAATCATGAAATGGCTGAGCTTTTCCTGAAGAGCGGAGAGTTCTTCTGGAATTCCGGGATGTTCATTTGGTCGGCTAAAAGCATACTGGAGGCTTTCGAGCGTCATGCCTCCGACATTGCCAATCTTTTCCATGCCCCTGAAGGCACGTATGCCTCAGGAGAGGAAACAGTGTTTATTGACAAGGTATTCTCCCGCGCTCAGGCAATATCCATCGACTATGCCATAATGGAGAAAGCCGATAACGTTTACGTCAAAACTGTCGATCTCGGATGGAGCGACCTCGGGACATGGCATGCCCTCTATGAAGCCTCTCCTCACAATCAGGAGGGGAACGTAACACAAAACTGCAAGGTGATTGCCGAGAATTGCACGGATTCAATCTTCGCGGTGGCTGCCGATAAGATTATAGTCGCAAAAGATTTGAAAGACTATATCGTGGCAGACACGGAAAATGCCCTGCTTATATATCCTCTTGCCGATGAGCAGAAGATAAGGCAGATCGTGACGGAGATAAAATCACGTTTCGGAGATACATTCCTATAAAAATGTTGGGAGAGGACGGATCCTCTCCCAACATTTTTTACAACTCTTTTATCTGTCTGATATTTCTACGAAGTCAGAACTTGAAATCCGTTACGCCGAGCACTCCAAGGAGATTATTGGCGAGGCTGCTTGCCCCGATGCGGAAAAGATCAGGATTAAGCCATTCCTCTCCCAACACCTCTTTCACTATCGTGTAGTATGCCACCGCATCGGCAGCAGTCCGTATCCCTCCGGCTGCCTTGAAACCTACCTTACGGCCGGTTTTTGCATGATATTCCTTTATACACTGACACATCACCCACGCTGCCTCAAGAGATGCGCCCGGATAGATTTTCCCGGTAGAGGTCTTAATGAAATCCGCGTCGCTATACATCGCCAGGATAGAGGCGGCTTTTATTGCCTCTGCGCTCTTCAAAGCTCCCGTCTCAAGAATAACCTTCATCTTCGCCCCTTTTGCAGTGTGGTGAAGCTCTATGAGCTCATCACATAGTTCTTCATAGTTCTTATCACGGAAGTAGCCGAGATTCATTACCACGTCAACCTCGTTTGCTCCTCCGGCTACCGCCAACGCCACATCCGCCACCTTGACTGCCGTGAATGTCTGGCTGGAAGGGAATCCCCCCGCTACCACGGCAATATCCACTCCGGAAACCTCAAGGGCTGACTGAACAACCTCCGCAAAATTGCTGTAGACACATATCGCAGCCACATGTCCCAATTCAGGATGAACCTCGTCAAATTCATTCACGCCCTGAGTGAAATGAGTAACGCTCTCCTGGCTGTCCTCACTGCTCAAAGTGGTAAGGTCGATTGAATTAAGGAGAAATCTATAAACCTCCGGAGTAGCATTCTCAGGAGTCTTCTCCAGAATTTTCGCCACCTCCGCAGCCACCACTGTATCATCTGTCGTTACAAAACTTTCGGCGATCGCCTTTTCGTATCTATCCATTTTTTAAATTGAAAATTTAAATTTGAAAATTGAAAATTGTGTTAGCTCTTGCTCTCTAACTTCATAACCATCTTAACCCTTACCTCCTTAACCCTTAACCCTTACCCCTTAATTCTTAACCCTTACCTCCTTAATTCTTAACCCTTAATTCTTAATTCTTAACATCTTAACTCCTTAACTCCCCTATTTCCCCCTCCTCGAGGCTATCCTGTCGGGATTCTGCTTCAGGAACTGCTCCCACGACTTTGCACCTTTCTCCACCTTCGGTTTCCCGGTCTCATAGAAATGTGTCAAGGCAGCCGCCAAAGCATCCGTAGCATCCAGAAGATGAGGCATACGCTCCTGAGGTATTTTAAGGATATACTTAAGCATGTTTGCAACCTGCTCTTTCGAGGCGGATCCGCTCCCCGTTACCGCCTGTTTTATCGAAAGCGGAGCATATTCCGAAATTGGTATGTCACGAGCCAAGGCAGCTGCCATCGCAACCCCCTGGGCTCTTCCAAGCTTAAGCATACTCTGCACATTCTTTCCGAAGAAAGGCGCCTCTATCGCAAGCTCATCCGGAAGATACTGCTCCACGAGACCCGTTACCCTCTGAAAGATCTTTCCCAGACGGAGATAATGGCTTTCAAACTTCTTCAGCTCTATGACCCCCATCACAATCACTTCCGGGTGCTTCCCATTGATGCCGAGCACCCCATAACCCATGATATTGGTGCCCGGGTCAATGCCCATTATCACCCTCTCATATTTGATGGGAGGAAAGTCGGCGTTCCCTCCCATCATAAAGGAATAACCGTTAGCAAGGTGGTGAAGAAAGCGGCATGAGGTCCAAACTTCTTAGTAAAATCACCTAACACACCTGCCAAGATGGAATCATTCCATTTATGAGCAGCCGCCTCAGTTTCAAATTCACTCTGGAGGGCTATGCTCATCCCGTGCTCTTCAGAAGGTTTCTCACCCCCTGCCTCAACCACAGTCTGGAGACGCGGATTGCGTGCCGGACTCTCCTCATTGAACAGTGCCGCCAATGCCTTATCTCGCATCCAGGATAGAAATTCCTCCTCGCGCCGGGGAAGAATCACAAATGTTACGTTTAAAATATACATTGCCTTAGTTTTTCTATTGTCAATTTTTCCTATTCTATAATTCATTTTCCATCATTTCCCTATTATCTTAACAATCTTAAAGGGTTAAATATTTCAAATTTCCACTATTTATGCCTTAAAAACTCATTATCCCCCATTTTTTTTTGAAAAAAATCCATACCCTACCAAACTTTTTTCATGTAGCCGCGTTATATAAGTGTAAATCGTTTCATGATGTTAGGTTAGTTATTAAAAAATTCAGAAATGCGGTCGATGTGAATCGGCCGTTTTTTATTTTGTCATTAAATTCAATGATTAAAAATGCCGCTATATCCGGAGCAGATATAGCGGCATTTTTAACTTAACTTTTCTTCAATCAATATCTCAATTTCGTGGCTTTCCCATTCTTCACACGGATATATATGCCACCCGCTTCCGGATGAGCCACCCGAACGCCCTGAAGATTGAAGTAGACATCGCTCTCATCTGTGTCGAAAGGCATAATGTTCACGCCGGACTCTCCTACCTTTTTAAAGGAGATGGTCTTTTTCGCCCAGTTCACTTCAATGTCATACTTCCCGGGAAGGATGCTGTATGCCTTGGCTTCAGCCGGATTTGCACTCTCGGTAAGAGCTACACTATCACCTTCGGAATTGATCACCTTGTCAGCCGCCGGAGCAAATCTGTTGCCGGCTACATTCAGGTCTTCCCATGAGGAACCGAGACGTTTCGCAAAAGAGAAGTATGCATAGACAGGTTCATCAGCCTTTGTGGGAAGAGGAGCCGGAATGACAAAATCAACAGTTGCATTGAAGCTGCCGCCGTTTTTAGTCATCTCCACGCCTGTAGCATAGTCCCAATCGTTGCCGTTGGCATGACCAAGGATATAGAAGCTTTCAGGCATGTCGACCGGAATATCTCCGTTATCGTCATTGTTATCATCCCCGTTGCCACCTTCTCCTACGGTAAGAGTCATTGTCGAGAAATCCACTGTCAGTGTGTAAGTACCGGGCAGAATCTTCCAAGATGTGCATAGCCATGCGTCGTCCCCCGTGGGGAATTTGACAATCTTGGATGATGAATTTTCGGTCATCTCCTTATCCTCACTATCCGGACCGTAGCGATTGGCGCTGCCATTCAGCACATCCCATGTGGCTCCTAATCCGTCGGTAAAGCTGAAAGAACAATGAGTGTTGGTTGCGGAAGGTTCGAAAGTGGCAGTTATGGTAAAGGCATTTCCTTTCTTGGTCATTGCCGGACTATTAGCCGGATCCCAATGATTATCCCCTTGCAGGTCTCCTATCAGATAAAGGGAAGCGGGTGATGTTACATCGTCATTATTATCATCCCCGTTATTGTCGTCATTGTTATCGTCATTGTTTCCCTGGTTCTCTCCGATGGTAAGTTTCATAGTGGAGAAATCCACGGTCAGCATGTAGGTGCCCGGTAATATCTTCCACGACTTACAATTGGAAGCATCCACATTATTGGTATATTTAGTAATGCTCACCGTTGAATTATCCTCTACTACAGCACCCTCTGCTGCGGCGCCATAGCGATTGGCATCCGCATTGAGTTCATCCCAATCAGCGCCAAGTGCGTCTGCGAAATTGAAGAAGCAGTAGGTCTCTCCGGCAGCAGTCTCGAAAGTAGCGGTGATGGTGAATTTATCACCTGATTTTGTCATGGCAGGACTTGCCGTTGTGCTCCAGCTGGCTCCCTTGACATTACCCAGCAGATAAAGGGAAGCGGGAGTCGGACCAGACACATTGCCGTTGTCTCCATTATCTCCGTTATCATCATTTCCGCCACCTTGAACATTCGTCTTTGTCCACACGCAGTAATCATTCCCGGCAGCCTTGATGTCAGAATCGGAATATCCGGAGGGAGATGCCATAGCGCCGCCAATTTTAACAACAACTTTCCCATTCTTTCCGGTTACCTCCGCCATATAGCAATCGCGGGACGAACGCAACACTTTCACCGGAGATTCATTATGAATGCCCGCTGAATTACGAATATTGATCAGTTCCTGTATCGCTTTCTTGTGAGCCTGATAGTGGGGAAGGAAGACGCAGGGTGTGCCCGGACTCATCAGGATGAAGGCATTTGCAGCGATGACATTTCCCGTGAACTTCGATCCGTCGCGATATGTGTCATGGTTATCGACAAATGTTACGGAATAGCGTGGATAACCGCAATGAATCATACCTGCCGGCTGATCAGTAGTGCCGTTAGCTTTCCATACAAGTTTTGTCATATCTCCTGAAGAGAATGCCTCATTAAGGGCATATTTGCAGGGGAAGTCGAAGGCTGCGGAGGTCTTGCCCGTGGCGTTGATCCAGCCTGCCACTGCGTCATAGTTGGCATCCCAGTATTCACCTACAGAATATTCCACATCGGCATACTCGTTATAGATTTTGTTATACTGACCGCCGTATCCTTTCACCATGTCGTAGCGTGTGCCCACATAGCCGTATTTCTCTTTCAGGCAAAGGACATAGTTCTTGCAGTTCTCCTGAACATTGGCGTTTGTATGATCAAGGTCGCGGCATCCGTCGAAATTATCTCCCGTATCAGGGTTGCCGGTAGGTTTAGGCTGACCGGTGGCGTATGCCATCTCATCATTGCTGCATATCCCTTCCAGACCAATCTTCCAGGTCTTACCGTTCCATTCCTCAACGGGGAAATCATACCAATTGGTAACACCGTTACGGTGATTGATGACAACGTCGGCAATGAAACCGGTTCCCTTTCCCTTGAATGTGGAGATCATTGAGAGGAGTTCCTCCTCTGTCCCGAACGCTGAGTTATGGTTCGTAAACCAATATTGCGGCATATATCCCATCCAGTCGCATTTGCCAGAATTAGGAATCCAGATAAGTTTGAAATACTTCGAGAGTTCGTCAGCCTGAGCCTCCAGATTCGTCCATTTGGTATCTTTGTAAGAATCCCAGTAAAAACCCTGAAGCATCACCCCCTGATAATTGGAGGGCCAGCCGATTGCGGAGGCGGTGGGGGTAGCTAAAGCAGCCATTCCCATCACTCCGGCGGTCAGCATAGAGTAAAATCTGTTCATGTGCGGATTTTATAAGGTTAATTATTTAGTTTTTCTATTGCAAAATTAATCATTATCAATCGAAAAAAATATTCTTTGGAAATTTTTTGAAAAAATTTTTCATCTTTATCAAACCAAATTGTAATTCTCGTGTTATAATTACAGAAAATATTTCATGATGTTAGGTTAGTTTGAAAAAAGAATTAAGAGCCGCGGCCGATGTGAATCAGTCGCGGCTTTGCTTTATACATGCAAAAATACAGTAATCCGTATATATTTTTCTTTTTAAGAATCAGGTCTTATTAACAACTTTGGGTTGATAAGGGATATTGATTCTGCTACAGAGTTCAAATATAGAAACGTATTGCGACCGGCAGGGAGAGGATTAATCGGTGCAAGAAACAACAGCCGTCCTTCGGAACAAAGTCCGAAATCATGAGAGGCAGGTTTCTCTCTGGCGCTAAAAGGTTTGTTGGATAAGAGGATAATTTTTCCGTTGGCATTCTCGCATTGCCTGCGAACATCTTTCTCTGCGGGTGAGATGAATGGTGAGACCAATACCCCGCCATTTTCTGAATGTAGATTGCCGTAAGCTTGCCATAATGCGCCTTGGATTTTGATATTATTGATTCGCCGGAAGAAATCAGGATTGAATTGTCTCACTAATAGCCGATACGGATTCTGACGGATATATTCGCAGATGATATCGAGCTTATGACTGCGTCTTAGAATTCTGTCATAGAAATCCTTTTTGAATATTGGAGTTATAACTGATAATTTCTCCTTTGCCAGTTGGCCGCATTTCACTTTCATCATTCCTTTCCACAATTGGTTGCTCAGGGGTTCCAGCTATAATGGAGAATTGGGGGACTCCCGGAGTTTTAGTCATAGTGATATGATAGATGCAACGGCTTTTATAGTTGTGGGCGTAATCGCGAGGCATAGGGAAAAATTTTGATAAATAATTATTGATATGGGAGATATGGGTTCGCAAGCGAACCACACAACCGACGCACAGGCTACCGCTGCTTCAGCCTGATTCGGACTATTCAAGCTTCAGCCTGATTCGGACTATTCCGCCTCCGGCTAAATCTGAGCTCTTAGAGCTATTTTGCTCTCAGTGCCTTCTTCGCCATGGAGACCGCGCTGTCGGGCGAGGGGAAAGTGTGTCGTTGGTGTCACTCGCTTGCGAGTGAAGAACGGAGCGTATTCCAACTGCAAAAATATGAAGAATTCTTGATCTTGCAATAAATAGGGGCATAAAAAAAAACGGCATGCTTTCACAAACACGCCGCCAAAACAAAATTATGAAAAACATTCAACGCTATGCTGCAAGCAGCATTTTGAGCCTCTTGTCGGATTCGAACCAACGACCCCGAGATTACAAATCACGTGCTCTGGCCAACTGAGCTAAAGAGGCAGGAGGGCGAGCTACCTACATCGCACCGCTCAACCCACTACCCTTGCTTCGGTCAAGACCTGGGGGATTCATGGGGAGCAAGTCGTGTAGGACTCACCCGACTGCAAAGTTACATCTTTTTTTCAAACTGGCAAAATATTTTTTCAGTTATGTTGGAATAAAAAATTATCGGAAGACAAATTCCTTTATTTTTCAGAAACTTGACTCCCGATATTTTTTATATGATTTTTTCCTTTACTTACCGGTCTTCACAACTTTCACGCCATCTATAAGCGCATGGTTGGTCTTTAGATTCATATTTGCATCTTCAGGATTATATACCAACGTAACCGTATGTGTACCCGGTTTGAGATGCACCTTTACGCTGTTGGTCATCCCCCAGTCGTTCCAGTTGCCTACTCCTCTCTGAGGCATCACAATCGTGCCCACATCAACTCCATCAACATAGACGCTGCGGATGGCGGCCTTATTCTCGGTGTTGACAGGTCCGTTGCCATTGGCATAGCGGAAAGATATGGCATACTCCCCTTCGGGCATCATCTCCCCCTTATTCTCGAAGACAGCGCTCACCGATCCTGATGTCATATCAGTCTCCACGAAGCCGGCTCCACGATAGCCCTCGACGCTCTTCTCCGGCGCATAAGAAACTTCAGGCGAAACAACAGATGTGGTCTCCCCCTTCATTTCCCAGAAGCGTTCCGTGCGGTTGCTGCGTGGCTCGGAGGCAAAGCTTTGGGTGCCGTCGCCGGCAACACCTATTACCTGCCATTCACCCTCCTCAATTGCGGGCCAGGAAGTCTGACGTGTGCGTCCCACCTCATTGCCGTCCTTGAGAACAATATATTCTGCTATATACTCGATAGGATTCCATTGAAGAAGATTGTTGACAGGCACACCGGGGGCATTCACACTCTCGTCAAAGCTCAGCCAAGTGATGGGAGTAAGAGGCGCCTTCAGATTCTGAACATGATTTACGCTCATCTTCTCTATAGGCTGATTGTTCATCTCGACAACTATGTCCGCGCCATTCTTCAGTAGTTTGGCGGGAATCACCTTACCCTTTTCAGGATAATATGCCTTTCCGTTGACGGTGATCCCCTTCACACTGTCCCCATACCCTTTGACAGTGATATTGAGTCTGGCTCCGCGATACGGGAAATTGGAAAGCGTACGCTCGCCTCCCAGCGCCTCCGGCACGAAAGGCTCTATTCTCAATCCATCCTTCTCGAAATGTATGCCGAAAAGAATCTGATTTGTCAGAGCGATATTTCCCGAAAGGCTCCAGAGCATATTGGAGGAATTGAGTTCCGTGAAGTAGTCGCCGTTGTCAAGATTGAAATTCTCCTTGTTTGTGGCGAAGAGAGCAGCCGGACGCACGACACTCCCGATCCCTTCAAGTACTCCCTGCTCATTCCCTGCCTTTGCCTGGGCAAGCGCCCAATAGGAAGCCACGAAGGGCCAGAGAGCGTTGTTGTGATAGTTGGGCATATCGGCTATCTGCGGGAAAAATATCGCCGGTCCGAACTTAGTCGTGGGGTTGCTTTGCGACACTGTCTTCTGCTTCTCGGCAGGAGTCACGTCGAAAAGAATGCCTAACGATTCTCCGAGAGTCTCCGCACGTGGATTCTGAATGAGATTATCCCTTCCGTAGGTGTACATGGCATGATAACCCTTGTCATCCATCCAGAAGTTTTTATCAATGGCTTGCGCCAAACTTTCATAGCCTTTGGACAGCATCTCAGCCTCTTTCTTCTTGCCCAGGACCTCTGCCATTTCCGAAGCACATTTCAAAGCAGCTGCATAAAGCACGTTTGTTCCGTATGCCTCGCTTTGGGATATATCCACCGTCTGCATCCATTTCGGATAGCTCTGCTCGCGCCAGTCGATAAAGGAGGTCTCCCCTTTCACAAGTCCGTTTTCACTGAAGACTGTCTTAGCATCCTTTACAATAGAATTGATCACCACAGGATATACCTTCTCGAGCCACTTCTTATCGCCCGTTACTTTATATATCTCCCATGCGGCGACAGTCCAGATCATACGGTCGGTGGAGATGGGCCACGCACCGCCTGAGCCGGTGTCCTGAATGATCTGCTCCTCCGGATTAATCTTCTTCAGGAGGGAAATCATGGAAGCCTCGGGCTGCAGGGCTGCCATCGAGAGAATGATGGAATAACTGACATCGCGGGTCCACACCCCTGCCCATTCCTTTCCGGTGCGAAGGGTCGTGTCGGGTTCTACGGCATTCACCATTTCGTCGAGTCCCATATTGTAGACAGCCTCCATGAGGGGATTTCCTCCCGACACTTTCGGATAAGCGGAAAGATCATTCTTTCTCTTCCAGGTTTGCTCCACAGGCATGAAATAGCCGGGGCGCCCCTTGTAGGTGCTTTGAATCTCCTCCGGACTCACAGCCCATGCCTTGAACTCATCCTGATAGAGGGTATCGCCCACCCAGCGGTAGGCATCTGTAACCACCACGGCGTTTTCCTGAGCCATGGCTGTGGCACCGCTGCATAAAAGCGCGGCGCCACCAATCATTGCAACAATCTCTTTGCGATTCATTTAGTATAGGTTTGGTAAGGTTGTTTGCATTTTTCAATATTGATTACTTCCTGTCATCCGAAGGCTTTCCATGCCGGTGGTTGCCTCCACGTGAACGTTGTTTCATCTTTCCCCTCCCTTTCGGATCATGGCGAGGATTCTTGCGTTTCTGTTCCGGAAGAGGCTTATTGGGATTTCCCTCATCCGTGATGAGAGCGAAGTCGAGCTGCTTGCGGTCGAGATCTGCCCTTGCCACCTGTACCTTCACCTCATCGCCGAGAGTGTACTTATTATGATGTTTCCTCCCTATGAGGCAGAAATTCTTTTCATCATAGTCGTAATAATCGTCGGCAAGGTCGCGCACGGGCACAAGACCTTCACACTTGTTGTCGTTAAGCTCCACATAAAATCCCCATTCCGTCACCCCGGAGATAACACCGTCATAGACCTCGCCAAGACGGTCCTGCATATATTCCACCTGCTTGTATCGGATTGACGCACGCTCTGCATTTGCGGCGAGCTGCTCCATATCGGAGGAATGCTTGCACTGGTCTTCAAGCTTCATCTTGTCGACACTGCGTGCTCCATCGGCATACTTCGCCAGAAGGCGGTGAACCATCATGTCCGGATACCTTCTGATCGGGGAGGTGAAATGGGTATAGTAGTCGAGTGCCAAGCCATAGTGTCCTACATTATCGGTGGTGTAGATAGCTTTCGCCATACTCCGGATTGCCAACATCGCGAGCATATTCTCCTCCCCTTTCCCTTTGACGTTCTTGAGAAGCTTGTTGACACTTTGATTAACCACCTTTGCCGAACCCTCGGTCTTTACCTTATAGCCGAACCGCCTTGCAATCTGTGAAAAGTTGGTGATCTTTTCAGGATCCGGATTATCATGAACCCGATAAACGAAGGATTTCGGCTTCTTCCCTCCGCTAACCTTTCCGATGCTTTCAGCCACCGTGAGATTGGCAAGAAGCATAAACTCCTCTATAAGCTTATTGGCATCTTTAGATTCCTTGAAGTAGACGCTCACAGGCTTCCCCTCCTTGTCGATTTCAAAACGCACCTCAGCCCTGTCAAACTCAAGGGCACCCTCTTCATACCGGCGCTCCCGCAATTGCTTGGCGAGATTGTTCAGAGTGAGCACCTCCCGTGAGAAGTCCCCCTCTCCGGTCTCGATGATCTGCTGTGCCTCCTCGTAAGTGAAACGTCGGTCAGATTTTATTACCGTTCGTCCGATACGGTAATTGATGACGTTTGCCTTGTTGTCAAGTTCGAAGATGGCGGAGAATGTCAGCTTCTCCTCATTCGGGCGCAGAGAGCATATACCGTTGGAGAGATGTTCCGGCAGCATCGGGATGGTACGGTCAACGAGATATACGCTCGTAGCCCTATCCTGTGCCTCACGGTCGATAATGGTGTTGGGAGTTACATAATGAGTAACGTCGGCAATATGCACTCCCACCTCCCAGTTGCCGTTGGCGAGCTGGCGTATTGAAAGGGCATCATCGAAGTCTTTTGCATCGCGGGGGTCGATGGTGAAGGTGGTTACGCCTCGGAAATCTTCCCTCTTCGCAACCTCTTCCTCCGTTATCCCGGCGTCAATCTTTGCGGCTGCCTTCTCGACATTCTCCGGGTACTTATAAGGAAGTCCGAACTCTGCGAGAATGGCATGCATCTCCGCTGTGTTCTCACCTTTCCTTCCGAGGATATCCACCACTTCTCCGCGAGGATTCATCTCCTCATCACGCCACTGGGTGATCCTGGCTATCGCCTTGTCTCCTGTCTTCCCCCCCTTAAGCTTAGAACGGGGAATGATGATGTCGGCAGCCAGAAATTTGGAATCCGGAATAAGAGAGGCATAATCCTTCTCCACATTCAAGGTGCCGATGAACACCTGATCTTTCGGCTCGATAATCTCTATCACTTTTGCCTCCGGCTCCGCGCCCTGACGGTTGGCGGAGATCTCTACCCTCACCTTGTCGCCATTGAGGGCATGCATGGAGTTTCTCTCTGCCACCATTATCAAAGCGTCGTCGATCATAACACCGTTCTTGCCATTGCTGCGTCTGACGAATGTGCCGACATTATCCGCCTGCTGCTCGGTATTGGCTTTATAGCGTCCGAGCTCCACCTCTATAATCATATCGGCGGCAGCCATCTCATCCAGAAGATTTATGACGTCATTCCGGTTGGCAGGGTTCGTGGCTCCTACTCCGAATGCCACCTGCTTGTAATTGAACGCCTGCCTTTTCTCCTTCTGAAGGAATTGCAGAATCTTCTTTTGCAATTCCTCTCTTTTCATCCGAGGCGCACGCGCCTCTCTTGTATCTTTCTCTTTCTTTGCCATAGGGATGTTTTTCTTTTCGTATTACCTGATGCCGGATCCTTTCCGCCGTATCAGCACAAAGGATGCCCTCCACACTTGTGTGTGGCTATATAATATTATAACGTCAAATCAGGTGTTTGTTCATTTCTCATTAAATATAATTCTACCCCCTCCCTCATGATTTTTCGGAATGGAAATGGGAATACACTATCTCTCCCTTGCTTTTGCCTATCGCTGCCACTATGTCGTCAAGGCTTGCCTCACGGATTCTCTTCACGCTCTTGAAAGTCTTCATCAGAGTCTTTGCGGTGACTTCTCCGACACCCTTTATGGAATCCAGCTCACTCACCACCTGCCCCTTCGAACGGCGCAGGCGATGATGCGTTATGCCGAAGCGGTGAGCCTCATCACGGAGAGCCTGTATCACCTGAAGGCTCCGGCTCTTCTTGTCAATGTAGAGAGGGAACTGATCTCCGGGAAAATATATCTCCTCAAGACGCTTGGCTATTCCGACAACCGCCACCTCTCCCCTTATCCCCATTTCATCGAATGCCTCGACCGCAGCGCTGAGCTGACCCTTCCCTCCATCCACCACCACAAGCTGAGGCAAAGGCTCCCCTTCGGCAATCATCCTGGAATAACGCCTGTGGAGCACCTCCTTCATGGAGGCAAAGTCGTCCGGTCCCTCCACTGTCTTTATTATGAAATGTCGGTAATCCCTTTTTGAGGGCTTGCCATTGCGAAAAACGACACAGCTTGATACGGGATTCGTGCCCTGAATATTCGAGTTATCAAAACACTCTATATGACGCGGCTGAACACTCAGCCGGAAATCCGATTTCATCTGCTCCATCAGTTTCTCTACGCCTTTCTCCGGATCCAGTTTCTCAGCCATCTTCTCCTTGTCGTTCATATACTGCCGCACATTCTTGAGTCCCACATCAAGGATTTTCTTCTTATCCCCCCTTTTCGGCACCACAAATTCCACCCCCTCAAATTCAACATCAGGATTGAAGGGCACTATCACTGTCTTAAATTCCCTCTCAAACCTCCTCCCTATTTCAGAGATAGCCATGGAAAGAATTTCGGCAGGTGTCTCGGCAAGTTTCCTGCGGAACTCCATATTGAGGCTTTGCACCACTGCTCCGTTATGAAGATGCATGAAATTGACGTAGGCGGAATCTCCGTTTTCATCGTAAGCGAACATATCGGCATCGCTCTCTTCAGTAAGCGCAATGACAGATTTCGCATTATATCTCTTCACCGCCTCATATTTCTCTTTCACGGCTTGAGCCTCCTCAAATTTCCATTCCTCGCTCAGGCGTGTCATCTCCTCTTTCAGATACTTCTCCAGAATCAGGGTTTCCCCGTTAAGGATCTGCCGCACCTGCTGCACAAACATTCCGTATTCATCGGGAGAGATAAGTCCGCGACAACAACCGCTGCATTTCTTGATATGATAATCGAGGCACAATCTGAACTTTCCTCTCGCTATGTTTTTCTCCTCCAGGAGGTGCCGGCAACTCCTCAATGGAAAGACATCGCGGATGAGCTGGAGCACGACCTTCGCCGACTGCTGGTTGCTGTAAGGACCGTAATATTTCCCTTCCAGTCCCTTCTCGCGGGTCATAAAGACACGGGGATAAAGTTCCTTGGTGACGACTATCCAGGGATATGACTTGTCATCCTTAAGCAAAACATTGTAGTGAGGCTGATATGCCTTTATCATGGCATTCTCCAAATGAAGAGCATCCTCCTCGCTCCCCACAACAATGAAACGCATATCCACAATATTCCTGACAAGAAGATTCGTCTTTATCGAATCATGCTTCCTGTTAAAATAAGATGATACTCTTCTTTTGAGTCTTTTCGCTTTCCCGACATAGATCACCCTCCCATGCTTATCTATATACATATACACCCCCGGAGCCTCCGGAAGATTCAATATTTTTTCACGGAGATGTTCTCCCGGACGATTGTTCCTCAAATCATCGGCTGTGCGGTCAGGTTTTATCTCTATCTCAAATTTCCCCGTTTCATCGATATTTCTTCCCGTATCTGCAAGAATCCTGTCGATCTCGCTCTTCACATAATCTATCTTCTTCTCAGTTGCCATAAGGGATATTTTTTAATCATGCAGGGTGGAGTCACGCTCCCGTGCCCCACCCTGCCGTCTCCTCCGTGAAGGAATTTTTCTCAATATACAAGCAGCGAGGTTACCTCACAATCTTTCGGGAGCACCTCTCTCCCTTTGAGGGCAGACAACTCCACTATAAAGTTTATGTAGATTTTCTTCGGGTTCATGCTTTTCACCAGTTCGTAGGCAGCCAGCATCGTTCCCCCGGTTGCGAGCAAATCGTCATGGAGCACCACAACATCGTCGGGAGTGATCGCATCGCTATGAAGTTCGATAGTGTCCACACCATACTCTTTGGCGTATGATTTCTTCACCGTTACAGATGGGAGTTTACCCGGCTTACGGGCAGGCACGAAACCGCTTTTCAATTCGTATGCCAGAATGCTCCCTCCGATGAAACCGCGTGATTCTATCCCCACTACTTTAGTTATCCCCTTATCCTTATAGAGATCTGCGAGAGCCTTTCCAACCGTCTGCAAAGCCTCCCCATTTTTCAACATCGTGGTAAGATCACGAAACACAATTCCCTTGGAAGGGAAATCAGGCACATCTCTAATGAGACCCTTCAATTCGTCAAGTTCCATTTCAGGTATGTTTTATTCGGTTATTTCAATTAAAATTGTTCCACGTGGAACAATTTCGTTATATCTGTTTTATTTTCACTCACTTCTATTAAATTCGACAAAATGTACTCCATCAGCGGCGCAACATGATCAGGAGGATATTAATGTCGGCAGGAGAGACACCGGGTATGCGGGATGCCATGCCTATAGTAGACGGACGCAACTTATCCAACTTCTGTCGAGCTTCTGTAGAAAGCGACTGAATGGAATGGTAGTCCATACCATCGGGCAGCTTCACATATTCAAGCCTCCGCGCTTTTTCTGCCTGTTCTCTCTCCCTATCAATATACCCTCCATATTTTATGAGAATTTCCGCAGCCTCGACAATTTCCTCTCTCCTCTTCTCCTCTATCGCGGCAATGCGTTTTCTCAATTTAGGAAGGATTGGGAGAAGATTCTCAAAATTAAGCTGAGGGCGTTTCAGAAGTTCAGAAAGGCGTGTTGAAGCTGAGAGCGGGCTTGTCCCTAATGATTCAAGATAGGAATTGACCTCATCCCTCATCTTTACCTGACAGTTCTCGCACCATTCTATTAAAGAATCCCTCTCCTCTTTTTTTCTGACCATCACTTCATATCGCTCATCTGTAGCCAAGCCTATGCGATGCCCGATCGGAGTGAGCCGCATATCGGCGTCATCCTGGCGCAAAAGAATACGGTATTCCGCACGTGAGGTGAACATTCTGTAAGGTTCATCCACACCTTTCGTAATAAGATCATCAATCAGTACACCTATATATGCCTCATCCCTGCCAAGGACCAAGGGAGCATCACCCCTCACGCTCAAAGCGGCATTGATGCCTGCCATAAGGCCTTGCGCTCCTGCCTCCTCATATCCGGTCGTACCGTTAACCTGACCAGCAAGATAAAGACCACTCACCACCTTTGAGGATAAGTCATGGGAAAGCTGGGTAGGATCGAAATAATCATACTCTATAGCATAGCCGGGACGATAGAAATGCACATTCCGCAAGGCAGGGACTTTCCTTAATGCCTCAAGCTGGACTTCCCACGGGAGCGAACTGGAGAAGCCGTTTATATAAAATTCTGCCGTCGTCTCCCCCTCAGGCTCAAGAAAAAGTTGATGGCTTTCCTTATCTGCAAAGGTTACGATCTTTGTTTCTATTGAAGGACAATAGCGAGGACCGATGCTCTTGATCTGCCCGTTGTATAATGGAGAGGAATCAAGATTATCATTAAGGACCTTATGCACCTCCGGATTGGTATGAACTATATAGCAGCTTCTCGGACGCAACTCTCTCTCGGATTCTGGAAGGAAAGAAAACTTATGGAAATCTCTCTTGATAAGTTCCACTCTCTCCTCTTCCCCCTCGATTTCAGCTGCAAAAGCCTCGACCTCATCATCCCCGTCCTGACGCTGAGCGAGTGAGAAATCAATGCTTCGTGCGTCAATACGTGCCGGGGTACCGGTCTTCATCCTTAATGTCTCAATGCCGCATTCCTTCAATTGATCTGAAAGCCCCATCGAGGCAGGTTCCGCTATTCTGCCTCCCGGCATACGGGTGGAGCCGAAGTGCATGAGTCCGTTAAGGAATGTTCCGGCTGTAAGAATAACTCTTTTTGCCTTGAATGTGAATCCAAGAGCGGTGTTGACTCCTTTTATTACCTTTTTGCCCTCCTCCTCTTCGATTATAAAAGAGACTGCCATATCTTGAAATAAATGCAGTCCGGGAGTAGTCTCAAGGGTTTTGCGCCATTCATCGATAAAACGGGTCCGGTCTGACTGCACACGTGGCGACCATACTGCCGGTCCTTTCGAACGATTGAGCATCCTGAACTGTATTGCCGTCTTATCGGCAATGACACCCATCTGCCCCCCGAGAGCGTCTATCTCACGCACAATCTGACCCTTTGCAATACCGCCAACGGCAGGGTTACACGACATTTGTGCAACACGATTCAGATCTGCCGTGATAAGCAAGACTGACGCCCCAAGACGAGCCGAAGCCACCGCCGCTTCACAGCCGGCATGACCTCCGCCAATCACTACTACGTCGTAATCAAATTTCATCTATACGTAACTGTCTGATTATTTGAACAATATCTTTATTGCATCCCATCCCAAAGCCTAAGCGCCTCATTCTCATGAGCTTCCATCACTTCTCTTTCTCCCGGGCCCTTGTCGTCAATTCCACATAAATGAAGCACTCCATGAGCGATAACCCTCAACAATTCCCTTTGATATGGCTCACCCATCTCTTCGGCATTGCTCCTCACAGTGTCAAGAGAAAGGAAAATATCCCCTCCTATCTTATCGCGGCGTGAATAATCAAAAGTAATTATATCGGTATAGTAGTCATGCCGGAGAAATTCCCTATTAGCTCTGAGAATCTCCTCATCATCACAAAAGAGATAATTCACGTTTCCAATTCTTCTGTCGTGAGCGGCTGCCACTTCACCAAGCCATTGCCCTACCCTTTCAAGATCAAGTGAAGGCATTTCGACATTTTTTGTTTCGAATGAGATCATTGCTCAAAAATTAATCTTCTTCACTCTTTGAGAGCAAAGAAGAGGTTGCGGGTTAAAGTCTGCAAAAATACAAAAAAAATTAAAACATACAATAGTTTTGCTCTTTTTAAACCATTATTAACACATAGATTTCACTTAAGGCACTTTTGCTTCTCAAATAAGGTTATTTTTGAATCGTATGGCAGTATAAGGTGAGTTTTTCATTATAATTCCGCGACCTGTTGATATTTTATACAAAATATTATATATTAACTGATTAAACCAAATCACAATCAATTTAAACGCCCTTAGAATCGAAAAAAATAAAAGAGCCGCATAATCCACGGAAGAATTTACAGCCTGAGAGAGGCTTATTCCCTGAGTCTGGAGTCAATTATGATGGTAACAGGTCCATCATTAAGAAGCTCCACTTTCATATCCGCTCCGAAAATCCCTCTTTCAACATTCTTGCCAATCTCTTTCTCAATTCGGCTGCAAAAATATTCATAAAGATTTTTTGCCTCCTCCCCTTTGGCTGCGCGTATGTAACTCGGACGATTCCCCTTTGCAGTGGAGGCTGTCAATGTGAATTGGCTTATGGCGAGAATATCACCTCCGGCATCAATAACCGACTTATTCATCACTCCATCTTCGTCAGGGAAGATACGCATCTTCGCCGCTTTCGCTGCAAGCCACTCCGCATCCTCTCTCCTGTCGCCATTCTCAACGCCGACAAGAATCATCAATCCCTTCCCTATCTCCCCTTTTATCTCTCCATCCACCTTAACAGTAGCGAAAGCCACTCTCTGAATCACTAATCTCATAATTCTAACAACAAATCGAGTATATCAAGTTTTATTCGGTCCCAAAATTTACCTAACCTACATACTGGAGCCGGCTCTTCATCAGCCTTACTGAAATCCTTTAGTCTTGACATCATTTCTTCATTATCATGTTCATAAGGAAAACGTTTTTTATGAAGAGCTATCAATTCTTTAAGATTATAATCCCTATCAATTAAAAGAAAGTGCAAATCCCAAAAATCCTTTTTTCTACCCCCATAATAAATAGCGTTCAACTTCATCACAGCAATTTCTGTCAAGCTCGCCATTCTAACATTATCCACAACTATCTCCGGGTACAAAAACTTAGAGTTTTCATACATTAAATCCACCTTTACTGCATCTTTTTCATCATTGCCTATATAATATGTTCTTCCCATGCCCACTTTAGAACCACTATCAGAAGAGTCATAATATTTATATTTATTCTTAAACCATTCTTCAAATCTTTTAAAATTCAGACTCCCGTATTCATAGTCTGTAAAAAGGTCTATATCCACAGATTCTCTATGACTATACTGTAGCGCTATATTTGTTCCTCCCACTAATCTAAATGGCGCAAATAAAGAATTGTGCATTATATCAGAAAGAATACATCTAAGTCTTTCGGAAACGCAAGATTCTGAGTTATTCATAATATCATAAGTTATTATAATATTCCATTACGGATCTATACTCTTCAGAATTTCCATACTCTAATACCCGATTTATTATGAAATCCCTGTATTTTACCCAATCTAACGATGAGACATCTATATCCCAAAAGACACACGACCGCACTGACGGAGTAATATTTTTAAAGGAACCATGCTCTTTTGACTGATTTTTATTATAGAGATATGACTGCATATTAAGAGTGAATCTATCCTCATATTTAAAATACTCATCAATAAGTCTTGCCTCATCTTCCTTAATAAGTCTTTTATTGTTAAGAGAACGATTAAGGCAATAATAAGACATGCCGATACTATCCGCCAAAACTTTTTGACTGACTTTTTTCCTACTCAAATCCTTTTTTATTATTAATCCGATAGGAATCCCCTTATAAATAGAAAACTTCCGAGCCATAAAGAGATTATATTTTCACTCACATCTATAACACTTGCAAAATTAATCCATTCACAATTATCAAACAACTTAATTAGGTTTTATTGGCTCTTTTTATGGGGATTATTATCATTCCCATAAAAAATATCGGTCTGACAGGAAATGTCAAGATTTCAAAATATTGTATAAATATACATTAATTTTAGATTTAATTCCCAATAAATAAACTATAAAATACTAAATTATAACTTTTCGCACAATAAAATTTGTCTTCCCTTGCCATATACAAGAATATCGGCAACTGGAACCTCAATTTAATATGGAGCAATCTTTTCAGCAAATATGGAGGTCGATACCGCTGCGAGACTCTGTCGCAGACAGTTGTCCGCTCATCTGAATACCGCATGAACGATCAGGGCAACCTTCTGGAAATAGGCATCCGCTACCAATTTAATTCCGGAAAACTGCTTAACAAAAAGAGCCGATCCATCAATTCTGCCGACAAAGGGGAGCACGGAATGCGATGGGATTATTAATAATTTATTGGTAGAGGAGGGAGTTTTTTTACCTATTTGTGCGTATTTCGGGATTTTTGAGCCGGTTGTAATTTTGCATAGTCAAAAAATGGCAATTTAAACGGCTTAAAACAATCAAGAAATGATTTCCTCTTCTATCAAACGAATCTCCGGCTATCTTTTGCTTTCAGCTCTATCTATCCTTTCATCCAAGGCTCAGGAATTGGCTGACACCACAGGTTATAACCGCTTTCGTGTGGGAAGTTACGCAGAAATGGTCGCATCTTTTAAAGATTATGGAATAAACCGGTTCCAGACAGAAGGCTCCACCAAAGAGCATCGCAACACCATAGCCATCCCCCGCTTCACTCTTGGTTTTGATTTCAAATTCAACAAGAAATGGATTCTTGGCGCAGAAATAGAATTTGAAGCCGGGGGCACAGGTACAGCTGTTGAACTTGAAAACAATGAGAACGGAGAATATGAGACGGAAATAGAAAAAGGGGGTGAAGTAGCGATCGAACAACTCCACATAACACGTCTTATAGTGCCTGCCTTCAATATACGCGCCGGTCACCAGGTGGTGCCCCTCGGGCTGACTAACGCGCATCACGAACCGATAAATTTCTTCGGCACCATTCGCCCGGAAAGTCAGACAATAATGCTCCCCTCCACATGTGGAGAGGAGGGTCTTGACTCGGGACCATACGGGTTTACCCCCGCGCTCATTTACGTAATACGCAAGAACGGCGCCTGTTTCCCAAAAAAGACAGAGATGGAAACCGTAGCTTCCATCTCTATCTTCTGTTGGCAGCCCTGGCAATAGCCATGGCCTATTTCGGAGTGAACCTCCTCAATTCCCAACATGCTTATCGTTAGGCATTAGGCGTTAGGCGTTAGGCATTAGGGGTTAGGGGTTATTAGGTATTAGGTAATTAGGTAATTAGGTAATTAGGGGTTAGGGGTTAGGGG
>CAMWSM010000006.1 GCA_947176915.1 uncultured Porphyromonadaceae bacterium | reverse complement strand
CTCCTGGACCGCCCTATCCCCCCGCAAAAAGATAAGCATAACTTGATTCCCTGGGAGGAGGGGCAGTCCCTGCCCCGAAATGTCCCGTCAAAACCACGACAAAACCCCATCCCAAGGAAACCTCAAAAAAGCAAAAACATGTTGTACAACATGTTTTTGCTTTTTTCAACTAAAAAATTTTGTTTATTAGAACTAAGACCTTAATTTTGCACCTAAACGACATAATATGTCATTTACACGTCATATCTATTGTCTGGAAATAACCAATTCTTACATGTTCCGAACGGAAAACTCGAAACATCCCTAAGTCAACAACAATTAACTAAATAATAATCTTTTAAAACAATCTAACTGAATGAAAAAGTTTTTACTTTCATTAGTCGGTCTGTTCGTAGCCTTTGCCGCGAACGCAGTCGACTACTATCTCATCGGTGGACCCATTGGATGGAATTTAAAAGCTGAAGCTGGAAAATTCACCGCTCAAGGGGATGGCACATATGTTCTAGACTATGTTGGTACTCTTACCTCCGGTTTCAAGATCAATGATGGCACCTGGAGTAATGATGAGATGAACTTTGGAGGATCAGCAATCCTAAAACTCGGTGAAGTTTATAATCTCACTGCAGCAGGAATAAGTGGCAATATTCCTCTTGAGAATCCTATCGAGAATCCACATCTCGTATTCAACCCCACTGCCAAAACTCTTCTTATAACAGGTCAACAAGCAGAATCTGTGATTACCTACGCTATTCATGGAAGTATTTTTGGTGGTACTGATTGGATAACTAAAGATATGACAGAGGATAATGGTAAATGGGTTCTCCCTGAAATGGAAGTCAAAGATGGCTCTTTCGGTATTAAAAAAATGGATAACGGTGCTCAAATTGGTTGGATCAACCTTCCAACAGGGTCTACTGCAAAATTGAATGAAGCTTATACAGTTGCGGTAGATGGAGGCACTAATATTGAAATAAAGGAAGGTAAATATTCCTTCACTTTTGATCCCGATGCTATGACTCTTCTCGTAGCTGGTGAAGAATCCCAAGGTGGGGGTGACGAACCCGATGATAATGATTATCTTGAACTCTATCTTCGTGGTGAAATGACAGGTACAGGCTGGCCTGCTGTAGACGAGTATAAAATGTCTACTACCGATGGCAAGACCTATACCCTTGAAGTAGCCGGCATGTCAACAGGAGAATTCAAATTTGCTACGGCAAACTGGAGTAAATCTTATACCATTGACAAAGATGACTTAGGTAATGGCACTTATACTTTTACAGACATATATGGCAGAAACACAAATCTTAAGAAAGGAGGCGATGTCAAATTCACACTCGTTCTTTCAGATGACAAGACCTCTGCTGAAGTGACTATTGAAGGTCAGGAAGCTGATCCGAGCGATGTCTTTAAAAAGGTATATCTCTGGAGTAGCCGCAATGGTTTCAAAGTTAGCGAAAAACTACGTTTCGCCACCGATGATGGTCAGACTTATACCCTCAATCTGCCGGATGCTGGTTCTGACATTGCGTTTAAATTCATGGTAATGATGGGAGAAGATGATGATACAGACTCCTACAGATATTTCTCCAACGGTATGCAAAATATGTGTAACGATACATATACTATCACAGGAGACGTTACTCGTAATATGACCTTGCATACAGGTGGAAACGTAACATATACTATTAAGCCAGCAGCTGATTTTTCCTCTATTGAAGTTACTATAGAAGGTCAGGAGCATGATTCCGATCCCTATCCCCCAATTTATTTGGTTGGTGATATGACAAATTGGGAAACTAAGGAAGCTTATCGTCTTGATACTACTAATGGCACCACATATACTATCACAAAGGAGATGTCAGCCGACGATGAATTCCAGTTTGTTGGAACAGACGCGCATAACCATTGGTTCTCTAACAGCGATATGCAGATGGTAGCCGGTGAGGGTTATGAACTTAAGGTTGACCTCGGAGAAGGTAAGAACATGAGCCTCGTTAAAAGTGGAAAAGTGACATTTACTTTTACACTTGGCGAACTCCATGCAGATGCAACTTTGGATGTAGCATATATTGGCGATCCTATCGAAGAAACTCACGAGCTCTCTTATATTCTTCGTGGTACAACTTCACAAGCGGAAAACGCTACTTGGACTGATTTCAAGATGACAGAACAGGATGGTAAATGGTCATTTATCGCACCTGAAGCACTTGTAAAATTTGGTATTGCTGAATGGTGTTCTACCCACGAAAAGGAAAAACGCTGGATTTCTTCAGCTGACGAAGACTCAGCTATTGCAGAGGCAGGCACTTATGGTTGTAAAGCCGTAGCTAATAACTGGTCATCTACCCTTGAAGGCAAGACCACTTATACCTTCGATCCGGAGGCAATGACTCTCACCATCGCAAATGAAGGTGTTGTCAATCCTCCTGTTCCTTCTGCTACCAAATATTACCTCGTCGGTGGCGAATATGGTTGGGTAGCTCCTAATGATTATGAATTCAGCAAGGGTGAAAATGATGTATACACTCTTAACCTTGACGAACTCAAAGGCTCCTTCAAGATTGTAGATGATAAAAACACTTGGTACGGCAAGGGAGAAAATGCAATCGAACTTGGCACACCCTATGCTTGCGTAGAAGGTGGTGCAGATAACAACTTCTCTTTTGAAGCAGTTGTCAAAAATGCAAAACTCGTCTTCAACAGCACAAACAATACTCTCACAGTAACCGGTACAGTAGAACAGGGTGGCGAAGACGATCCTACAGACGCTGTTTACTATCTCACTGGTGATTTCAATAATTGGACAAATCCAGATGAAAATGCGAAGTTCACTAAACAGGCTGACGGCTCCTATACTCTTGATGTTGACAAAATCATTGGTAGCATCAAAGTTACAGATGGTACTTGGGAAGGTAATTTCGGTGGTACAGATGAAAAACTTGAAATCGGCGTTCCATACGAATGTGCTCCTAATGCTGGAATGAACAATATTATCCTTGCCAATGGCATTGAAAATGCTCACGTTGTTTTCGCTCCTGACAGCAAGACACTCACAATCACAGGTGATAAGTATCAGCCTGAAGTTGCATATGTGCTCCGAGGCACTATTAAGACTGGTGATGATGCTGAATGGAAAGACTATCCGATGGAGAATGCTTCCGGCAAATGGACAGTAACTCTTGACCAACCTCTCGCTGAATTTGGTATCAAGGAAGTTGAGAAGGATGTTTATGAGGCTACTCCTGATGATGAGACTAAGCTGAATTGGATTGCATCTGGCGATGGCAAAAAGATTGAAGAAAATAACGATTATGCCGCTAAGGTAAGTGGTAGCAACTGGACTTCTACCGTTACAGGCAAACCGACTTATATTTTCGATCCGGAAGCCATGATACTCACCGTTTCAGGTGCTACAGGCATTAGCGCTATCGAAGCTGAGGAAGGTGATGCAGTTTACTTCAACCTCCAGGGACAGCGCGTAGCTAACCCCGACAAGGGTATCTACATCCGCGTCGTTAACGGCAAGGCTGTGAAAGTTGTGAAATAATCTTTTCTACAAATCCTTTGATATAATCCCGCGGGGCGACTCAATACGAGTCGCCCCGCTTCTTTTAATTCTTGAGGATTAGACACGTAATGCCTGGGAGGGGATTGCTCCGCAATCCCACTGCGTCGTAAAAAGGTAATTTCCATTATGGTTAGACCGGGGTTTTGTCGCGTAGCGGGATTGCGGAGCAATCCCCTCCCAAGCATTACGAATCCCCTCCCAAGCATTACGGCTCTTTAAACTCAAAAAATTGTCCATAATGATCATCATGCAATAATCATCATCATTACGTAATAATCACTTTTCTTTTAACGTTTTTCAAACACAGTATCCTTAATATCAATTACATCATGATATATTCGGAAGAAAGTTTCCTTGATCGAAATTCCTTTATAAATTTCACCTTTAACCATCTTCCTCATTGGTATCAACCGGGCAAGCTACAGTTCATAACGTTCCGGCTGGGAGATGCCCTTCCCCTACATGTCCAAGCACTTATTAAAAATCAAATGGACTGGTTCATCAATAAAAATCCTCATCCATGGACCACTGAAACTGAATATGAATTCACTCGGCTCTTTCGTGGAGTTCAGGACAAGTATCTCGACAAAGGGTATGGAGAATGTCTTCTGAAACACAGAGAATGCAGAGATATAATCGTAGAGGCTCTTAGCTACTACACCCGAATGGAATGCTATGATTTCGTCATCATGCCAAATCACATACATCTATTGGCAACATTCACGGAAAAACCAGAAACCATCATAGGTCGCCTTAAACATTATACCGCCCGTCATATAAATAAATTATTAAACAGAAAAGATTCGCTGTGGCAACAGGATAACTGGGACAGAATAATTCGCAATGAACGCCACCTGATGAATACTCGGGCTTATATTTTCAATAATCCACGTTTTTTACCACCCGGAACTTACACTCTTCAAATGGGAGGACATCTTCTCTCACATTAGACCCGTAATGCTTGGGATTCGTAATGCCTGGGAGGGGATTGCTCCGCAATCCCGCTACGTCGTAAAAAGGTAATTTCCATTATGGTAAGATCGGGGTTTTGTCGCGTAGCGGGATTGCGGAGCAATCCCCTCCCAGGCATTACGAGTCCAAATCCTAAAAGAATTTTTATTTTTAACCTCTGTTAAATTTTAATTGCCTATTTTTAATATAACTTCCCTTTTATTAAGCCTTTAATTCGCTTTAACATTTGTTTTCGCTAAAAAAATTAAACTTTCTTTTTGCTACACATCAAACCAAATCCCTCTCCTCCCGTTATACAAGTGAACCCCGGCGAATGGGACCTCGGAGGAGGCAAATTCCCAACCATCATCCCCTAATCCTGATGATGGATAACGAAGGAAATTTTTTTAGTTTTTAGTATAAATAAGTGCAATTGTCGTAATTCTTCATCCTATCCTTCTCACGAATGTTTTCTATCTTTTAAATCCTATTTATTAATCTTTTAGAATTTTAGTCGTTATGAAAAAATTTATACTTTCTCTCATTCTCTCTCTCCCCTTTATGATGTTCGTTAGCTGCTCCGCTGATTCCGATTCTCTCGAGCCAGATACAGCTCTTACAGTTGACAACACAGTAGAAATCTCAGGTGTCACTTTGCTAAACGACACTATCTATGCAGTAGCAGGGAACACTATCGAGATTAACGGAATGTCAATAAAGACCGTCAGCTCACAGACCGCTACTTTCCACAGCGCTCTCTACTTCCTCGACGGAAACGTGATCGCTTCAAAGAACCGCTCCGCCGCTCCATCCATCGCTACAAATGACAACAGCGTAGGAAAACACGTTATCGCAGTGGCTGCAACTCTCCGCCGTTCTGATGACTCTCTGACAGGTCTCTCGATCAATCTTCCTCTCGTTGTGGTGAAAGATTCTTCTAAGCTTCCCGTAAACGCTCCTGCTGTCGGAACTTACGCAAGAACCATCCGCGTTAGAAAATAATTCCTTCCTAAATTGATGCTTAAATCTTAATTCTTCTTTTCAGCAATTTATCTTTAATTCTTAATTTAAATTCTTAACTCTTAAATTTTTTCTCGTTATGAAAACTTAGAAAAAATCTTTAAACCGATTCTTTTAATTAAATTTCAAAACGTGGTTGTCGCGACATCATTATTTAATCCGCCGCCGACAATACAAAAATAAGCCGCTCCGCAGAGTGGCTTATTTTTGTATTGGCTTGGCGAATAAATGCAAAATATTTAAATTTGCAGAATATTAGTTCTTCCTCACCTGTATTATGGATGGCTCACGGGCACGTGATGCAACTTCGGCAGAATTATTCCTATTTTTTTGAAACTTGGAATAATTTTCCTATTTTTGTAAAATATTTTGTCTTTTCATGAGAATAATCACTGAAGAACCCTTGAAGAAATATATAGAAAGATTTCCTGATACTGAAACAGCTCTTCAAGATTGGATAAAAACCGTAAAAAGAGCAGATTGGAAGAACTTTCAGGATATAAAGAAAACCTTCAATAGTGTGGATAGTGTTGGAAACCAGCATTATGTTTTCAATATTAGAGGGAATAACCATAGATTGGTTGTTGTCATCAAATTCACAATAAAATGGGTTTATATAAGATTTATCGGTACTCACCAAGAATATGACAAAATTAATTGTGCAAATATTTAAAAATTTATAAATGACACGAATAGAAACTGAAGATCAATATAGATGGGCCCTTCAAAGAGTGGAAGAACTTTTACCATTGGTGAAAGATGACACACCGCTAACGGATCCTCACAGCATAGAGTTGGATTTATTATCCGGTATGGTAGCTGACTATTCGGATCAACATTATTCTATAGGAACGCCCTCCTTAATTGATGTGATTAAATTGAGAATGTACGAGATGGGCATCAACCAGACACGTCTGGCTCAGATTATTGGCGTGTCACCTTCACGTATAAGTGAGTATCTGTCGGGCAAGAAAGTTCCTACCTTAAAACAAGGAAAGAGAATAAGTGAAAAACTGAATATTGATCCGGCAATTGTCTTGGGTGTATAAGCGTCCCTTTCCAACACTGCATAGTATACCTCTCTCTGAACCCCGTTTATGAAAGATTTTACAGAAACCGACATAGAGAATCTTGAGCATCTCATTGATGAAGAGAATGCTGTGGAAGCACGCAAGGTCATCAATGACATGCACGCTGCCGACATCGCCGAATTATTCCAGCAACTCAACCTGCGTCAGGCGGAGTGGGTGTTTAACCTTATCGATGACAAGGAGAAGAAAGCCGACGTCCTTATGGAGCTTGACGAGGACGACCGTAAGAAACTCCTCGAAGGTATGGATCCGGAGCAAATCGGTCATTTCATCGACCTCCTTGACACCGACGATGCCGTTGACCTTATTCAGGAACTTGATGAGGAGGATCGTAACGAGGTCATACAGCATATCGACGATGTAGAGCAGGCGGGAGACATCGTTGACCTTCTGCAATATGACGAGGACACGGCAGGCGGTCTGATGGGCACGGAAATGATTGTCGTCAACGAGAATCTATCTATGCCTGATTGCCTCAAGGAGATGCGCCGCCAGGCGGAAGACCTCGACGATATATATTACGTCTATGTCGTAGACAATGAGAATCGTCTAAAAGGGGTTCTCCCCCTCAAGAAGATGATAACTCATCCGAGCGTGTCAAAGATTAAGCACGTGATGGAAGATCTTCCGGTCTCGGTGCTTACAAACACCCCTATCGACGAGGTGGCTATCGACTTTGAGAAATATGACCTTGTGGCAATGCCGGTCATAGATAGTATCGGACGCCTCGTAGGTCAGATCACGGTTGATGACGTAATGGATGAGGTGAGGGAGCAAAGCGAACGCGACTATCAGCTCGCATCAGGTATATCATCCGACATTGATGCCGGCGACTCTGTAATCGACCAGACAAAGGCTCGTATCCCCTGGCTTCTGATAGGCATTATCGGCGGGATTGTCAACTCCCTTATCTTAGGAGGGTTCGAGGCGCAGATTGCAGCGGTTACGGCTCTCGCCATATTCATCCCTCTTATCGGAGGCACAGGCGGTAATGTCGGGGTTCAGGCTTCTGCAATCGTAGTTCAAGGCCTTGCCAACGGACGTCTCGACATCAAGAACTCCATGACGCAGATCGGAAGGGAATTTCTTGTAGCAATGATGAATGCAGTGGTAATTTCAAGTGTGGTGCTGATATATATCCTCCTGACCCAGCCGCAGAATGTCAGATATACCGTGGCATTTGCCGTAGCCGCCTCCCTGTTTGCCGTGGTCATATTCGCAACCGTTTTCGGCACTCTCGTGCCCCTTACTCTTGAACGCCTCAAGATTAATCCTGCCCTCGCTACGGGTCCGTTCATCCAGATCACCAACGATGTTGTCGGTCTGCTGATCTATGTAGGAATGTCTTCTTGGATGCTCTCAATATTCGGTAAATGAAAAAGATTGCTGAAACCCCGCTCATGCTCCAGTATATGGAGATGAAAAAGAAACACCCGGATGCCATACTCCTTTTCCGGGTCGGCGACTTCTATGAGACCTTCTGCGAAGATGCGATAGCCGCCAGCGAGATACTCGGAATAACGCTTACACGCCGCGCCAATGGAAAAGCGCAGTCAGTGGAGCTTGCCGGATTCCCTCACCATGCACTTGACTCATATCTTCCGAAACTCGTGCGCGCAGGGCGGCGAGTCGCTATATGCGAGCAACTTGAGGATCCTAAGCTGACAAAGAAACTCGTAAAAAGGGGAATAACCGAACTGGTCACTCCCGGCGTGAACACCTCGACCGGCGCTCTGGTTGCCAAAGAGAATAATTTCCTGGCTGCCATTCATCCGGAGAAAAACACTGTCGGACTGGCACTGCTCGACATATCCACGGGGGAATTCCTATGCGCAGAGGCATCAGCCCCTGAAATTGAAAAACTGATCAATACCTTCGCCCCCAAGGAATTGCTGAGAATGAGAGGCACTCGTGAGTTTTGCGAACGCAACCTTTCGTTCAAAGGGAGCATATTTGAACTTGACGACTGGGTTTACACCACCTCCGCAGCCGAAGAGCGTCTGCTGAAACAGTTCTCTACAGCAGGGCTAAAGGGATTTGGAGTTGACAACATCCCGGCTGCCGTCATTGCCGCAGGGAGCATCCTGCATTACCTCGATCTCACAAGCCACACTCGACTCTCCCACATCACTAATCTCGCACGTATCGACAACCGGAAGTATATGCACCTCGACCGGTTCAGCATACGCAATCTTGAGCTTATCTCTCCCCTCGGAGCCGAAGGCAAAAGCCTGCTTGATGTCATTGATCTCACTCTGTCGCCGATGGGAGCGCGCCTCTTGCGCCGTTGGATTATTCTCCCGTTGCTTGACATAGAGAGGATTCGCAGGCGCCATGACGTAGTGGAGGCGCTCCTTGGCGATGAACACCTGCGTGAGCTTTCCCGTGAGTCAACCCATCGCACAGGCGATCTCGAACGCCTCATAGGGAGAACTGCCTCCGGAAAGATAACCCCTCGCGAACTCCTGCAGTTGGCGGAGGGAATACGAGGCGCAATGCGCCTGAAAGGTCTTCTTAAGGAGAGCGGAAATGAAACGCTTCTCAATCTCTCCAAAAGAATCGCGGATGTAGCGGATGTGGCAGCTTGGGTGGAACATGCCATTCATAACGAGGCGGGGAATAATTTCGGCAAGGCTCCGGTCATTGCGGAGGGTGTGGATGAGGAGCTTGATGAACTGCGTCGGCTGCGTGCAAACAGCCGCGATGCGTTGCTGGAAATCCAGACGCGGGAGATTGAGCGGACAGGCATCTCTTCGCTGAAGATTCATTTCAACAACGTGTTCGGATATTATCTTGAAGTAAGAAACACTCACAAGGATAAAGTGCCTGCCGACTGGATAAGGAAGCAGACTCTCGTAAATGCGGAGCGCTACATCACCCCTGAGCTCAAGCAGCTTGAGGAGCGTATATTGGGAGCGGAGGAGAGAATAACCGCCATAGAGGAGAGGATTTATAGAGAACTTCTTGATAAGATCAACAGCCGCTCGAAGGAGATTCACGCAGTGGCGGACGGAGTGGCTGTAACCGACTGTCTCCTGGCGTTCGCAGAGGCAGCCGCGCGCTACGGCTATACTCGCCCTGTGATGGAAGATTCATTGATCCTTAACATCTCCGAGGGGCGCCATCCCGTAATCGAGCGTTTCATGCCGCCGGGCGAATCTTATATCTCAAATTCCGTATCGCTTGATTCCGACGGATGTCAGGTGATGATGATAACAGGACCGAACATGAGCGGAAAGTCTGCCCTCCTGCGCCAGACAGCCCTTATTGCGCTAATGGCTCAGATAGGGTCGTTTGTCCCTGCCAAAGGGGTAAGGATGGGGATTGTCGACAAGATATTCACGCGTGTGGGGGCCTCCGACAATATCTCCACGGGAGAATCCACTTTCATGGTGGAGATGAATGAGGCGGCGGCAATCCTCAACAACATGAGCCAACGCTCGTTAGTGCTTTTTGACGAACTCGGAAGAGGAACTTCCACCTACGACGGCATATCCATAGCACGCGCAATAGTGGAGCTTATACACGACAACGGGAAAGTGCGTCCCAAGACTCTCTTCGCCACCCACTATCACGAACTCAATGAGATGGAGGGAATTTATCCGCGCATTTCCAATTTCAATGTCTCCGTGAAGGAGATCGGAGGAAAGGTAGTGTTTCTACGCAAGCTTGAACCGGGAGGGTCGGAACACTCTTTCGGCATTCATGTGGCAAAACTCGCCGGGATGCCCCCCTCCATTATAAGGCGTGCCGACGAGGTTCTGCATCAGCTGGAGGAGAAATCAGTGGGTGCTCCAAAGGGGAAGATTGGCGACGGAAAGCAGAAAGAGACCTATCAGATGAGTTTCTTTCAGCTCGACGACCCTCTCCTTTCCCAGATTCGCGACCGTCTGCTGGATGTGAATGTCAATAATCTCACCCCTCTGCAGGCTCTCAACATGCTTAATGACCTTCAGGGGCTTCTGACAGGAAAATGAAAAGGGAGGCTTTTGCGATATCTCTGCTCATATTGCTTCTTATGTCGGCGTGCGGCAATAAGAGGAACACACCCGTGTCGCGCCAATATCAGGCATTTATAACCCGCTATAACGTATATTTTAACGGCGATGAGCATTATAAGGAGACAGAGAAGGATATGACGGGGAAGTATGAGGACGACTTCACCCGGCTCCTGCTCGCTCATCCGGCAGAGGCGCGCGCCGACAATCATCTTCCGCAGCCCTCAGGCGATTTTACTCGAACGATAGAGAAGATGCAGAAGGCAATCCAGATACGTTCCATAACAAAAAAGCCTGCCAAGCGTTCCTCCTCACCTAAGGAGAAGGCTTTCCGCGCCCGCGGGGAATTTAATCCTTTTATACATAATGCCTGGCTGAGAATGGGGGAGGCGCAGTTTATGAACGGAGATTTCACGGGAGCAGCCTCCACGTTCCTGTATATCTCGCGCCATTTCACATGGCTCCCGAAGGTGGTCACGGAAGCAAAGCTGCGCCAGGCGTGGTCTTACTGCGCCCTGAACTGGCTTTATGAAGCCGAAGACATCCTTCGCCTGATAAAGCCTGAGCAACTTTCCGACAAGTCGCTCCGCACGCTCTACAACATCGTCGAGGCTGATCTTCTGACGCGCTCAGGAGAGTATAAGGAGGCGATTCCCTATATCCGGGAGGCGGCAGCCGCTTCTTCGGGAATACAGAAACATCGCCTTTACTTCCTCCTTGGACAGGTATATTCCCTCACAGGCGATAAGGGGGAGGCGTATAAGGCGTTTAAAAAAGCCGGATCAGGAGCATCCACTCCCTATCGGCTCAAATTCAACGCCCGCATCAGGGAGAGTGAGGTATATTCCGGAAATAACATCGCCAAAGAGGTGCGCGCATTGCGTAACATGACCCGCTATCAGCGCAACAAGGAGTATCTCGACCGAATATATTATGCAATCGGCAATCTCTATCTATCCCGGGGGGATACTGCCAAGGCAAAGGAAAACTATATAATAGCCGTCAATCAGCCTACGCCTGACGGCGCCGATAAGGCGCTTGTAAACCTGGCATTAGGTGAAATATATTTCAATGAGGGGGATTACGTGAAGGCGCAGCCATGCTATTCCAAGGCCCTGCCGCTGCTGTCGGATAACTATCCCGGCTATAAGACCATAAAACGGCGAAGCGATGTGCTCGACCGGCTCGCTGTGTATGCAGAGAACGTGCAGCTTCAGGATTCACTTCTGAAGCTCTCGCGAATGACGCCCGAGGAACAGAGAGAGGTGGCTCAAAAGATTGTCGATAAACTGATTCGCGATGAAAAGGAGGCGGAGGAGGCTGCAAAAAGGGAGGAATATCTTGCGCAGCAGGGAAGCAATCCGGCAATTAGTCAAGCGAACACACCATCGGCTCCAAACCTTTCGCTGAACACCGACAAGTCATGGTATTTCTACAATACTATGACAAAGAATGCCGGAAAGACGGAGTTCCAACGACGCTGGGGTGCGCGTAAGTTGGAGGATGACTGGAGAAGACGAAATAAATCAAGTTTCTCCTTCGATGATGCCGAGGAGGATAATGAAGAGGGTCTCCCGACAGATAGCCTTGATGCTGAAGGGAATCCGATTTTGGCAGCTACCGATTCCATCCCTCCCGGAAGCGACGATCCTCATAATGTGGAATTTTATCTCCGCCAGATACCTTCCTCTCCCGAGGATATTGCAACCGCCAATGAGGTTATTGTCGACGGCATGTACAATATGGGGGTGATCCTGAAAGATGACCTTGAGGATTTCACTGCTGCCTCGCGCGAATTTGAAAGTCTTCTCTCACGCTATCCTGACAATATCTATCGCCTGGACATATATTATAACCTCTACCTGATGGATATGCGCTCCGACCGTAACACACAGGCTGAGCACTGGCGCAGGCTTATCCTTGACGAGTTCCCGGATTCACCTTACGGAAAAGCCATGCTCGACCCTAATTATTTCGACAATCTCCGCAAGATGCACGAGGTGCAGGAGGGAATCTACGGAAAGGCATACGCCGCCTATCTTTCCGACGATAACCGTGAGGTGCATGCCCTCACTGACGAGATGCAACGCGAATATCCCCTCTCCCCCCTCCTTCCAAAGTTTATCTTCATAGATGCCCTCTCTTATCTCACGGAGGGGGATACGGAGCAATTCAAAGATCAGCTCTCGCTTCTCCTTCAGCGATGGCCGGAGACTGACATGACCGATATGGCGTCAGAGATTCTTAAAAAGATAAAGGCCGGATTCAAACCCCAAAGCGGAGGCTCCAATTCACGTGCAATGCTTTGGGAGACGCGCCTCACCGCCGACAGTATTCCCGCTGAGGGGGAAGGAGATATGCTTGCGGAGGCTAAATTCGAACTTCTCCCCGATGCTCCACACTTCATCGTCTTTGCCTTCCCGAAAGATGTGGTGAATCCGAATGTAGTGCTCTATGAAGTGGCAAGATTCAATTTCTCCTCTTTCACGGTTAAGGACTTCGACCTTGAGCCGATGAGTTTCTCCAATGTCGGGCTCCTCGTTGTGAAGGGGTTTGCAAATCTTAGGGAAGCCGAACACTATCTCTCCATTTTTGGCGGCAGCGGAGTGCCTCTCCCCGAAGAGGTGCGCCCGATAGTGATTGCCAAGGCCAACTTTGAACTTCTCTTGCGCGAAGGGCGTTCTTTTGAAGAATACTTCCGTTTCCGCGAACAGGCTGCCGAGGAAGCCATAGAAGAATCCCTCGATGAAATCCCTGACTCAGACATGTCCGACCCGTCAGACATGTCAGACCAGTCAGACTAAAAACTAAAAACTATGGATAAAATTCTCTGGGTGGATGATGAGATCGACCTCCTCAAGCCCCATATAATGTTTCTAAAAGCCAAAGGCTATAATCTCGCTACAGTTTCCAACGGCAGCGATGCCCTTGATATGCTTGAGGCGGAGCGTTTCAGTCTTGTCCTGCTCGATGAGAACATGCCCGGATTGTCCGGATTGGAAACCCTCTCACGAATAAACCTGGCTCATCCTGAACTCCCCGTAATCATGATAACGAAAAGCGAGGAGGAGAACCTTATGAATCAGGCAATCGGAAACCGTATCGCCGACTATCTCATCAAACCGGTGAATCCCAATCAGATTCTACTCTCCATAAAGAAGAATCTACATAGCGGGGAACTCGTGGCAGCCCAGACCTCATCCGGCTATCAGCAGGATTTCCGTGTGCTTGCAGGGGAAATAAACGCTGCCTCATCAATCGAGGAATGGATGGAGGTATATCGCCGTCTCGTATATTGGGAATTGAAACTCTCAGGCACCGACAACGCAATGGAGGAACTGCTCCTTATGCAGAAGCGAGATGCCAACAGCAATTTCTGCAAATTTGTAAAGAGAGAATATGAAGGATGGGTAAATTCAGAAGAACATCCTCTGATGAGCAACGAGATTTTCCGCCGCAGGGTGTTCCCTATTCTCGACAAGGGGGAGAAAGTTTGCTTCTTCCTTATCGATAATTTCCGTCTCGACCAATGGAAAGTAGTGCAGCCCCTGCTCTCGGAATGGTTCAACATGGAGGAGGAGCTCTACACCACTATTCTTCCAACCTCCACTCAATATGCCCGCAATGCCATCTTCGCAGGATTGATGCCGCTCCAGATTTCAGAAATGTTCCCGAATCTATGGGTTGACGAAGATGAAGATGAGGGTCTGAATATCCATGAGAGCGAACTCATCAAGACCCAGCTGGACCGTTTCCGCCGCAAGGAGCAGTTCACTTATAACAAGCTTAACGACTCCTCGGCAGGTGAGAAATTCCTGCGCACCATAAAGCAACTGAAGGATGTGCCTCTGAATGTAGTGGTGATGAATTTCATTGATATGCTTTCTCATGCCCGTACGGAGTCGAAAATGATTCGTGAATTGGCCAATTCGGATGCCGCCTACCGTTCTCTAACGGAGTCATGGTTCCGCCATTCCTCTACACTCGACATATTCCGCAGAGTGGCGGAGATGGGCTTCAAGGTGATCGTTACGACCGACCACGGAACAATCCGAGTCGACAATCCCATTAAGGTAGTTGGCGACCGCAACACCAATACGAACCTCCGATATAAGGTAGGGAAAAATCTCAACTACAATCATAAGCAGGTGTATGAGATGAAGGATCCCAAGCGTTTCGGACTTCCCGCGCCTAACCTTTCGAGCACATTCATATATGCCATGAATGAGGATTTCTTCTCCTATCCCAATAACTACAACTACTACGTGCAGTATTACACGGGCACTTTCCAGCATGGTGGAATATCGCTTCAGGAGATGCTCGTCCCCCTTGTAACCCTCACTCCGAAATAATCTTTTTTATGAAGAGCCGACTCTTTATCCCTATTTTTCTGGGTGCGGTGGCAGTCTCTCTTGCCGCCGTGCCTGACGGAGTGCGCGAAAGCGTGCGCTCGCTCTCGCAAAAAGCTGACCGGGGAGATGGAGAAGCGATATATAACCTTGCCCGGCTTCACGACATAGGGTATGATTCAATTGAAGTGGATTCTGCCCGCAGCACCGCCCTTTATCTGGAAGCTGCCGACAGAGGGAACGCCAAAGCCATGAATTATCTGGGATTCCGCTATTTCAAAGGGGAATATGTGGATAAGGATATTGATTCCGCTCTCTTTTGGCTGAGCAAGGCTGTGGAAGCGGGCGATCCGGGGGCTGCCAACAATTTAGGCTATCTTTACGCCTCGGGAATGGCGGTGGAGCAGGATTTCGGAAAGGCAAGGGAATGGTTCGGCATAGCGGCAGATGCCGGCATACATAGCGCGGAGGCGCAGCTTGCCGACCTGTTTTGCGAAGGATTGGGAGGAGAAACCGATACCATCGGCGCGCTCCAACTGTATCGCAAGGCCGCCCGCGGAGGGATTCGCGAGGCAGGGATAAAACGTGCTGAATTGTTGAAAAACATGGCAGACAGAGGCGATGCCCGCGCAATGGCTCTGCTTGGCGATGCCTATTCCCGGGGGGAGGGTGTCCCGTATAATCATCAGCTCTCCACTGAATATTTTCTAAAGGGGGCTTTAGGCGGTGAGCCTTCCGCCGCATTCGTTATTGCCGAGCTTCTTGAAATATTCCCCGATGCGTTTTCCGAAAAAAACTATAGCGATATAATCCGTAGTATAGTGAAGGATGAGGAGATCCGAAAGGAAATGCTTTCTCCACAATATTGGTATGAAAAAGCGGCCGCCGCAGGCATAACAAATGCCGAGGAAGCCACCCGGAATCTTTTTCCCGTCCCTTAATCCCTACAGCTCCAGCTCCTTTATCAATCTCTTGATGACTTCCACATCAACAGTCTCTTGATCGGATTTATCATAAATCGCAACCATAACAATCTTACCTGATTCCTCAGAAATAATTGTAGTCATAGTAATAACACGTGCCCCTCCCGACTTTCCTTTCCCTTTAGAAGAAATAGCCATACGGATTTTCCTGATACCGGGAGATAATTCTACTCCCTGAAATGGATTATCCTTTAGTGATTCTGAAAAAATACTCAAATCCTCTTTAATAGATCTATATCTTTTGGAGAGAGCTTTAAGACTCTTCAAGAAGGATTTAGTCAACTTGATTTCATAATTCATGGAGTGCCTCTTC
Source organism: uncultured Porphyromonadaceae bacterium (assembly GCA_947176915.1). Lineage (GTDB taxonomy): Bacteria > Bacteroidota > Bacteroidia > Bacteroidales > Muribaculaceae > Lepagella. Next base: position 39,691 of record CAMWSM010000006.1, on the reverse strand, counting down.
TAAAGATATACCTTCAATTTTCCCATCTACAATCATTTTAGCCTCACGCAAGCCTTTACATATTCTCTCCGTAAGGGTATCCTCCTCCGTAACCGGCAATATCTTGAAACTACCCACTCTGGATTTCAAGATTATAGAATCTCCATTCTTGACTTTGGTCAATACCGCCGTCTGATTCGCCCGGAATTCTCTTGTGCTGATGATTTCCATATCTATACAAATTTATTGGTTACCAAATTGGTCATCTTTCCTTTATAACGAATGAAAAAGCAAATTATTGATTATCCCTATTATTTTAATTGTAATGAAACTCCCCGGCAGCAGGGACTCGCCCTCCTGGGAGTAGGGCGAGTCCCTTCGCCCGACCTATCCCAGTAAAAATCCCCGTGGAGAGTAAAAATGTATTCTCCACGGGGATTTTTACTGAGACAGACCGGGGCAGAGGACTGCCCCTGCTCCCGGAGAGAAATTGCTTATTTTATAACGATTTTCTTGGCTTTGCCATTTGCGACGGAGATAAAGATACCATTTGAAGGTTTAGCCACTCTGACTCCCTGGAGATTATAGTAGACAGTCTCTCCTTCAACATCCTGAACAAGATTGCTCACGCTTGTCGTATTCTTCTCGGCAAGATAATTGAGAGTGTTGGCAGTCAATTTAGTTAGGTTGCTGTGATATGTGTTGTTGGCTGTACGCGGTGCCCACTCACAAGCGGCAAGACCATTGGCGATGATAGAACCTTTCACAGTCTCTGTAGGCTTGAATTCCACAATACCGGCTACACAATAGTCCTGCACATGACCCCATGTCCCGAGCACTACACAATTATACTGGTTTTCAAATTTCTCAAGGGTATTCTTTCCTTCAGCTGTCCATGTGTATGCGTTAAGATCCCACATACAGTTATGATCCTCACGATGGATTGAACTGCCGTCCGCCGTGCCGAGGATAGGATAGGCAGGATGGGGATAGTCGGAAATTTTCTCCGAATGGGCATCCCAAAGCTCCATGCCGTCGTAAATAGGATGAGTGGTACGGTCATAAATCTGAGTCGGATCTGCATCAGCCACGTAGGTCATCATCGAACCGAGATAAGCATTCAGACACCATACGTCATTACCTGCGCCCCCATCGCCATCACCAAATATTCCGGGTGCGTAGGCTGCTTCGATTCTTCCGAGTTCATGCACCATCTGTGTGGCATGCTTTGAAAGGTAGAGCGATCCCCCTTCCTCCACATATTTCTTAAGAGCCGGAGTTGCATCCTTAAATTCTGCCGGGAGATTGTCGTAGCCCATTCCCATTCCGAGGCGGTCTATATGCACCCATATTGCTCCTATCTCCTTAGCGTCAATCTTGGCAAGATCGGAGGGAGTGATGATAACTCCTTCGGGATAGGCAGTTTCAAACCATTTGGCTGCTGCGCTCTCTTGAGCATTTTCATTAGATGTGTTGTCATATCCAATGAGCATTGCCACGGTTGGCTCGGCGGCTGTCATGGTGGCTACACCAAAAATAGCACCCACGGCGAGAGTAAAGATTTTCTTCATGTTGATTCGTTTTTGTTATTTGTTGTTTGTAGAAAAATATTAGTTGTAAAATCACAAAGGCTTTCTCATAATGCCTCGTATTGATTCGCTCTGCAAAATTATAATCCGGGTTCTAAAGGGGATGTATAAAAAAACGACTTTGACGTGTACAAATCCTTTTTGTTATATCCTTTGCAACAAATTTCCGCTACTCACGGGGGCAAGCGCCACAACCAGTTCGCAATGACGTATGAATTTTTTTAATTTTGGAAGATATATCTTCTATTTTTTATAACTTTGTTGAGTTTTAGATTTCTTGAAGAAACAGGTGTTATGAGACGATTCACCCCTTTTCTATTTCTTTTTATTATAATGATCGCCTGTCCCCCCATCGCCGAAGGACAGTTCATCAAACGCGCGGGAGAAATGCTCCAGACCGCCTTTGAAGAGAATGCAGCCGACACTGCCGCCCTCTCTGCAGACGAGAGAGCAAAATTAGATTCTATCCGGCTCCATGAACTGACTCTTCAGATCCAGGAGATGAAACTGAACGAGATGGCACTCCGCAGCGAACTCGATGACGCGCGAGGGAAGCATCACAAAGAGGATTCCCTGAAACGTGCCGAACAATTGCATAGGATAGATTCCCTGCGGAAAGTAACGCCGGGTGTGCCCGTGGTAGTGAATGAGGATACGCTTTTCCTTCTATACGCGGCAAAAGGGGGATATTCCCCCATCGACAGAGCTGAAATGATCTCGGAAGCAGTTTCAAAGATCGGAAACAACCATCGGTTACGCAAAGATTCCATCCATACTCTTGTCAACGATAATTATATCGATATAATGTATGGCGACCGTATGATTATGACGGTAACCGAGCAGGATGCCCTTTGGCAGGGCACAACTCAGGAAGATCTCGCCGAACGCTACGGAAGGATTCTGAGCAATAAAATCGAATACATGAGGAATGAAAACAGTTTCTGGCAGATCATACGCCGGGGAGTGCTTTTTATCCTCGTGCTGTTCATGCAGTTCCTCATGGTGAAACTGATCAACTGGCTTTTCCGGAAACTTCGCAGGAAGATTGTGGATTTTAGAGAGAACAAACTGAAACCTGTGGTAGTGCGTGATTACGAACTCCTGAATACTCACCGACTCGGCGAACTCCTTATATGGCTGAGCAATATCTTGCGCTATCTGCTCCTCCTTATCCTGTTGGTATTCACGGTCCCTATCCTCTTCTCAATATTCCCTCAGACAGAAAATCTCGCCCTGAAGATATTCTTCTATATCATTGATCCTATCCGGATGGTGGTGAAATCGGTGGTGGAGTATGTTCCTAATCTATTCATAATTGCCGTAATATGGTATTGTGTGAAATATATAGTGAAAGGTCTACGCTACATTTCAGAGGAGATAGAGAGAGGAAACCTCAAGATCAACGGTTTTTATCCTGAATGGGCGCACCCCACATTCAATATTATCCGATTCCTGCTCTACGCTTTTATGATAGCGATGATCTATCCCTATCTGCCGGGTGCGGAGTCAGGAGTGTTCCAAGGCATCTCCGTATTTGTAGGTCTTATCGTTTCATTAGGGTCAAGCACAGTGATCTCAAACTTCATAGCCGGCTTCGTGATTACATATATGCGCCCTTTCAAGACCGGCGACTTCATAAAGGTGAAGGATACGATTGGGACTGTCATTGAGAAAACCCCATTCGTAACCCGTCTACGGACCATAAAGAATGAAGTGGTAACCATCCCCAACTCCTTCATAATGTCGTCTGATACTGTCAATTACAGTGCCTCGGCTCGTGAATACGGGTTGATTATACACACCACAATGACAATGTGCTACGATGTCCCCTGGCGTCTCGTGCATGAGCTTCTTATAAAATCCGCTCTCCAGACAGAAGGTGTCCTCTCACAGCCGCGTCCTTTCGTGCTCGAAATGGAACTCAATGACTTTTATATGAGCTATCAGCTCAACGCATATATCAAGAAAGCCTCCGATATGCCTGATATAACCTCAGCTCTCCTTGAACATATCCAGGATAACTTCAAAGACGCAGGCATCGACCTTGTCGCTACTCATTTCTACGACCACCGAGCCGATTCCTTACCCAGATACCATAAGCATGAGGAATAATCAAAGGGGGGGATTGCCTTAAGGCAATCCCCCCTTTTTCAGGAACTTAAAAACAATCCTCGCAAACCTACTTAACGTATTACTTTCATTGTCTTACTATTTCTAACCAGAATGTAGAGACCCTTTCCGGGATTTGCAACGCGGATTCCCTGAAGATTATACCAGCCATCTGCTTTTGTATTGGTTGATTCAACTTGAGATACTCCTGTGGTACCGCCTTCATTGCCGGTGTTGTCGCCACCTTCATTGCCGGTGTTATCACCGGGATTCTCTGTTTTGGGAGCCACCGGAGAAAGATACATTAGAATATTGGTGGTAAGTTTCTCGATATTATCGTGCGACTCATTCTTACCCCCTGTCTGTGCCCACTCATAGGCTGCCAAACCATTGACGATGATAGTGCCTTTACGTTTTGCTATTCCATCCTCGGAAGTAGCCCGGGTTGTAATGGGAAGGAACTCTATAAGTCCTGCACCGTTTATACCCCCCTCATGTCCCCATGTGCCGAGAATACGGGCATTATTCTTAGCCATGAAATCATAGCCTGTCCCGAAGTTATTCACATCCCACAGACAATTATGGTCGTCACGATTATGAGAACCGCTCATAAGAGTGATGGTTTTTCCATAGTCCATTTCATTGATCGGAAGATCGGTGAAGATGATATGAGTGGACCAGTCGTTGTCATAATGGACGATATTCATGCTCCATTCATCATCCTTAAAGCTGCCTTCGCCGGAGTAGAATACATCCGGTGCATCCTCTGAACGCCCTATGGCATTCACAAGCTGTCCTGCGAACTTGGTGAGGTAAAGATTGCCTCCTGCCGCTGTATATGCCTTAAGAATATCAATAAATGCATCATTTGAGAACTCATACGGGAGATTGATCCAACCCTGCTCTACACCCGGTCGATCGCATGAAATCCATACACAATCAAAATCTTCTGCCTTTATACGGTCAGCATCGCCTGAGAACAAAACCGTTCCCTCGGGGAAAGTCTTCACAAAATAATCGTAGACGGCTTTCTCTTCATGCACATTCTCATCCTTATCTTCTGCTTTCAATGCCTCAAGATCAGGATAACCCACATAAAGGGCTATGCGTCCGGTGCTTTCCAGAGTCTCCTCAAATGGTGAAACAACAGGATCATCACCGCCATTATTATCACCATTATTATCGCCGTTATTATCGTCGCCGTTATCATCACCTTCATTGCCCCCTTCCGTTTCCATAGCTACAGGAGAAAGATACATGAGGATATTGGTGGTGAGTTTCTCGATATTCTTTTGAGATTCGTTAGTGGCACCATCTACGGGATACCATTCGCAGGCAGCGAGCCCATTGACAATAATTGTGCCTTTACGTTGCTGTAATTGTGCGGGATCGGTTGCGCGAGTCTGATTCATAGGATAGAATTCGATAATGCCCGCGCCATTCTGACCGCCGTTGTGTCCCCAGGTGCCGAGCACTTCGGAATTTGTCCTGCTTGTGAAGGCCTCATAACCACCAAAATTGTTGAGATCCCACATACAATTGTGATCTTCCCTGTGGTTCTCGCCACTCATGAGGGTAATGAGTTTGCCATAATCAGCACTTGCGACAGGAAGGCCTGAGAAAATTGAATGAGTGCTCCAATCAGTCTCGTAAGGTTTGATATTGGTCTGCCATTTGTCATCCTTATCGTCGCCGGGTCCGGAATAGAATACGTTAGGAGCATCCGACTCGGCAAGGCGTCCGATAGCCACTGTCAATTGGGTCGCGAAAGTGGATAGGTAAAGGTTGCCTCCCTTTTGATTGAATGTCTTCAGTGCGTTTACAAATGTATCATTCTTGAAAGCGTCCGGAAGATTCTTCCAGCCTTGCGCTACATCGCGACGGTCGCAGTTGATCCATACAACGTCGAAGTTATCAGTAGTAATTTTATCTGCATCCTGCGGGAAAATAACAGTACCCTGAGGGAAGGCCTTCGTGAAATATTCGTATGTTGCCTTAGCTTCCACATTATTGAATGCCTCTTCAAGTGTATTGTAGCCCACGTAGAAAGCCACCTTGCCGGAAGTTTCAAGTTTTTCAGGCTTCGGGGGTGTCGGAGGAACAATCGGCTCGCCGTAGGTGTCTCCACCCTGACCGAGAAGATATGCCTCAAGGGATTTGAGTTTTGTCGGTCCCTCGGCAAATACCTCGATAAGATCGCTGGCATCATCTGTAGGATAAACTCTTACTGAAGCCGCATAGCGATCGTTGACAAAAATATCTATGATGGAATGGTCAATAAACATCTGAATCTTGAAATCCTCACCCTTCACAGGATGTATCGGAAGCACTGCCGAGAACCGGTTTTTGTTGCCATCATCCTGAAGACGCGGAAGGTCTTTCATATCCAAAGCAAACTCACCGTTGGAGGGATTATAGGAAAGGATGCCACCTTTCCCCTTCGCATTCTTATAGAAAGTAAAGCCAAACGGGTCATCGCCCACTGTGAAAGTAGCTGAGACCTCTGCCGCACGACCTCTGACATTCTGAAGGGATACGTAGCCGTCAAGGGTCTGCTCCGCAAGAGTAAATTTGCTTGAAAGATCGCGCTTGCCATATATCTCTTTGGCAGGGGTCTGAAGCAACTTGCCGTTGGCATCAAGCCTCCATTCACGGGGAAGCGAATAAAGATGCGCATATCCGAGATCAATATTTACCTGAGTCGGCATCTTGTCAGGAACGATTCCGAGAGCCACTATTCTGCCGTCAGGAGTAGTGGTGATAGAGGGGGAAAGGAGGCCGTAGCCGTCGCAGCCGAAAAGGTCAACTTTCTCTGCCGCTGAATAGTTCACGAACTTTCCGTCACTCAGCGCGCCCACGCGATAGAGGCAGGTCGTGCCGTATGCTCCGGCGAGCGGCGAGGTAGTCATAAGCCATTTCCCGCCACCCATATTGGTAACGTTTGGCATCTCTGTGTTGTGGCCGTTGTCAATGCCATCCTGAGTGTGGTAAAACTCCCCTTTATAATTCCATTTAGAGCCGTTCCATTGGTAATAATGCACCGCATCTTTAGCTCCTACAATGAAGTAGGCGTTGTTGCCGTCGCGATAGAAATACGTATCACGCCCGTCGCCCACCGGAGTCTCCGTCAGAGCTGCGACAGGATTGGACGCATCTTTATGCCAGTCGCGCATATTCTGCGGGTCATCGCAGAATGCTGTCGCCACGTAAGGTTTGGCGAAATCAACACCCGTATAGATGATGGTGGGATTGCCGTTGTTGAATGCTTCGTCAGCAAAAACACATCCTGACCAGCATCCCTTTATATCATAATATTCGCTCGGAGCAAGCGCCGGCTTCTCATCGCGCCATGTGATGAGGTCGTTGGAAACGATATGTCCCCAATGCTGATGGCTCATAATCGGGGCAGAGCCGGTCTTCTGATAGAAGGCATGATATTTTCTATCATTCTTATTATAGAAAAGTCCGTGAGTCTCGTTGGTCCAGTTCTGCCCCGGTTGTCCGTGGAAAAGTGCCCGGAAACGGTCGCTGGCATAGCGTGCAGCCGGAATATTGAGGTCAGCGTATGCCCCTTTGAAGATTGGCACACTTACCGTATCGTCGATGGTGAGAGATTGATACGCCCCGTTGATGCCGCAGATTTCGGCTCCCCCGAGCTGATCGTGGCGATTGCCGATGCCGAAACGCAGTTCCGAACCTCCTACTTTGACTCCGGCAGCCGAAGCATTGCCGCTTCCGACCTCTGCCCCGTTCTTATAGAGACACACATTAGTGCCGTCAACAGTCACTGTAAGGTCTGTCCATTCCCAAAGATTGATTCTATCTGTTCCCTTTACCTTCACGAGCTGACCACCGACATAGATCTCGACATAATATTCCCCTGTGCGCTCTATCTTGAAGGCAAAACCACTTTTCGCCCCCTCATTAAGGCAACCTGCAATATCTACTGTCTCATGATTATTGCTTACTTCCGCACGCTCATGTCCTATGATGGGATAGGTGTCGATTGCAAAACGCAAAGTTGCCGACATTGTGTTGCCGTTGATCAACTGCGGAAGCTGTCCGTTGGCAAGAGATGTATAGCCATCCGTGCGCCAGGCTTTGCCTCCCTCGGCTCCGGCTATCTCCATGGCTACAAATTTTCCCGATATGGGAAGGCTGACTCCACCCCGGCTGTCAGTGAAGGAGGACCCTGAGAACTGAATATTGCTCACCTGCGCCCCTATTCCCGGAGTTATCCCTCCTAATAGAGCTGCTCCGCCGAGCAATAATTGTCGTGTAATCTTTCTCATCTGTGTCTGATTGTTGATGTTATTGTTTGTAGAAAATTTTCTTAAATATCCAATCTCTTTCCCTCGGCATTGATTCCTCAGGTTAAGTGAATTTGCAGCAAAATTATGGTCTTCCTTTCTCCTTCACTATAACATTTGATACATTTTCCGCACCATGTCATTTTTCTGTACTTTTAAGTCGCTTTTCTATACATCTTCCTGTGATTATATCATTTTTACCCTATAAACCAGCAATTTATATCACTACAAAAACATTTTGTACACTTTTCCGACTTAAGTGTACACTTTTCCGACAATGCAACATTTGTTATAGTCTTTTCCCAAAAAGTGCTAAACTTTCACCTCCCCTTAATGTTAACTTTGCATCGTCGGAAGAGAAACGGACCCCGATCGTCCTGAATCCTGCCGCAGCGAATCATTTCTACAAACCAAAAATCCAAAATTGCAACAAATCTGCAAACCTGCAGCAGTCTTTACTGCATTAATGATTAACCTAAACCCCAGCACCTCTCATGAACACTATCATGACTAAGAAAAGACACACTAAGCGATTGCTCCCCGTCGCTTCCGGATCAAGAAAGCTGATGCTTTGCTCGCTTCTTGCTCTCTACGGCTTGTCGGCTGCGGGAGCTTCCAGGGAATTTAAGGATTCTGTCCGTATCCATTTCCGTCAATCGAAATTTGAATTTGACACTCTTTATAATGGCAACCGGGATTCCATCGATTTCTTTCGCCGGAGTCTTGCCACTCTCAAAGAGGAAAACCCATACGCTGCCGTAAGAAAAGTCATTGTCTACGGCGGTGCATCTCCGGAAGGATCCATTGCTATTAATAAGAATCTTTCCGAAAAACGTGCAAAACGTATCTTTACTCTCTTCAGCAACCTTCCCGACCTCAAACCGGATCTCACTGAATTTATCTTTCTCGGCAGAGACTGGAAGGGATTGAGGAGAATGGTGGCTGCCGATGGCGCAACTCCATATCAGGAGGAGGCTCTGACACTTATCGACCGCATCATTGAGCGCAACCGGAATGGTGAAAATGATGGAGCGGGAAATCTCAAGGAACTCAAAGCCCTGCAAAAAGGGAAACCATACGCATATATGTTGAAAAACTTCTTCCCTTATCTGCGAACGGCTCAGGTGATGCTCGAATATGAGGTGATTGAACATATCCCTGATTCCCTTATGCCTCCCCCCTCATACGCCAACGAAATCGTAAGTGTCCCTCCGATGCTCCAGGCTCCCGATTACATCTATCATGAGCCGGAGGTGGAGAAAGAGTGCGAACCCTTCTATATGAATCTACACACAAATATGCTCTATGACCTGGCTGCCGTGCCGAATATCGGAGCCGAGTTCTATCTCGGTAAGAACTGGAGCATAGGGGCAAACTGGATGTACGCATGGTGGAGCAAGGATTCATCCCATCGCTACTGGCGCATCTACGGAGGCGACCTTAATGTCAGGAAATGGTTCGGCTCAAAGGCGAATGCAAAACCTCTCACAGGCCACCACCTCGGCATTCTGGCGCAGGCACAGACATGGGATTTTGAATTTGGCAATAAAGGATGGATGGGAGGAAAACCCGGAAAAAATATATTCGCGCGTGCCAACTACGGGGCAAGCATAGAATACGGTTTCTCTCTCCCCGTGGCAGAACGCCTGAATATAGATTTCTCGATTGCCGCCGGGTATATCGGTGGCAAGTATGTAACTTACGATGTGCAGGGGCCCTCCTACGTTTGGACCGCTACAAAGCAGTTCAACTGGTTCGGTCCCACCAAGGCGGAGATCTCTCTTGTCTGGCAGATCGGCTGTGGAAACCGTAATCTATAACCATCCATACTAATGCATATCGGATATATGAAACCCTTTACAAAAAATTTCTCTAAAAATCTGATGGTTTCTTTATGGGCAATGGCTGCTCTGACAGCGTGCAACCATAAGGAACTCGAAGATCTCCCGGAGCCTGATTTCAGAGTGCGTGTGAAGTTTGACTGGCATAAGACCTCCTCACGTGCTGAAGCCGAGATGATGCAGGTGTTTTTCTATAACCGCACCACAGGCTACATGGAGTATGATATATTTCCGGCTGAAACGGGGGGATATATGAATCTCGGTCCCGGAGAATGGCAGGTTACGACCTATAATTGGAATGAAGAATCAAACGTGGTGGGAGACCATACGAACAGTTACATTGCCCACCATCTAACTACCCGCGCCGGAAATATCCTGGAGGGTGCTCTTGGCAATACTCAATCTCCTACTCTTGACGGCGAACAGCCTGTATTTGTTACTCCGGACATGGTATGGGGTGAAGCTCGTGAATCGGTCATTATCGACCCACTGCCCGGACAACGCGAATTTGTCGTTACCCTGGAGCCGGAGGAACTCGTCTGCCACTATTCCTTTGAAATCCGCAATGTGGAGAATCTGGAACATATCACCAATATGTGTGGCGCGCTCTCCGGAATGTCGGGAGGTATGACTTTCAGTTCCTCGTTGGTAGATGCCGAATCCGTTACACTCCCTCTCTCTGCTGAGGCAGACGGCTCAAAGACTATCAGAGGAGAGTTCTATACCTTCGGATTCCACCCGGAAAACCGCGACCCCAAGATGATGAGCCTTTATGTCTGGCTTGATGACGGAAGGAAACTCGTCTTCGGCACAACTGCCGAAACTGCCGACAAATGGAATGTTTCTGACCAGATCCTGAATGCTTCCGATCCCAAAAGGGTGCATTATATAATCGACGGTCTCGGAATCCCGACAACTATGGATGGCGGCATGTTCGATCCCTCTGCCGACGACTGGTCTTCGGAAGAGTATGAGCTGGGAATTTGATAACACTGAATGCGAATCTATAAATATATTTCTACAAACTTATAATCTGTAAGTACCATTAGAAAAAATGCTCCGGATGACAGAGTCTGAACCCTCCGTCATCCACCAAACAACAATCTATAATACAAACCTAATAAAAAAAGAAAATGAAAAAGAATCTTTTCTGGGCAGCATCTATCGCATGCCTTTGCGCTTCCTGCGCAAACGACGCAGTCATCGAAGAAAACCGCGCATCTGACGAAATCCGTTTCCGTGCTTTCGCTGAAGGCTCAACTCGTGCTGACGCCGTATACTGCCCTTCAAATCTCCCCGAAGAGTTCAATGTATATGCTACAGACGCTGATAACAACCTCATTATTGATGGCGACCTCATCAAATTGGAAAGTGGAGCATACGTAAACAAAACTGCACAACGCTATTGGCCCGAAAGCGGCACCCTCACTTTCGAGGCTCTCCTCAACGGCTCAAAAGAATCTGACGGCACAGTTAATTTCTCTGTAGCTGATGCCGCTGCTTCTCAGAAAGACCTGATCTACGCCCGCGCTACCGGTTCAAAAACTGACGGCACAGTTGCCCTCAACTTCCGCCACGCCCTCTCCCAGATTGTCTTCAAAGCTAAGAACACCAATGAGACCCTCACTGTAAAAGTTTCAAAAGTTGAGCTTTGCAACGTGAACAATAGCGGTGTCTACACTCTTCCCTCTGATAACACAACCGATAATTCCGGTGAAACTGACCATGACGGCACTACATATCAGACAGCCGGACGCGGCAGTTGGAATTCCCTTGAAGGAAATGCAAGCTATACTATTGAAAATGAAGTAATTCTCAATAGCGAAACCACTTCCGCAGACATCTCTGCTGCTAACGGTTCTGATGCTCTTATGCTTATCCCTAACACATATACCGCCTGGGACGCTACAACTGCTATAAATGATGCCACTGAAGGCACTTACTTCCTTGTAACTGCCACTATCACACAGAAAGTGAACGATAACGAAACTGCTGTTAAAATTTGGGACGGTGAGATTGCAATCCCCGTAGCTTTCAGCTGGGTTGAGGGCAAACGCTACATCTACACCTTCGCATTCGGTCAGGGAAATGGCGGGTACGATCCTGAAAACCCCGAGAATCCCGTATTCGTGCCCATCACATTCTCTGTTGACGTTGACGAATTCGTTCCTGCCTCAGAGGTCGTTGAAGCCGGTGGCAAATAATATGACAGTTACTTCATTCCTGTGGATTAGTATTTAATTTATCAATGTTGAAAGCCCGCCGCGGAGGAATATCCCTCCACGGCGGGAATCCTCAAACCAACCTTAATTATTATGTCCCCTCTTAAATATTCTATATTCCTGGGCGCGGCGCTCCTCCTCTCTGCTTGTGCCGACGAAATGCCTCGAACCGACAGATATGACGACGGCTCAATCTCTTTTGCCGTCGAGCCTGCCGCGCAGTCGTTGTTCTCACGGGGTGGTGGGGACAAGCCGGCACTCTCCTTTCTAAAATCTGTGAAAATCGCCGAAAGCGAAAAGCCTTTGTGGATTCACGTGGAATCTGCGGAAAATCCCGCATCATTCCAACAGATCCAAACCTCTCGTGCCCTGCCTGTTTCACTCGATGATCTCCGGGAATTTACAGTTACCGCTCTGCTCCCTGACGGCGCAAGCAAGTTTATCGACAATCAGGCGGTTACCAAAAAAAATGAAAATTCATGGCAGACTGCCACAACATATTACTGGCCTCAGGAGGATGCCCTCACTTTCTTCTGCAAGCCCAATGATCCAGCTCTCCCTCAAGCCCTGACCAATCTCACTCTTGAGGGAAAAACTTTCAAATTTGACTATACGGTGCCCCTTTCGGAGGATTTGCTCAATGATGCCGAAGCGCAAGAGGACTTTATCCTCGCCATCCACACCTACTCGCGTGCGGACGTAACAAACGGAGTGGCAAACATAAAATTCAAGCACCCTCTCGCAGGCATCTGTTTTGTGCAAGATGAATCGCTCGATGATCCTAATCTGCGCATAGCCAAGATAGAGCTTAACGGTATGGCAGGAGAAGGCTCGTGTGTGTTCAACGGAAATGACATCAACACAGCCGCATCCTCCTGGACCCTCAATGATTCTTTCGACAACACCTACACCCAGACCGTTGACCCGAATGGAGAGGGAGTGGCAGTGCCCATATATTCTTCCGAAACTGTCAATGCGGTTGCAAAGCCTTTTATAGTGCTCCCTCACAAAAAGAATCAGCTTTCTAATTTCAAAGTAAAGATCACTCTTGCCGACGGGGCGGTTCACGAAGCAGATCTCTCCGGAATTGACGGTCTCGAGCCGGGCAGAATGTATGTCATACGCCTGTCGGGACTTGATGCCAAGTATCCTCCGGTGGAGAACCTTCAAGGGATGGCTGGCAATGGCACCGTATCTCTGAAATGGGATAATCCCGAAGCCACTTACGACCATATCCATCAATGTGGAGTTACGGTAAAGATTACCCAAAAAGATAATTCTCAAAAATATCAGCCTGTAACTCTCACTGCCACCATTCATTGGGAAGATACACATGAGGGAGCATTATATCCGGATAACAAATCAGACCTTGATCTCTTCGCGTATGTCAAGAAAGGGATAGATAAGGATGGCAACGAAGTGGAAATCAACACCGGGCTTTACGATGAGTTTGAGTGTGCGGTCTATGCCGACTACTACAACACAAATGATGATGACTTCTCGACAAATCCCAAGATACATCAGTCTATCGCACGCACAATAACAATAAAACCGGAAGTGGCGACAGAGAACAAAGTCTTTTTCTATATTCCGGAGGGAGCCAAGACTCCGGGGGGACTTCTCGACGACGATGATGCTGCCGCATGGGATTGGTTTGACAAGACATTCAATCGCACGGACGGTTTGGATAAATACATTACACACGCCACACTTGCAAATCTTATTGAGAATAACGCAAATCTTGATGGCTATGTGATATGGATTCCATGTGGCGTGCAGCTTCGTGGCGGCAACGATTATGAGTATGTTACTGCCCTTCCTGATGCCGATGTCAGATTGAACAGAGTCAATGAAATACTGCAGCAAGATCCTCTTCCGGATTATTTGACAAAGATGGGGACAGGATATTACAATGAATACCTTAACGGTCCGGCAGAATTATTGAAAGAGGGAGCGCGTATTCCCGGCGCTTTTAATAATAAGACTACCGGCATTATTGAGCGAATTAACCCGGAGGAGTATTTCACCCAAAATGACATCAACGTCATACGCCAATATTATGCAAAAGGGGGAAATCTTCTGCTGACTACCTTTTCCATCGAGCTGGCAGTTGAATTCGGAGTGATTCCTTATAACTGCTACAGGACAGGGGATGCTATATATGAATTCCGCCCCTTCTTCCATCTGTTCAATGAAGTGAAGCCCTCCTCAATATGGTTCGTCCGCTCTGAATTTGAAGGTCATGAAGACAGCGACAATCATCCTCTCTACCAAGGCATGTTTAAGTGTGGCGGTAATCTCTTCCCCGAATCTAAAGATGATATCCATGAGGATGGCGACGAAAATAAAAATTTCATTTATGTTGGCAGTGATAAAGATCGAGACATACAAATGTACCCACTCCTTTCAATGGGTGCGGATGCCTGCGAAAATAATAATGTAGTGTGGGACTTTACTGATGGTCATCAGAAGAATATGAGTATGGATAATATGGAGAACCTGTGTAACGGTCGTTTTCTCGGAACATGGGGACAAAGAGGGGACAAGAATGTGGGAGTAATCTTTGAATTCTATCCCGGACTTGTAAATGAATTTGGCTGGGAAGACCGCTTTTGGAATGACGGACTCCTCCAAGAAGAAAAGGATCTTGGTGAAGACTGGATCAAAAGTGCGTATGCCAATCACGGCCGCTGCATAGCAATCGGTCTCGGTGCATACGAGTTTAACAACGGCATGAAGTATGATCCATCGACAGGGGTCAAGAATTACTATCAAAGCAACGTACACCGGATGACCCTGAACGCTCTCAATTACCTTATGACGAAACCAAACGATGAAAAGTAGTTAGTAGATTTGTTGCATTCTCTTATTCTATTGTTGCATTCCGCAGCCACTGTTTGCGTCGTCCGTTTATAATGACGATATTTGCAGCGACTGCGGATTGACATAGCCCTTTCTTCAAAACCAGACCTTATCCACCATCTATCGCAATGAAAGACTTTCTGAAAAAAGCAACTTTGCTCTCTTCTATCCTTTCCCTGTGGCTGCTACCGGGTTGCAGCAGGGAGGAGAACACCTATCGGATCGGTGTGGCCCAATGCAGCGAGGATGAATGGCGCTCCCAGATGAATGAGGAGATACGCAGGGAAATTCTTTTTCATGACAATGCCTCTGTCGAAATCCGTTCTGCCGACGACTCCAACGAGCGCCAGATTGCTGATATCGATTATTTCATAGATAATGGCTTCGATGCTATTGTGGTTGCCCCTAACGAAGCAGACGCACTCACTCCGGCTGTCAGAAAGGCGTTCTCGAAAGGGATACCCGTCATTGTCTTCGACCGTACTGTCAACGATTCCTCATTCACGACTTATATCGAACTTGATAATGCAGGCGTTGGCAGGAGTGCCGCACTATATGCCGCCGACATGGTGAAAAGCCCTGCAAATATCAATATATTGGAGATAACCGGACTCCCCGGCTCCTCCCCGGCAGAGGAACGACATCGCGGTTTCAGGATGACTCTTGATTCTTTAGGATATGAATCAAGAGTGAAAACTCTTCATGGCGACTGGCGTGCTCCAAAGGCTTTCCACCTCACTGACTCAATCCTGCGCGTCAATCCCGATATTAATTTGATTTACGCCCACAATGATGTCATGGCAATCAGTGCTGCCAAGGCAGCCCGGACTCTCGGCAGAGAGGATGTAATCGTCCTCGGCACGGACGCCGCCCCCTCCCTCGGCATTAAGGCTGTTGCGGACTCCCTGATTGATGCCACTTTCATATATCCCACCGTAGGAGACAGAGTGATCAAGGCGGCGATTGAAATTCTTGAAGGAAAAGATTATCCAAGAGTAGATCATATACCGTCACATAATTATATTGACCGCTCAAACGCAGATTTTTATCTGAGCCTAAATGACCTACTTCGCTCCAAGACTAATCAGATTGAGCAGCTGAATGAGAAATATACTCTTATAAGGAACCTCCATGACTCCCAGACCATATTGCTGTTAGTGTCGGTGATAGCAGCTATCTTTTTCGCTATAGGAGTGGCGGGGCTTGCCGGGCTCCTCCGACAGAAAAACAGGCTTCAGAAGGAACTGATGACTAAAAACCGGCAATTGATGGAGAGCAGTAAGAAACAGGACGAGCTTTATGCCCGTCTTCAGGATGCAACCCATTCCAAGCTTGTATTCTTCACAAATGTCTCACATGATCTGCTCACACCTTTAGTGCTTATTGCCGAACCTATAGATAAAATAGCAGTAGAAGAGAATCTCTCCCCTGAAGGAAGAACTCTGCTTGACATGATGAAGCGGAATGCTCGGATTCTGAAAAGAATGATCGAGCAGATTCTTGATTTCAGGAAATATGAAAATGGCAAAGCATCTCTCAATCTTCAGTTGGCAGACCCCGAGGCGCTGGTGCTTGAGTGGGCGCAAATGTTCCGCAGCCTCGCCTCCCAAAGGAAAATAAATTTTAATGTAGACATAAATCCCAAAGGGATCACTATGGCTGTCGATGTAGACAAACTGGAGCGCATATTTTTCAATCTGGTATCCAATGCCTTGAAATATACTCCTCCGCGAGGGTCAATTAGAGTGGCATGTTCTATGAATCAATTCCGTTTCCGCCTAAATGTAACCGACTCGGGACGCGGCATATCGAAAGAGGAATTGGAGAGGATTTTCGAACGCTACTATCAGATTGACTCCACACATTCCAATGGCGTCGGCATAGGACTGGCGCTGACCAAGGCGTTCGTGGAACTGATGGGGGGAGAAATTTCAGTGGAAAGCACGCCCGGAAAAGGGGCAAGTTTCTCAGTCATACTCCCTGTAAAGGGATTGGAAGAAGCAAATGTAAGGGATGTCGAGCTGATTCCAGCTCTTGCCGGAACGAAAGTAGAGGAAATTTCGGGCGAACTGATTCTGCCTGCCGACGAACCTGAAGCGCTCATAGAGAGCGGTAAGCCACGTCTGCTCATAATAGATGACAATAAGGAAATTCGGCGTCTCGTGAGAATTATCTGTGGCGAAAGATATGATATAGTTGAGGCTGCCGATGGAAAAGAGGGTGTGAGAAGGGCGGTTAAATATGTGCCTGACGTGATAATATGCGATATTATGATGCCGGGCATGGATGGATTGGAGGCTACCCGTATCCTGAAAGAGGAGAGAGCAACCTCCCACATCCCTATCCTTATCCTCACTGCCTGCCGCTTGGATGAGCAAAGAGTAAGAAGCTATGATTCGGGAGCAGACGGATATATCTCGAAACCTTTCACGGAGGAGATGCTGAAGTCGCGCCTGAATAGCCTTGTGGCGAATAGAAAAAGAATTTATGACATTTTCAAAGAGAAAGGGGGAATTTCCGATATCTTGGACAGACGTAAGAATGAAATTGAGCAGACTCATTCCCTTGACAATGAATTCTACAGTGAATTTCTCTCCTACGTCAAGAGCAATATATCCAATGAGACACTTTCTGTAAAGGAGATTGCCTCACAATTAGGAATCGGTCCTACACAGCTGGCACGCAAGATAAAGGCTCTGACCGGCACTACCCCTGTTGATCTTGTCAGAGAGCTGCGTCTGCGTGAAGGACGCGAGCTTATCATCACTACAGAACGCTCTGTAGCAGATATCGCATATTCTCTCGGATTCTCTACACCTCAATATTTCGCCAAATGTTTCAAGGATAAATATGGGATTACACCCTCGGAATTACGTTCCTCTCTTCGCTAAAAGGACTTCCTCCGGATTAGTTATAGGGTTATGGCTTCACCCCGTTATATGGGTATAGGGTTATTATTATTTCAAATTTTATTGCATTTTGATTATTTTTTATTAATTTTGCAATCAATTTGATGCAACCATCATTAAAACCAACTCTTATCAAATACTAATTGCTTATGTGCGGAATAGTTGCCGTCTTTGAAACAGGGAAAGATACGGAGTCCCTGCGTCCCGAGATATTGAAAATGTCAAAAAAAATCCGGCATCGCGGACCCGACTGGTCTGGTATCTATTGTGGGAAAAATGCAATTCTTGCCCACGAGCGCCTCTCCATTGTCGACCCTGAATCAGGCGGCCAGCCTCTGAAAACTGCCGACGGAAAAGTGATTCTTGCCGTCAATGGGGAAATATATAATCATCAGGCCCTGCGCAAACGCTATGAAGGGAAATATGAGTTCCTCACAGGCAGCGACTGCGAATCCATACTTGCCCTCTATCGCGACAAAGGGGCTGACTTTCTCGAAGAACTGAACGGCATATTCGCTTTCGCCCTTTATGACGAGGAGAACGATTTCTATATGGTAGCTCGCGATCCGATAGGAGTAATACCCCTCTATATGGGCACCGATGCAAAGGGTCATAAATATTTCGCTTCCGAACTCAAGGCGCTTGAAGGAGTCTGCGACGTAATAGAACCTTTCCTTCCGGGCCACGTCTATGACAGCCGCACGGGAGAGATGCGCCGATGGTATAAAAGAGACTGGGAGGATTTCGAGGCGGTTAAGGATAATGAGACCTCCATCCCGCAGCTGCGCGAGGCTCTGGAAGCGGCGGTAAAACGGCAGCTTATGAGTGATGTGCCCTACGGAGTGCTCCTATCCGGCGGTCTTGACTCATCAATCATATCAGCAATAGCGGCAAAATACGCTCCACACCGTATTGAGGCTGACGGCAAGCAGGCAGCCTACTGGCCACGTCTTCATAGTTTCGCCGTGGGACTTAAAGGGGCGCCCGATCTTGCAGCGGCAAAAAAGGTGGCTGATCATATAGGCACCGTCCATCATGAAATCAACTATACTGTTCAGGAGGGTCTTGACGCGATTCGAGACGTAATATATTTCATAGAGACCTACGATGTTACTACAGTAAGGGCATCAACTCCCATGTATCTTCTGGCTCGCGTGATAAAATCTATGGGCATCAAGATGGTGCTCTCAGGAGAGGGTGCCGACGAAATTTTCGGCGGTTACCTCTATTTCCACAAAGCTCCGGATGCGAAAGCCTTTCATGAGGAGACTGTAAGGAAAATATCGAAGCTTCATCTCTATGACTGTCTGCGTGCCAACAAATCGCTTTCAGCTTGGGGTGTGGAGGGTCGAGTGCCCTTCCTTGATAAGGAATTTCTTGATGTGGCGATGCGTCTCAATCCGAAAGATAAAATGGCAGGAGAGGGAAAAATGGAGAAATGGGTGCTACGCAAGGCGTTTGAAGATATGATTCCCCAAGAGATAGCATGGAGGCAGAAAGAGCAATTCTCCGATGGCGTAGGATATTCCTGGATTGACTCCCTCAAAGCTATCACCGCCACGCAGGTTACTGATGAGATGATGAAGAATGCAGCAAGGAGATTCCCGGTCAATACCCCCCAGAACAAGGAGGAGTACTTCTACCGAAGCATCTATGAGGAACATTTCCCCTCCTCAACGGCTGCCGCTTGCGTTCCTTCGGTGCCCTCGGTGGCTTGTTCCACTCCGGAAGCGCTCGCCTGGGATGCCTCTTTCAAAAACCTCAACGACCCTTCCGGACGTGCCGTAAAATCTGTTCATCAGCAAGCTTATTGACGGGTGAAGCCGCGGCTTTGGCTGCATTCCGGGTGTAAACCTTATGGTCCAAGCATTGTTATATTATTGTATGTAATGGAAATCTTATTAATACTATAAAATACTTTTGACTATGGACACTTCTAATTTAAAAGACCAGGCTATGAACGCTGCCAAGGCAGGAATGGCTGATATGCAGAATGCGGCTGCGGCTGCAAAAGTGGCTGCTTCTGACGAACTTGACAACATCAAACAACAGGGTGCGGATAAGATAGCTGCCCTGAAAGAGCAGGCTGCTGAAAAGGCTGCTGATGCCAAGGAACAGGCTGCCGGTCTTTTCGACCAGCTCAAGGATAAGGCTTCCGATCTTCTTCACGCAGGAGCCGATAAAATGAACGACCTTGCTGAAAAGATTAAATAATTGCAGAAATATCTCTTTTCTTAGGGAAAGAATGGCAAGATTTATTAAAAAAATTCGTTTTGAGAGTGAAACCTGTCTTGGTTTCACTCTCATTCTTTTAACCCCATATCATGAAAAAGATCATCAAAGCAATTATTGTCATGTCATCGCTGTTAATCCCTTCGGTTTCCCCGGCTCAACAACCTTCATCCGGAAAGGATAACCTGAATAAACTTCATTCCCGCATAGCCGAGGGATTCAAGGAATTGCGCAAGCAGGTGGTGAAGGAGCCTGCCGGATTCATAAAGTATCCCTATCTGATTCCTGCCGGATTCTATTCCCAGCTCTGGGATTGGGATGCATTCTTTATGGCAAATCATTTCATATCGAAAGGGGAGCCGGAATATATGAAAAACTGGGTCCTCACTTTCAGTCAAGGAATTGACGAAGATGGCTACGTAGCCGGGTGCATGACCAAGGATGGGCCGCGAAATGTCTATAGCGGCAGGTTTGCCATGAAACCGTTTCTTTCGCAAGGAGCCTACCATTACAGCAAGGCTACCGGTGATTGGGAATGGCTGCGTCCTCTATATCCGGCTCTTGACAAGGTGATAGATTATCGGAGACAGACACAGCGTGATTCCGTCAGCGGACTTTATTTCTGGGAGATAGCAATGCAAAGCGGAGCTGACAATAACCCGGCTCTCAATTATTTCAAGGATGATACCCGGTCTTTCCTATGTGTGGATGCTTCCGCCTTCCAGTACGGAGAATTGAAGGCGCAGGCTGCCATAGCAAAGAAACTCGGGCTGAAGGACGAAGCCGAAAAACTTCAAAAGGAGGCAGACGCTCTAAAGGATTCCCTGAATAGCGTCTGTTGGGATGAGATAGACGAGTGTTACTACAATATCGATCGTGAGACCCGTCAGCCATACAAGCGTATAGGCTATTCCACATTCGTTCCCCTGATGTATGAGATGGCTCCTCTTGAAAAAGGGAAAAAAATGCTTGAAAGATACATGCTTTCCGAGCAACATCTAAAGGCTCCCTTCGGATTCAGAAGCCTCTCGAAAAGCGATGTCGACTACAATAATAAGAATATCATAGTCCCATTCTCCAACTGGCAAGGTCCCGTGTGGGGAATATGCAATTACATCTACTCCATCGGTCTCCATAACTACGGTTTTCCCGACGAGGTGGAATGGCTTGCGGAAAAGGTTGGAGGCCTGATGGCTAAAGACCTGGACGATTATGGGACAATGCATGAGACTTATCATGCCGACACAGGCGAACCGTTGGCTCCCTCCAATTTCAAATACCGCACTCCCGATGGAAGAATCCAGGGATTCGTCAGCTGGAACCTTTGTATGGAAAATGTGCTTGAGGGATTACTGGAAAATAAGTGGATGCTGCTTGAAATTGAAAATTGAATTTCGGGAATGGAAAATGGATTTTTTCACGGCTCTTTCATTTAAACTTAAAATTACGACATAATCTCCCTTACCCGGTTCAGTTCGAATCGGGTAATTTTTTATATTTGTATTTCAGAAAGTTATCTTTTTATCAAAATTCTATTTTTAGGAACTACACGCTTGCCGCTATAATATAGCACAATTTTTGAGTATGCAGCCAAATCTTAAATGAAAGAGCCGTGATGTGTGAAAGAATATTTCACAGTTTTATCATTCGCAGTTCGCATTTTATTTGTAATTTTACGTTGCAAAACCGAAGGGAATTCCGCTCCCGACGGTTGGGAAGATTACATCTTCTTGGCTCTCACTGCCTTGGCAATTCGGCCCCCGGCTGAAAGAGATGGAACGGCTCTTCTTCCCTGGCTTCACGCCTTAGTAAAACACATATAGTTGCATCCCGTTTGCAATAATGATACTGAAGATTGAGAGTCTTTGCGACCGTCTTGTCATGCCTCGTCATGGCTTCACAGGTCCGCATGATTCTCACTGATGGGATATTATTTACAACGAGCTATGGATGCTGATTCTAATTCTATCAAAGAGAAAGAGCCGGTCAATATCGGAAAAATAATTGAGGAGGAGTTGCGCCGACAGGAGCGCACGGTCATCTGGCTAAGTCGCAAGATTCACTGCGACCGACGCAACGTCTACGACATTTTTTCGCGCCCCTGCATCAACACAGATCTGCTCTATAAATTGAGTTTAGTCCTGAATACCGACTTCTTTGCTTACTTCTCTGCTAACTTGCATCAATCCAATACCAACCCTTAACAAATCGAACCCACAATGAAGCCGACCAAAGATCCCAAACAAATTCTTTCGCCCGCCCAGCGCCTTCGGAAGATTATCGACGAAGGTTACGAAATCTTCTGCCAGCAGGTGGCCGGAGGTGTGATATCCCTCGAAAACGAAGCCTCGATGCAGTTGTTTTTGAGCAATATCCTCCTTCAGTTAGGGCAAGTCAACGAATTTGCCAAGGATGAGCATTTCTCTATAAGACTGGAGGCTGTGCAGAAGGACGCAGGAACGGAGAAGAGTCCTAAGAATGCTCGAGCCGATATCTGGATTGAATTCGAAAAGGATTCAGAGACCGTTGCCTCGGCCGCTATTGAATTGAAATGCTTCCTCCATAAGAAGAATGCGGCGGTCACCGATGCCCGCTACTCGGTGTATAAGGATCTGCAGAACCTTGAAAAATATCAGGAAACACATCTCGGTCTTCTCATCTGCGAGATTGTTTACACCCGAAATACCAACCTGCTTGCCGACAAAGGGTTAAAATTCAGTATCGCCGACGGCACGATAGAATCATGCGCCGTTGAGGAGAATTCGAGCTACAAATCGATCGACCTGCGCCATTCCTATCCCGTGGAGTGGGATATGTATGCCGGCGATAATTGCTTTGTGAAAATCTTTCCCGATAAATAAGCTATGTCTATTCTCAACTCAGAAGATCTTGACCGCCAGCTTGTCAGGGCACAGGAGACGATTAACCGGCTTGAAAAGGATTTCTCAAAATCTTTCAGCGATGGTTATGCTCCTGTGCTGCTTGTCGACCCGCAGCGCGAAATCGATCTCTTAAAAGTAGCTAAAGAAAACGGTGCCCTTTACATCGATCTCTCCCGGCCGATTGATTACCTGACGCTGTGCCGGATTGTGCAGGATGCAGATTCCATCATCTTTGACAACATCGACAGGATTCCCGACTCTGAAGATAAGGAAGATATACAGTATCTGGTGAAATATGCGCTCAGAAAAGAGGACGAGGTGCCGACTCCGTTCAACACCACTCTCTCTTTCTCCGATTATAAGATTGGGGCGCGCAGCCGTCAGAATCCCGGGTATCTTTCGGAGGGTTCCAAAGCCTGTCCGCACATACTCATCGTGCCACAGGAATAAAAATTTCGCTATGCACTAAATTTTTTGCATTATCTTGTTAATTTATTCTAATAAGTGAGAGGTGAGAGGAGGCTTATCATTAAACATTAGACATTTAACATTAAAAAGAGTTATGGCAAAATTCATAATCACAGCAACAACCACGGTCGCCGAACTTAAGGATCAGTTCGGCAAAGAGGTAGGCGGTGTGCTCCGCGTCTATGAGGGGCGCAGTGAGGCGGCCGACGATGCTACATTAGTGTCGCTCGGAGCAAAGGAAGGGGAATTGGAATGTCGCACAAGCCGCACTGTCGGCAAGTTCGAGGAGGCATTTCAGAACGACCTCAACCTGAAAGTCAAGGTCTATACCAAAGACAACTGGGTCAAGGTGCTTGACGGCATTACCCTTGCCGTAGCCTCCGAACTCCCCAACGGAATGACAAAGGCGAAAATGGAGGAATACCTCTCTTATAAGAGGGATGAGAATGCCGCTCCGGCTAATGCGAAGGAGAAAGAGATAGAAATCCAGCTCTACGGAGAGGGTTGCCGTCTGGATGTGTATGACATCGACGACGATTTCTCTGAGTGCTACAATGCTATGAGGGATAGCGAATACTTCGAAATCAAAGTGAAAGACGGAGATGAGGAGACCGAATACTCCCTCGGGGATTTCGGAAACCAGATCACAAGCTACGAATGGCCCGAAGATATCTACGATTCGGACGCCGAGAAATTCATCGACCCGGCTTATGCTCAGTATGATGGCAAACAGCCTGATGAGGTCTTTGACTTTGGCGGATGTGATCTCTACGAAGCCGAGGAGGAGGGTGTAGGCCGAATTGAAATGATCCAGACAAAGGTTCCGGCTTACATCACCATCAAAATCAAGGAGGGTGAGAAGTTCGACCCCAAGAAACTGCATTTTATGTATTCGGAATTTGTAGTTCCCAATGCAGAGCTGGAGATCAACACCGGAGTGGTCTATGACGGCAAGCAATACGATATCGAGCTTGACGTAGAGTCGGAGCGCGAGATCAGCAGCGAAACGATCTGGGAAGCTCTGGAAGAAGAATGGGAGTGAGGTTAAGTAGTAATACAGCCGATTAAAAATAAATCAATCATGGCAAAGAAAAAAACAGTCAAATTTGATCCTGACAAGGATCGTGTCGTGACGTTCAGTCGCGAAGGCGAGAAGCTCTCGGAAATTAACGGAGAATTGCAATCCGATTTCTACAGTGGCGTTGAAAAAATGTGCTATCTTAGCGATGAGTACTGCGCCTTCTATAAAGGGAAGAAAAAGGGAATAGTCAATAGCAAAGGTGAGATGATCACCCCGGCCGACTGGTTGAGCATAGAGAAGCAAGGAGACGTGTTTATGGTATCCAAGAAAAATAAGGTTACCAAAGATACGGACTATGGCTTCATTAACCAGCAGGGTGAGGAGTTGTTCAATTTCGAAGAATATACAAACGTCAATGATGTTTACGACGGCCGCATCATAGCCAAGGATCTGGATGCCGGCAAAGAGTGCGCGTTCGACCTGGAAGGCAACGTGGTTGTCGCTCCAAAGTATATCCGTCTCGACAACTTCTACAATAATGTGGCCGTGGCGTGCGAAGAGAAAGGGAAAGTAGGTATCATTGATTTGTCAGGCAATTGGGTGCTTGAACCTGAGTATTCTTCAATAGGGGGCTTTGGCCGCATGGATGGCGTTAAGAAATACTGCACCATCGGGAAAGACGAGAAATATGGATTGATTAATCAGGACCTCAAGGTTGTGGTTGAGCCGAAGTATGACGAGATTTATGATTTCGACGATACCGAAGGTCTGATCTTAGTGGTTGGTTCAGGTGAGAAGCAAGGTGTGGTAGACGCATCCGGCAATTGGCTTCTCCCCGCTGAGTATGACCGTATTCATCTCTACCGGGAAGAGGGTTATATGGAGCTTGAAAAGGGGAACAAGTATGGCATCGCTGACTTGAAAGGCAACTTTATTGTTAAGGTCGAATATTTGAACCTTGACTATATGCATGGGCTTCTTTACATAAAGAAAGGATTTGATGGAATCAAGATCCAGCGTCCTGACGGCACCACCATCTTTGAAGGCAAGTCTGCGGGTATATTCCCCGAAATGATTCTCGTATCGTCCGAGGGCAAGAAATGGGGTGTGATCGACCACAACGGAAAAGAACTCATAGCGCAGGAATGGAATATTCCGGCCTCATATATCAACCAGGTTGAATTCTCCGACGGTCTGCTTAATCTCTATCAGGATGACAAGACCATCTATATCGACGAAAAGGGTCAGGTGAAGGTTTCCATCGATGCCCGCGGATGGGCATTCGGCGAAGGCTTCGCTATCAGCGGTAAGAGAGATGATTACAGCATCATCAACAAGACCGGTGAAGTTGTAGCCACTAATCTTCCTCACGTTTCGCCTTTAGGCGAAGGTTATTATTTCGTTAACAATGCTGACGAAAATGAGCCTAAGATTCTGAACGTCAACACCGGCGAGCAGGTGGTCATCCCGGCTCGTGTGGTAGATAAACCCGTTAGCGGCATGATTAAGATTCAGGCTCCCGGCGGCAAGTTTGGTGTAGTGGAAATCGCTACGGGCAAGGTAATCTTAGAGCCTGTTTATGCGGAGGTGCTTCTCACCGCCGGTGGTATCTGGGGTTGGATTCCGAAGGTGAAATGAACGATGTAGATGTAGTTTTCTTCCTCCAGTATTGGGAGGAGGAAAATCCTACTTTGGATATCCAGACCGGCTTTATGATCTCTGAGATGTTCGAGGAAGACGAGTGTCAGAAGATCGGCGGCAAGGTCTACACCAATACGGATTATTATAACTCCGGGAAGGCTCCGAAGAAGTTTATTCGTGATGCGATCAGAAAAGATCATCCCCGATGGGTGATAGGGATTGAGAACACAGCCACTATTCTTATCTCTTACAAGCGGCAGAAGAAGATCCTTATAAACCCGAAGGTCGCACTCAACGACCTCAATTGGGTCACACCCGAGACCATCCGCGACACTTACGCCTTTTTCAGCGCCGATCATGAAAAGGATTATGAGATGTATTCGCGGGTTTACCGCAACGTCGCGTTCTTCCCGGCTGAGAAAACGCTACATATAAGCGATTTGAGTGCCACGATCGGGGGGATACTGGCATCCGATTGAATTATTAATTATGTAACAAATACAACGAAACGAGATGGCAAAGAAAGTTAAACCTGTTGTAGACGAGCGTCTACAGAAATGGGAGGAGTTTGCAGCGACCAATTCAGGGCTGTATGCACTGATTGATGCCGAGGGGAATCTTCTCGGCGACAGCGCTTACGATTTCATCCGCGACCCGCAGAATGGATTCGCAATCTTTAAAAAAGATGGGAAATATGGCTTCCTCCGCCTTGACGGATCCGTGGCTGTGGCGCCGATATATGAGAATATCGCCGACTTCAACGGTGGCCTCGCTGCTGTGCGCGTTGACAGCCGCTGGGGCTTTATAAATGAAAAAGGGGAGATCGTGATCGCCCCTCAGTATGAGGACTC
This sequence comes from uncultured Porphyromonadaceae bacterium, assembly GCA_947176915.1. Lineage (GTDB taxonomy): Bacteria > Bacteroidota > Bacteroidia > Bacteroidales > Muribaculaceae > Lepagella. The sequence goes on along the minus strand of CAMWSM010000006.1, from coordinate 12,775 downwards.
CTCAGCCCCGTTTTTCCGCGAGGGATTGGCAGGCGTTGTGAAAAACGGCAAATACGGTTTCATCGACATGGAGGGGAATATGGTGATCGAGCCTGTCTATGAATCTGCCTTCTCATTCCAAGATAATCTTGCGTCAGTAAGAGTAGACGGGAAAGTCGGGTTTATCGACAAAACCGGCAAAATGGTCATTGCCCCCGAATATGACTATGTTGCCCCGAGCCTTGAAGGTGATTTCTGGAGAGCCGGATATGCCATCGTGACCAAAGCGAATAAGGTCGGCCTTATCGACCGCGAAGGGAAGGTGGTGCTCCCGCTGATTTATGATAAAGTCTCTTTCATGCCTTACGCGGCCTCCGAACGCCGGACTGTGGGAGATAAGGTATATTATGATTTCTCCGTAACGCCCGGAGGCTCTGGCATCATCAGTGAGGATGGCGTCGTCATTGAGCCTGTATATAGCAAAATAGGAGACTTTAGCGAGGGTTTGGCCGGAGCAATTAAGGACGGCAAATGCGGTTATCTTGACACAAATGGAAACATCGCCCTCCCGTTTGAATATGACAGCGGATCAAAGTTCTCCGGAAATTTCGCAAGGGTGTCAAAAGATAAGCGCACCTTTATCATCGACAAAACCGGACGCGAGATCTGCGACAAGGTGGAAAAGTTCAGGTTCCAATACGATGAGCCTTGGGATGGCTATATGATCGCTATCAAGGACGATAAATATGGACTGCTTGATGAGTCGGGCAATTTCATCTTGCCGTGCGAATTTGATAATTTGGAGAAGTGGGGAATCACCCAATTGGTAAAGGTAAGCAAGGATGACAAAGATGGTGTCTATGACCTTTCGGGTAAAAAGATCATCAAGCCTGAGTTCTACTATATCGACACCCCGCGCACTGAAGGTCTACCTGTCAGAATTTCCGTTGAGCAATGGGAGAAAGAGGGTGTGGTGACTACCGACGGCCGTTTTATAGTCAATCCCGACGAGTTCAAATCGTGCCGTGTGGATGAAAACGGGGGAGTGATCGTAGTGGAAAATAAAGATGGCAAAGCCGGGTTGCTCGGTTTGGACGGAAGTGAGATCACGCCCTGTGTATTTGATCGGATCAATGCTTTTGAGGACAACGGAACGGTTAGAGCTATGAGCGAGGGAAAATATGGTCTTCTGAACAACAAGGGTCAATGGGTGATTCCGGCTGAATATGATTCTATTGAGAATATGTCGGAAGGACTAATCGGAGCCAAGAAAGATGGCAAATGGGGATTCATCAACGATAAAAACGAATGGGTGATCACTCCGGCTTACGACCAGATCTATCGTGACTTTAAGAATGGATATGCCATTGTCTTGAACAATGATAAATCCATTCTCATCAATCACGACGGCAAAGAACTCACCAAACCCGTAGCAAATCTTGACGTTTATGAACCCGCCGAGGGGATGATCAAGTTCAGAGTCGGAAGAAAATTAGGGTATCTCGATACAGAGGGGCACATCGCCATCAAACCCACGTTTGAAGAGGCAGAGAATTTTGAAAACGGATGCGCCTTAGTTAGCATGAAGGTCGACAAGCAGCCGATGTGGACGTTCGTGACCAAAGACGGTGTGGCTCATGAAACTTTTGAGAACCGTGTTTACAATCTCGGCACGCTCATTACCGTGGACAAGGAGGGTAAGAAAGGGATCTTCAGCCCCACAGGAACTTTGGCGTTGCCGTTCGTGCTCCAGAAAGTATCCCACGATAAAGAGGGCGTTATCGTAATCCAGTTCGCATAAAACATTCAGGTGTAACGCCGACACTCCGTGGCGGCGGTGCACTTAAATATAAAATCATTAAACATTATTCATTAACCATTAAAAATTATAATTATGCCAGCATTCAAGCTTACAGCGAAAAGAACAATCGGGTCTAACGACATTCCCAAAGGCACAACATTCCAGGTGCTCACAGCCAATGGCACAGGAGTAGATGCCAACAAGATCAAAGCCGCAATCAAGCAGACATTCGGGAAAGACCTTCCCGAATCTTACTGCTATGCTTCCAACTTTGACATTGTCAAGTTGTAATTGAAGATCACAAACCGTTGAAAAAGGATTGATACAGATGCGAGAAATGAAAGAAGGAAACGACGAATCGTTTAAGATTAAGCTGGCGCGTGTGTTTGACGACAACCTGCATACACGCAAATGGCACAACATCGTCGACTGGCTCATCATTGTGATGATTCTTGTCAGCACGACAGAGATCTTCCTGTCTACTTTCGATCTTGACCCCGAGTTGAGAAAATTCCTGAAATGGGTGGATATAGGCACCCTGATTTTCTTCACCATCGAGGTCTCGCTGCGCATCTGGGTCGCTCCTTGCATCAACCCTGCCTTTAAAGGATGGAAAGGACGTCTGAAATACTGCTTCACGTTCTATGGAGCTATAGATGTCCTTTCCACTTTCCCCTTCTATCTCCAATGGATTTTTCCGCTCCCTGTGGCCGCTTTCAAGCTGCTGCGGACCGCGCGCGTGGTGCGCACGATGCGCATAGGGCGTTATTCCAAATCCTTCTCTCTTCTGAGCAATGCCATCAAGGAGAAACGCCGCGAGCTGATCGTCTCGATGCAGTTTCTCATCGTCGTTACCATTATCCTTAGCCTTGTGCTCTTCTTCTGCGAGCATGATGCGCAGCCGGATGTGTATAAGAACGGATTTATCTCCGTGATCTGGGCTTTCGCGCAATATATCGGCGACCCCGGGCAGTTTGCCGACACACCTCCCATCACCGGCGTTGGCCGCGTCATTGCCTGCATCGTGGGTCTGCTCGGAATCGCCATCGTGGCTGTGCCGGCCGGTATTATCGGCGCCGGCTTTACGGAGGCTCTCGAGAAAGAGGCCAACCGCGCCAACGTGACCAAAAACGCCGCCAAACTGCACGGCGCATTTCAGCGCAAGCTCGACCGCCCGAGCAGATTTCAGGTGACACCCCCATTCAAGACATTCAATTATCTTCAGGCAAGGCTCGGATTGAAGTTGGATGAGATTGTGGATGCCGTCAATGAATCGGAATCACCACGCTTCAGGCTTGTCAGTACGGGTACGACCATACCCAAGGCGAAAATGGCTACGGATGAACTCGCCGTGGAGCATTTCATCACCAACCGTCCGTATGGACTCTGCATCGATCGCGGATCGAGAATCACGATCGTGTCGCCATCGAGCAACGTTGACGCCGGCATCGGCAATTTCGCATTCTATGTGGCATTGATAGGAAATTTCAATTACATCTCGCGTGAGATCGGCACAGCCGCGCCTTATCAATCGGTGTTTATCAACAACCCCGACGACAAAGCGGAGGAGTATAAGGATTTTGCTGCCGACCTCGAGATGCTCGCATCGCGCCCTGGGGCATGGACCTTGACGCTGATTGTGGCGAGCGGTGCCCTTGAGCCGGAATATCCCGAACAGCTGCACTTCGCCGTCGGCGGAAAGAGTGGGGATGAAACGCTCGATGGCGAAAATCTCCTCATAAATGACAAGGAAACTTACAGGCAGATATACGAAGAGATGTCGAAAGTGATGAAAGAGGAACTCGACCTCAACTTGAATCATCAGCGCTATCACGACACATCCAACAAGCGGATGGTGCTCCGCAACATCAACGCTCCTGAGGCGAACCACATCGTTCTGCGTATCGAATGGCACAAAGTCCTGTGGGATGAGCGTCGCATCCTCTTAGCGAAGAATATAGCCCGCGTGATGAAGAAAATCGTAGAAGGCGCGGAACTCGACCCTCCCGCCATCCTCAAGAAAAAAGATATCGGCTACGGTGGATATTAGTTTTCAGCTTTCGGTTTTCAGTTTTCAGAAGCTGAGAGCGAAGAGAGTAGCGCCGACACTCCGTGGCGGCGGAGAATAACTCTAATATCTCTAATAACCCTGATATATACAATAAAGGGGAGAAATCATAGTTTTGGGATATATATTCATGTATTCATGATAATCGCACCAAATTCAAATCATTTAACTTTTTTATATCTGATAATTAATGTATAGGATATCATTAAAGTTGTTAAGTTTTATTCTTATTAGTTCGGTTATGCTTACCGGTTGCCAGTATTTCGAACAGAAGGAGGAAGCGAACCAGCAGAGAAACTACCTCTCTGAGGTGAAGTCGGTCAATAAGCTGGTGCTTGCGCAGATGACCATTTCGAAGATGGCCACGATCGACGATATTGATCTCTCGAAGCCGAGGGAATGAAGCAGATGAGTGCTGCCCTTATAGATGCCGTGAAAGTGGGCAACCGCAAGGCAGCCTATTCCTACAACACTTATCTTCGCGCCTATATCGATTTGAGCGGGCTGCCCGAGGAGGATGTCAAGGTTGACGAGGCTTAGAAGACCATCACGCTCACCCTCCCGCAGGTGCAGACCGAGTTTGCGGGCCGCGACCTCGGAATCCGTGAAGATCATTACCGCGTCACGGGACTCCGCTCCGAGATTGATCCCAAGGAGCGCTCCGAGATCAAAGAGCAGATGAATGCAGCCCTCAAGGAGGAGGTTCACGGCTCTTTCATTTAAACTTAAAATCACGACATAATCTCCCTTACCCAGTTCAGTTCGAATCGGGTAATTTTTTATATTTGTATTTCAGAAAGTTATCTTTTTATCAAAATTCTATTTTTTTCATTTTTGGGCTAAAAAGCGAATAAGCTGAGAAAAGCTCATCGAGATATTTCTCATTAGTTCTGCCATACCTTTTTGCTTATCGGCTTTCTTTTTGCGCCGTCCTTTCCATACGGAAAATATGGAAAGGACAATTCTTTGAATAGTATCGAGGTTGCGGGCAGGTCTTGACGACTTCCGTTTAATCTTGTCTTGTAAAAGATTTACGTCAAGCCGCCAATGCATACTCTCTATAGACCAGTGGTGCGGCACTATTGCACCCAGCCTTGACGTGGTCGTAGACAGGCTACTCACATAAAGCCGTTTTTCAGAAGTATGTATCCCTGTAGACTTTTTTATTGTAAGTGATTCATATTCAATGATCGTCATGTTACCTCCCCATTTTTCCTTGTCTGCGAGTATTTCAAGACCATCATAGATGTTGTAGGTTCTGGTTTCGATTCTTCCATGACCAAGTTCAGGACCCTCAGTATATGAATACAACGGCGTATGTTGCTTGAGCCTGTCCTCCACCCCATACCGCAGAGAGCGTTGATTGGCTTTGAGCTCTATCAGGAAATCTCCTCCCTTCTTCCGGATTTTTTCAATGATATCCTTCTGCATCGACATGGCATCTGCGGTGACAATCTTTCCGCATAGGTCAATCTTGGCGATCAGTATTGGGACTGCTTTTATCTCATTGCTCTTTTCCCGGCATGCTTCCGTTGCGATTGTAATGCCGGTGTTAAACCAATATGCGGATACGATGTCAGGATTACGCCCGTTTTCTTGAACAGTGCCACGCTCTGCCTTGCCGTCAACACAGATTATTTCCCTGTCACGGCATGAATTAAGCAGTTCTTCACGAAGATTCCTAACAAACTCCTGCAACCTGTCTGCCATGACTAAATCATCAATACCGTTCTCTATCCGGCAAAGGGTGGCCTCCGAAGGAATCCCATTCTTCAGCACACCCATTTTACGGAATTTATTTTGATTGTGTCTGCCGAACGCTATTATATCGGCACGTCCTACATGCCCACAGGTCCGTCCGAGTATCATCAGAATGATCATGTCGCTGAGTTGGTGTCGGATGTTTCCTTTGTTGCATCTGCGGAAATCCGGCACTGATGCGGCAAAATTAATCACATTATCAAGAATACTGCCTTTTTGTATGGATTTATTTTGTAATTTTGTGATGTGATTGAGCATATCATCCTCAATCGAACGAACTTGGTTAAGTGGTTTTGTTTTATTCATAATTGTTTGAATTTCACCCTTTAAATTACGAATAATTCACCACTTAACCAAATTTTTATAATGCTTATTTTATTTATAATCAAATATTTAACATTTATAGAAACTACACGCTTGCCGCTATAGTATAGCACAATTTTTGAGTATGCATCCAAATCTTAAATGAAAGAGCCGTGGGATTTTTTGAAAAAAATTAATAACTGACCAAACCAAATTGATTCTGGCGCGTTATAAAGACAGAAACAATTCATGATGTTAGGTTAGTTTGAAAAAGAATTCAGAAACGCGGTCGATGTGAATCGGTCGCGTTTTTATTATCTCCCAAACAGCCTGAATAATTTTTTTTGAATTTTCTTCGCGTTATTTTTACATAATGTTTGCTTTTTTTCCTAACTTTACACTTTGAAATTTTTTCCTCGCAAGACTTTTGAAATGGCTGAGACACCATACCATATACCGGCACTTTTGCCCGAAACACTTAACTTGTTGAATATAAAGCCTAACGGCACATATATAGATGCCACTTTCGGTGGAGGCGGACATTCACGCGCCATTATCTCCCTCCTTGGGCACGAAGGTCATCTTTTCTCTTTCGACCGCGACAAAGAGGCGGCTGCAAATGCTATCGACGACCCACGCTTCACTTTCGTCTTATCAAATTTCCGATTTATCGAAAATTTCATGCGTTTTCATAAAGTGGAAGCCGTTGACGGAATTATGGCCGATCTCGGAGTAAGTTTCCATCATTTCGATTCGCCGGAAAGAGGTTTCTCCTTCCGCGCCGACGCTCCTCTGGATATGAGAATGAACCGCGACGCCTCCCTGACTGCCGCCGACATCATTGCTGCCGCCGATGAGCACACCCTTAAGGATATCTTCCGTAAATATGCCGATCTCCGACAGCCGGGCAATGTGGCTAAAGCTATTGTCAAGGGGAGAGAGGATGCCCCGATTGACACAACATTCCGACTTGTCGATGCCGTAAAGAATGCCATTGATCCTCGGCAGGAGAAAAAAGAGCTTGCACAAATTTTTCAGGCTCTCCGCATCCGGACAAATGATGAAATGGCAGACCTGAGATTGTTCCTTAACGCAGCCCGTAAAATTCTACGTCCCGGAGGACGCCTGGCTGTGCTGACATATCATTCCGTAGAAGACAGAATAGTGAAAAATTTCATGAAAACCGGAAATGTGGAGGGTGTCGAGGAGAAGGATTTCTTCGGCAATATAAACTCCCCGTGGAAGGTAATCACCCGAAAGCCTGTGGAACCCTCTCAGGAGGAGATTGAAAGAAATCCTCGCTCAAGAAGCGCAAAACTCAGAGTGGCTCAGCTTAATTAAGGCCAATACTTCGATAAATTCCTTATTTAACTCCTAAACTGACTTTCCTCGCTACATGGCTAAAAACAAAGAAAAGAAAAAAGATAACTCCTCAAAAAAGAATACTGCCCCGGTTTGGGTGGCAGACATAAGATACGGCCGTTCGCTATCTCTTGAATTTTTCAAACGCAACGCTTGGCTGCTGATGGTTTTCGTAGTGGCTATTCTCGCTCTTATCGGACTCCGCTATAAAACAAAGACAAAGATGGAGGAGATCAAGCGGCTGACAACAGAACTGCAGCGGGCGGAAAGTTCTAAACTGCAGGAAAAGGCGGCTTACATGTCCCTCATCCGTGAGACTGAGATGAAACGTATGGTGGAAGAGAAAAATCTGGGTCTGATATTTCAGGAACTTCCCCCCTACGAACTTGAGGTAGATAAATAATAGGGATGAAAATTTCAACGCATCATGACTCCGAAGCCAAAACAGAAAAAAAATACTAATAAAACCCACATCCTAACACGATATGGCATAATAACCATTCTTTTCCTTGCCTTCTCGATTGCAGTGGTGGCAAAGCTTTTCAAGACCACCGTGATTGAGGCTCCCGAATGGAACGAGCGTGCCCACAAGGAACTCTCCCGAACTTCGGTGATTGCTCCTGAAAGGGGAAACATACTTGCCTCTAACGGCAATATCCTTGCCTGCAATCTTAAAGTGTATGATGTCAAGCTTGACCTGCGCCACAATAAGGTTAAGGATGCCGGACTCCCCTGGGCAAAAATCGACTCTCTGGCTGATTCGCTCGATTACCATTATCCCAGAGTAAGAAACCTCAACCAACATCCCGACACCTTTAAGAAGTATTCCTGGCATACGCGCCTTAAAAAGGAATTTGAGAAGGATTTCAACAAGCGTCCCCGCGCTTTGCGCATTGCTCAGAAAAAGACAATCGAGGATTTTGAGAGGATACGCAACTTCCCTTATCTGAAAGACTTCAAGGGGAAGGGAACCCGTATCCCCGTCTACAGGGAGGAGAAGAATGTCAGGATTTACCCTTACGGAAGAATGGCGTTCCGAAGCATCGGACGAGTAAATGAAAATTCCGAGACGGGAGAATTTCATGGTTACTCCGGTCTTGAAAAAGACCTTGATTCACTGCTTTACGGCAAACCCGGAGAGGCAAAGAAAGTGGCTCTAACCTCCGGAATAAGCAATTGGGTCTCAACTCCGGCTGTCAGAGGTTTCGATATACACACCACTATCGACATCGACCTTCAGGACATGCTTGAACAGGAACTCCTGAATGTCTGCTCGCAGTCAGGCGCTGAGTGGGGAACTGCCATTCTCATGGAAGTTGCAACGGGAGAAATCAAGGCGATCTCAAATATCGAGCTGCTTGACGACGGAACATACGGAGAGGCTCTCAACCGTGCGGTGCAGGCTTTCGAACCGGGTTCTGTCATGAAGCCGATCTCGCTTATGATTGCCTTTGAAGACGGACTGGTGAAGAGTGTCAATGACATCGTTGACTGTTCACCCTTCCAGAAGACCACCGATCCTCATGCTCCATCAGTCAAAACCATGAAGCAGGTGATCGAAATGTCGTCAAACACCGGCATCGCCCGTGTCATTTTCCGGAAATATGCAGCTGATCCTGCACTCTACTATGATCGTCTCGCATCGATTGGATTCTTTGAAAAAATCAATAGCGGCATAGCCGGAGAGTGTATCCCGAGGGTAAGGAAGCTTCTTCCCAAAGACAGCAGAGGGAATAACATCACTATGACAGCGCGTCATCTTGACCTCGCGCGTCAGGCTTACGGATACAACACGGAGATACCCCCGCTCTACACTCTCTCCATCTACAACGCCATTGCAAATGGCGGAAAATATGTGCGTCCGCATCTTGTGCGTGCCTTAAAATTTGAAGATGGAAGAGATTCCGTCCTCCCGATTCAGTATATCCGCGAAAGGATATGTTCTGAAGAGAATGCCCGCAGAGTCAGGGAATGCATTCGTGAAGTGGTGTGGGGAGAACATGGCACCGCCCGGGCAGTGCGCGACGATCGCGTGGAAGTCGTGGGAAAGACGGGAACAGCTTTCCCTGTGGAAAAGGGTGTCTACAATCGTGCCAAACGAAGATATGCTTTCGCAGGGTTCTTCCCCTACGAGCAGCCCCGCTACTCATGTATGGCTCTCGTGCTTGGTCCGGCAGGAACAAGTGCCAATCGCACTTCGGGTCAGGTGGTGAAGAACATGGCGGTAAAGATGTTCTCACGCGGTATGCTTAACAACACCTCCACATATACCGGGGAACGCACGCCGGGAGTTCCCGTGATCGCTGCCTCTGAAAAAGTGGCAGCTCGCGAAATCACCAAAGCATTGGGCATTGAACGCACAAAAAGGGTCAAGCCGAATGCCGAGGGAGAAGGAGAACGGGGAGTAATGCCTAACGTGATAGGTTATGACGCGCCCAGTGCGGTCAAGATTCTTGAGACCCGGGGCATCGACGTAATCTTGCGTGGCTCCGGAAGAGTTGTGTCGCAATCCGTAGGAAAAGACCAACGCATTGCTCCGGGCACAAAAGTGGTGCTGAACCTCCGGGTCTGACCCCGGCTCATTATAATCGGAAAACAATAACATCTGCTATACATTTATCTATATGACATCCAAGCTATCAAGCCTTCTCAGTGATATAAAGCCACTGAAAATAATAGGCGAAACTGATAAAAATATAACTTCCCTTGAAAGCGATTCCAGAAAAGTGGAGAAAGGGGGACTCTTTGTTGCTGTAAAGGGCCTTTCAAACGACGGACATAAGTATATCCCTATGGTGGCGAGTGCTCATGTCGGCGCCATCGTTTGCGAAGACCTCCCATCAACATTTGAGAAAGGAATTACATACGTGCAGGTGGCGGATTCCGCTGACGCTCTCGGCAGACTTGCCTCCGCATGGCACGGACATCCCTCTTCTCGCCTGAAACTGGTGGGTGTAACCGGCACAAACGGAAAAACCACCACTGCAACTCTGCTTTACGAAATGGCACGTCTCGAGGGATTTAAGGCAGGCTTGCTCTCCACTGTGTGCAACTATGTAGGCGACAGGGCTGTCCCTGCCACTCACACAACCCCCGACCCCTTGACCCTTAACGCCCTGCTTGCTGAAATGGTGGCGGAGGGATGCGAATACGCCTTCATGGAGGTCTCTTCCCACTCCACGGCTCAAAAACGTGTGGCCGGACTTCTATTCGCAGGAGGAATATTCACAAACCTCACCCGTGACCATCTTGACTATCATGGCACAGTTACAAACTACATGAACGCCAAGAAAGCATTCTTCGACATGCTTCCCCCGGAAGCATTCGCCCTCACAAATGCAGACGATAAGAGCGGAATGTACATGGTGCAGAATACAAAGGCAAAAGTCTATACATATTCCCTCCGCTCCGATGCCGACTTCAAGGGGAGAGTCCTCGAGACCCGTCTTGACGGTACTCTCATGACTCTCAACGGACGTGAGGTCGAGGTGCAGTTCACAGGGCGTTTCAATGCCTACAACCTCACTGACGTATATGGCGCATCCATCCTTTCCGGATTCGACCCTGAGGAGGTGATTGTCAACATGAGCCGTCTGGTGCCGGTGGCAGGACGTTTCCAGCCTTTCATGTCCTCCGACGGAGTGGCTGCTATTGTGGATTACGCTCACACCCCGGACGCTTTGGTGAACGTGCTTGACACAATACGCGAAATCGTGGGCCCGGAAGGTGAAATCATAACCGTTGTGGGAGCCGGCGGAAACCGCGACCACGGCAAGCGTCCGATGATGGCACAGGAGGCTGCCTGCAGAAGTGATTTCCTCATCCTGACAAGCGATAATCCTCGCGATGAAGAGCCTGAGTCAATCATAGAGATGATGAGGCAGGGACTCAATGGCGAGGAACTCAACCGGACCATCTGCATCACCGACCGCCGCGAGGCTATACGTGAAGCCGTGCGAAAGGCGAAACCGGGAAGTGTAGTGCTCGTTGCCGGAAAAGGGCATGAGACGTATCAGGAAGTGTGTGGCGTGCGTCATCATTTCGACGATCGCGAAGAGGTAAAGGAGGCATTTACTTTAAGATAATTCTTTTAAGACTCCGAAAAAAATGATTTACGCGCTGTTTCAACTCCTTCAGGAATATGACTTCCCGGGCGCACGCCTGATGGATTACATCACCTTCCGTGCCGGTGCATCTTTCACTCTGGCTATGATCATAGCCCTTATTTTCGGTAAAGATATCATCCGGCGCCTGCAGAGAATGCAGGTCGGGGAAGTGGTCCGCAACTTAGGTCTTGAAGGACAGATGAAAAAGACCGGGACGCCCACAATGGGTGGAGTCATAATCATCATGTCGATTCTCGTGCCCTGTCTTCTGATAGGGAATCTGTCTAACATCTACATGATCCTTATGATTGTGGCGACTATATGGATGGGCATCATAGGTTTTCTTGACGACTACCGAAAGCTTAAATACCATAATAAAGATGGGTTGCAAGGAAAATATAAGGTCATAGGTCAGGTCGGACTCGGTTTGCTGGTCGGCATCACAATGTGGCTCTCCCCCTCTATTGTGATGAGTGAGAACATGGAGGTTGAAAACACGGAGGATCATACCACAGAGATTGTCCACTCTCTAAATTATGAGAAAACTCCCCAGACCACAATCCCGTTTGTGAAAAACAACAACTTCAATTACGAATGGGTGACGAGCTGGATTAAGGATAAAAATGCAGCCACCACGCTTGGATGGCTTGTCTTCGTCCTGGTGGTGATTATCGTAGTTACCGGAGTGAGCAATGGAGCCAATCTGACCGACGGGCTGGACGGCTTGTGTGCCGGAACTTCTGCAATTATAGGCGTGGCTCTTGCAATCATGGCTTATTTGGGAAGTAATATAATTTACTCCGGCTATCTTAACATAATGTACATTCCCGGAAGCGAGGAGCTCGTAGTTTATGCGGCAGCCTTCATCGGTGCATTGGTAGGCTTCCTGTGGTATAATGCTTTCCCCGCACAGGTGTTCATGGGCGACACCGGCTCGCTCACTTTAGGAGGCATATTGGCTGTATTTGCAATTCTGATAAGGAAAGAACTGCTTATCCCTCTCCTATGCCTCATTTTCTTCCTTGAGGATATCTCGGTCATAATTCAGGTGGCATATTTTAAATTTACAAAAAGAAAATATGGAGCGGGAAGGCGCGTTTTCAAAATGACACCCCTCCACCATCATTTCCAGAAAGCGGGAGATCCCTCCGTGAAAAGCATAATCAATTTTCCTCACGCTCCTATTCCGGAGTCGAAGATTGTGGTGCGTTTCTGGATTGTGGGCCTTCTGCTTGCTGCTTTGACTTTCGTAACATTAAAGCTGAGATAGACAGGGAGGGAAGAATTAAGATTTAAGATTTAAGATTTAAGAATTATAAGAATTATAAGAATTATAAGAATTATAAGATTTATAAGATTTATAAGATTTATAAGATTTATAAGATTTATAAGATT
>CAMWSM010000005.1 GCA_947176915.1 uncultured Porphyromonadaceae bacterium | reverse complement strand
TGGCTTATGCCTTCGGTGGTTCGAATCCATCTTCGCCCACACGACATCAATTATTGCACATAACGACTAAATTCAAGGCGTATCCGGGAGGACTCGCCTTTCTTTTTTTATTGAAAATAGATATTTTTTTCGTAATGCTTGGGAGGGGATTGCTCCGCAATCCCGCTATGTCGGCAAATTTACTGAGAGAAAAGATTACCTTTTTGTTACATAGCGGGATTGTTTATTACATAGCGGGATTGTTTATTACGTAGCGGGATTGCGGAGCAATCCCCTCCCAAGCATTACGAAAAAGAGAGTGTATCTTTATACACCCTCTTTAATCTTAAATTTCTTAAGCTTTTTCAGCATTCCTAATTTTCAACTTTCAATTTTCAACTTTCAATTTTTATTTTAATTTAAATTGAAAGTCTGCGCAAAGTCGACATCAGTTCCTGATTGATAGGCTTGTCGTTCTTGATGGCTTTGGTAAAAGGCACATAGACAATCTCATCATTGCGGATGCCGATCATTACGTTGCGCTGATCCTCAAGGAGAGCATCTACGGCTGCCGCACCCATGCGTGAAGCAAGGATTCGGTCGTAAGCCGTCGGAGAACCGCCGCGCTGCAAGTGTCCCAGAATAGTTACGCGTACATCATAATCCGGATACTCCTGCTTTACTCTCTCGGCAAGACCCATTGCACCTCCAGTAGTAGGAGATTCGGCTACAAGAACGATTGAGGAGTTTTTAGACTTGCGGAAACCCTGGGCGATAAGTTCATCAAGCTGATCCTCCTGTGTGGAGATCTCCGGGATAATCGCTGCCTCGGCTCCCGCTGCTATCGCTCCGTTAAGAGCGAGGAAACCGGCATCACGGCCCATAACTTCAATGAAGAACAGACGCTCATGGCTCGTGGCTGTATCGCGAATCTTATCCACACAGTCCATGATGGTGTTGAGCGCGGTGTCATATCCAATTGTTGAGTCCGTGCCATAGAGGTCGTTGTCTATAGTGCCCGGCAGACCTACAATCTGAAACTGGAACTCATTGGCGAAAATACGTGCGCCAGTCAGTGAACCGTCGCCACCGATCACTACGAGAGCGCTGATGCCGTGACGTTGCAATACGTCGTAGGCACACTGACGTCCCTCCTTAGTGGTAAATTCCTTGCAACGTGCCGTCTTCAGGATCGTACCGCCTCTCTGGATGATATTGGAGACATTCTGAGTGGAAAACTCCTCTATCTCATCCGTAATAAGACCTCTGTAGCCACGCTTGATTCCAAAAACCTTGAACCCTGCAAAGATAGCAGCTCGCGTCACCGCACGTATCGCAGCATTCATACCCGGCGCATCACCTCCGGATGTAAGGATGCCTATCGCTCTCTGTTCACTCATAAGTAATACTGTTTTTATGTTCCTTTTCAGCTTTAATATCCCCTTTTTCTATCCAATGCCCTTTTTACAATCACAAAGGTAGTATTTTGTCGGGAAGTAAACAAAAAAATAACTAAATTTGCAAAAATTAAAACTTTCAGGGGGCAAAGTATGCTTACCCCTGTCCTATTCCGAAAAAGAAATGGAAAATATCAAGAATATAATTTTCGACCTTGGCGGCGTAGTGATTGATATTGAGCGCGACAATGCCGTAGCAGCTCTCTCGCTGCTCGGAGTTGCCCAGGCAGATCTCCTGTTAGGAAAATATGCCCAGAAAGGAGCGTTCCTTCAATTGGAAACAGGTGAAATATCATCTTCCGAGTTTTTCGATGAAATAATGCCTCTATGCGCTCCCGGCACTACTGCCACCGATGTCAGAAATGCCTTTGAAAAATTCCTCATAGGGATTCCCAAGGAACGTCTGGAGATGCTGCGCCGCCTCCGGGATGCCGGATTCAGGATATTCGTGCTCTCCAACACTAATCCGATTATGTTCAACCATTGGATCGACAGTCATTTCAGACAGGAAGGCGCCTCTATCAATGACTATTTCGACGGCATTGTAGTCTCATTTCAGGAGCGTACATGCAAGCCCGACCCTGCGATTTTCTCAAATCTCGTGGAGAGATACCATCTCAATCCTGCCCAAACACTGATGCTGGATGATTCCGAGGCAAATTGTAACGCCGCAAGAAGTATAGGTCTGAATGCCGTGCAGATTGACAACAATGGCGACAACTCCATGCTCAATGTATGCAACCGCCTCCTGGAGGAGAGGGGAAATGAATGAGAGCGCTGCCGCCGTCGGCACTTTCGACGGCGTGCATCTCGGACACGCCGAAGTGCTCGCGACTGTCAGACGGGAAGCGGAGGAGAGGGGACTCACACCTTTGGCAATTACTTTCGACCGCCATCCCCTCTCTCTCATAGCCCCGGAAAGGGCTCCCATGGCAATCACTTCTATTGAGAGGAAGGAGAAACTTATTAAAAAGAACGGAATTACCCCTGTGGTGCTCCCTTTTGACGAAAAAATGAGGGAAACATCGGCAGCCGACTGGATGAAATTGCTCCATGACAAGTATGGGGTGAGGCTCCTTGTGGTGGGCTATGACAATACTTTCGGTTGTGACGGAGTCAATCTCTCCATCGCCGATTATCGTAAAATCGGCGAGTCATTAGGCATGGAGGTGATAGAAGCCCCTTTCGTGGAAGGGATAAGCAGCTCTGCGGTAAGGAAGCGAATCGCAGCCGGCGACATAGAGAGCACGCGCTCAATGCTTGGCAGGCCATTCTCTCTCTCGGGAAGAGTGGTGGAAGGGAACAAACTCGGGCGCACGATAGGATTCCCCACTGCAAATATTCAGGCTTCGCCGGGCATAATCCTCCCCGGCAAAGGGGTCTATGCAGCCAGGGCATGCCTGCCGGATGGCAAATATGTTGACGCTATGGTCAATATCGGCGTTCGTCCTACAATCCGGCGTGGCAACTCTCCTACCGTGGAGGCGCATCTCATAAACTGGAAGGGGGATCTCTACGGCCACGTCATACGTCTGGAGTTTTATAAGCGCCTGCGCGATGAGCAACAGTTCAACAGCATCGATGCGCTGCGCCGACAACTGAAAAAGGATCTTGAAGAGACTCTGCTCGCTCTTCCTACAAGAAGATAGGGCAGGATTTGTAAAAATTGATAATGTAAAAGCTAATACTATGGATAAGATTGAAGTCATTAATTTTGCAACAACTCCGAGTCTTGTAAGCCGCTATCTGCGTGAGATGCGCGATGTGAAGATTCAGAGTGATCCCGTTCGTTTCCGTCTCAATCTTTCAAGGATAGGAGAAATTATGGCATACGAGATCTCAAAAAGACTCGACTATACCGACGAGACGGTAACAACTCCCCTCGGAGAGGCTGTATGCCAAGAAATTAAAGACAAAATAGTCATTGCCACAATCCTACGTGCCGGACTTCCCTTCCATCACGGATTCCTTAATTTCTTCGATCGTGCGGAGAATGCCTTTGTGAGCGCTTATCGTCGCTATCGTGAAAAAGGAGACCAATTTGAAGTGGTGGTGGAATATATGGCTACTCCGAATCTCGACGGCAAGACACTCATCCTCGTCGACCCCATGCTCGCCACAGGAAGCTCCATGGAACTCGGTTACCGTGCGTTGCTGAAAAAAGGCACCCCGGCTAAGGTGCATGTCGCCTCCGTAATTGCTTCCCGTCAGGCAGTAGACTATGTGTGTGATGTCTTCCCCAAAGATAAGACCACTGTGTGGACAGCTGCCATCGACCCGGCCATTAATCCCAAAAGTTTCATCGTGCCCGGGCTCGGAGATGCCGGCGATCTCGCTTATGGAGTGAAAGACGAAAGCTGATACCTCCCAACCCCTTAAATCCCAACTATGGTTATCAATAACATCGACATCCTTAACTTCAAGAATATAGCCTCAGCCACTCTCGACTTCTCTCCGGGAGTGAACTGTCTTTTGGGCATGAACGGAATGGGCAAAAGCAATCTCCTTGAAGCGATCCATTTCCTGAGCATGGTGCGTCCTATGTCGCCTATCCCCGACAATGCCTTGATCCGGCATGGGGAAGAGATGCTGATTGTGAAGGGGGAATTTCTTTCCGACACAGGATCTGCTGATGCCATAGCATGCGGAATTACGAAAGGGCGAGGGAAAAGCCTGAAAAGAAACGGCAAGGAATATCAACGATTTTCGGAGCACATCGGAAGATACCCGATCGTAACAGTTACCCCCGGCGATTCCCAGCTCGTAAGCGGGCCGGGAGAAGACAGGAGAAAACTGATGGATATGGTGATTTCTCAGGCACATCCGGAATATCTCGCCTCTCTTATCAGATATAACAGGGCACTCGAAAGCCGCAACCGCATGTTGCGTGCCGGAGTGCGCGATGCCCTTCTCTTTGAATCGGTGGAAAGCAGCATGGAGGAAGCGGCAGCGCTGATTCATGCCACACGCGCTGAGTGGGTGGAGGCCATAGCCCCGAAAGTTGAAAAATGTTATGCACGTCTCTCCGGCGATCGTGAGTCGACCCAACTGGAATACCGCAGCCAGCTGACAGGGAAATCCATGAAAGAGGTGCTTGCCGAACGCCGTAATAAAGATGTGGTCTTGGGATATACGTCAGGAGGCGTTCACAGAGACGATCTTGAAACAAAACTTGACGGATACAGCCTGAAAAGGCTCGGCAGCCAGGGACAGGTCAAGACCTTCACAGTGGCGCTGCGCCTGGCAATATTCGACTACCTCAAGTCGGCAAAAGGGATGACCCCTCTCCTGCTCCTTGATGATATTTTCGATAAGCTTGACGCATCGAGGGTGGAGAGCATAATGAACGAGGTTACATCATCCGAGATTTTCGGACAAATCTTTATCACCGACACCAACCGGAAACATCTCGATGATATTCTCTCCGGACTTCATGGCGACCATCTGCTGCTCCACGTAGAGAACGGCAATTTCTCCAAAAATTAGTTTTCAAAAGATATAAAAGAAGTTCTAAGAAATTGAAAAGAACTGAATCACAAAGCATAGGCGACATCCTGCGCCTTGCTCTTCAGGAAAATTGCATGCACACCCGCCTTGATGAATGCCGGGCGGTAGAACTGTGGCAAGTTATCCTGGGCGCTGATCTGGCAAGATTGTGCCGCCGCCCGTTTGTTAAGGAGGGGGTGATGTGTGTGGGAGTGCCGGATGCGGCTTTAAGGCATGAACTGGCAATGAACCGCAGCCGCCTGCGGGAGGCCATAAATCGTGAAATAGGGAAAGAAACAATAATTGAGATACGTTTTATATCATGAATCCAAACGAATTGCCCAATCCCGATATCTTCCGCCATTCGACACCCGTGCAACTGCGGTTCAACGACGTGGATGTGCTCGGGCATGTCAACAACACAGTCTACTTTACCTTCTACGACACAGGAAAAGCCCATTATTTCACCGCTGTCAAGGGGGAGCAGGTAGACTGGAAAAATGTTGATACGGTGATAGCCAATGTCAATTGCGCCTATATCGCCCCCATTTTCTTTGGGGAGGAGATCGAAGTGCTGACCACATGTCTATCGGTCTCTGAAAAAAGTTTCCGGCTCCTGCAGATGATTCGCGAGAAAAGAAGCGGAGCGGTGAAATCGGTCTGCGAGACGGTAATGGTTACTTTCGACGCAAAGACACAGACTGCAACGCCCGTGCCTGACGAATGGCGTGAACTGCTTGAAAAATTTGAGCATAAATCATTTAAGAATCTCAAAAAATCCAATCAATAAGATATGGCAACAACTACAGGGTCGGACTCCACGACCCATCTCAAAAAGATCCTGGAAGCGGAAGCGGAGGCTGTGAGGAATATTCCCCTCTCCTCTGCCTACGACGATGCTGTGAATCTGATTTTAGAACACGTCCATCATCGACACGGCAAGCTCGTAACCTCCGGAATGGG
Organism: uncultured Porphyromonadaceae bacterium; assembly: GCA_947176915.1. GTDB lineage: Bacteria > Bacteroidota > Bacteroidia > Bacteroidales > Muribaculaceae > Lepagella. The sequence continues at coordinate 64,658 of CAMWSM010000005.1, read as the reverse complement.
AAAAGCAGGACAGATCGCCATGAATATAGCCACAACGTTCTGCTCCACAGGCACTCCCGCCGTGTGCCTCCATCCCTCAGAAGCACAGCATGGCGATCTTGGCATCCTTCAGCCCGACGACGTGCTCCTCTTGCTGAGCAATTCGGGAAAAACACGCGAAATTCTGGAATTGATTGAACTTACGCGAAACCTATATCCTCAAATTCCGTTTATAGTGATAACGGGCGACTCCTCTTCCCCGCTTGCAGAAGCGGCTGACGTTGTCCTTTTCACAGGCGGCGCTCCTGAAGTGTGTCCTCTCGGAATGACTCCTACAACATCCACCACTGTAATGACAGTGATGGGAGATCTCCTCGTGATCAGCGTGATGGAGAATATCGGATTCACCGTGGAGGAATATGCAAAACGACACCACGGAGGATACCTCGGACACAAATCTAAAATAAAACTATTGTCATGACTCAAATTGAAATGCCTCTGAATCTCGGAAAGTTTGACAAAACTTCTCCCGACCTCCTGATTCTCAACGAAGCTATCGCTTGTCGAGAAGCCGCCGCTCTCTGCGCCGAACAGGAAAGATGGCTCGACGCTATGGAGCGTACCGTTACCGCACTACGGGCTATGAGAGATTTTTCCGATTTCAACAACATCGAGTTTCGGGCTTTGCTCGTCTCCCTTATCTTCGATCTGGCTGAAATTCATTTCGCTCTCAAGGACTACAAGCAGAGCGAAAAGGAACTTGACACTCTCTTCAAAGTGCTTGATAATCTTGTCAAAGAGGATGAGGAGAGATTCGGCAAATTCCATATTCTTGCCATGGAACTCTCAACACGCATCCTGCGCTCGCGTAAAAAAGCGCTCGATCTCCTCGTAAAACAGCAGATGAATGCAGGCGCTCTGTATGAGAAAGTAAGTTCAGGAGTGGCTGCCGCTACCGACAAGCTTGTTGACACTCTCCGCAATGTCGGTGAGCTGCTCGCATCTACCGGCGATATAAGGGGTGCCCTGAAGTTTTATGCCGAAGCGATAAAGTATTCTAAAAAGCGTACCGGAAGAGTTACACGCAAAGAGGTTAAGATGACTATCGAAATGGCTGAGATCATGATGAGGATAAAGACCATGCGTCCACGCGCCCTCCGGCTCCTTGATGCAATTCTCCCTCATGCCATTTCCCTTGAAATAGTGGAACTCGAACAGGAGATCATATCCCTGAAGAATGTGCTGGAGGCGGAATCTACAAATGAAAATTCATGGAAGCAATTCATGAGGAAAGTAACTCTCGCAGCTAAATCAAAATTCAAGAAATCTTCCTCTGAAGAGGATCATTCCGAGAAGACCGACGAAGATGAGGAAGAAGTTAATGATGAGTTAGAAAAGGAGGGAAGCAATGTCGACGATTCTGAACACTAATGGAGATGAACTGAAAATTCCTCAGCTTTGCGCCGAGCAAAAGGCTCCTTTCTATATAATCACTGCCGACTGGAATCCCGACGTTACCTATTCCTTGCGCGACGCTGCCGCCGATGTGCTGGTGAAAGCGGGAGTCAGTTCCTCCAACATTCGCCTTATTTCAGTGCCCGGCACGGTTGAGCTCGTGAATGCGGCGGCGGTGGTCATGGAGAATGCTGCCCCGGCTGCCGTGATTGTAATCGGATGTGTCATAAGGGGAGATACTCCTCATTTTGACTATGTGTGCAAGATTGTGGCTGACGGAACGGCTGCCCTTAATGCCAAAGGGAAGGCGCCGGTGATTTTCGGAGTCCTTACTGTCGACAATCTGCAGCAGGCGCTTGACAGAGCAGGAGGAACGCTCGGCAACAAAGGGGCGGAAGCCGCTGCCGCTGCCGTCACTATGGCAAACCTCCCTTTCAGTCTTTGGAAAAGGTAATTGCCCGACTTTTATATAAGAAATGGTTTTACTTATTTTTACACATACTTAACTTTTATCAACTAATATTTATCTCTTCTCAAACGTTTTAATTATGAAACATTCAATGAATATTCTCTCTTAGCGGAGAGAATATTCTTACGTTTTCATGTCAACTATACGTAAAACATAATTGTCTAAATTTTGGGTTATATACATTAGTAATTTCTAATTACTGCCCCCTGATACGGAAGCCGGGTCCTGGCTTCGTTCGAGGACAGGACCCGGAATCAGGGACAGGGAAAGGCCGTCCGCCGTGAGGCGAGCGGTTTTTTTATTCTCTTTTGTTGCCTCTTTTCCCTTTTTTAGTTAATTTTGTACGCTTTCAGCGCTATTTCACTAATCTGTGGATATTTTGAAATGCCATGAACCGATTCAATTCAATTTCTCCTGCCGAGGAAGACCTCATCATAGAGAACGCCTATCAGGATGTTCTCCGGGCTTATCTTGCCAGCAACCACCGCCGGAAGGTGGAAATTATTGAACGTGCATTCCGTTTCGCAAAAGAGGCGCATCGGGGAGTGAGAAGAAGAAGCGGAGAGCCTTATATCCTGCACCCTATAGCTGTCGCACAGATTGTCATATCCGAACTTGGACTCGGCTCCACCTCAATATGCGCGGCTTTGCTACATGACGTCGTGGAGGACACAGAATTTTCTCTCGAAGACATCAGGAATGCATTCGGCGACAGAATTGCTGAAATTGTTGACGGACTAACGAAGATTTCCGGCGGAATTTTTGGAGACAAGGCGTCGATGCAGGCGGAAAATTTCAAAAAGCTACTGCTCTCAATGTCAAACGACATTCGAGTAGTGCTCATAAAAATCGCCGACCGCCTTCACAATATGCGCACTCTCGATTCGGTAAGTCCTGAAAAACAATTTAAGAAAGCGGGCGAAACTCTTTACATCTATGCTCCTCTCGCCCATAGGCTCGGGCTGTTCAAAATAAAGCTCGAGCTTGAAGACCTTGCTTTCAAATATGAGCATCCTCAGAAATATGCTGAAATTATGGAAAAACTTTCCGAGGGTGCCGACCATCGTGAGGAGATTGTCGAAAAATTTGTGGGACCGGTACGTAAAAAACTTGATGATGCCGGCTTTAAATATGAAATAAAGGCGCGGGTGAAGAGTGCTTATTCAATCTTCAACAAGATGCGCAACAAAAATATCCCTTTTGAGGAGGTTTATGATGTGTATGCCGTAAGGGTAATTTTTGAGAATGAGGATGACGCTCTCGAACAGATCAAGTGCTGGCAGATATACACTTTCTTCTCCGAGGGACACAGGCTTCACCCCGACCGCCTCCGCGATTGGATCAGCGCGCCGAAGGCGAACGGCTATCGTGCCCTCCATCTGACCGCCATGGGTCCGGAAGGGAAATGGATTGAAGTGCAGATTCGCTCAAGGAAAATGGACGAGATCGCTGAGCTGGGATATGCCGCCCATTGGAAATATAAGAGCGGCGTGAGGGAGGAGGAGAGCGAACTCGATTCCTGGATGAACACTATAAAGGATATCCTTGCCCATCCTGAACCGAATGCTATTGATTTTCTCGACACCATCAAGCTGAATCTCTTTGCATCTGAAATATATGTCTTTACTCCCAAAGGCGACCTCATCACTCTTCCCGCAGGGGCCACAGTGCTTGATTTCGCATTCGCCATTCACACTCAGTTAGGCACCCACTGTATCGCCGGAAAAATTAACCACCGCCTTGTGCCTCTTTCGTATAAGCTCAATAGCGGCGATCAAGTGGAGATTATCACATCCGATTCCCAGACACCCCAACAGGAATGGCTTGAATACTGCACTTCAGCAAAAGCCAGAACAAGAATCAAAACCATTCTACGTAAGGATGAACGCCAGCTTATAAAGCGAGGCAACGTGATTTTTAACGACCTTATGGAGAGCGAAGGGATAGAACCTTCAAACGAATTTATAACTAAAGTGCTTGCAAACTATCGGCTGAAAACTCGCGACGAGCTTTTCCTTATGCTTGCAAACGATGAAATCAATCTCTCTGGAAAAGAACTCACCGACATTCGCTCGCGCAGAAGCTCCTTATGGCGCAAACTCCTGCGCAACCCCTTCTCTCTAAGGAAAAAGAATAATAAAAATTCCTCTTCGTCCGATAAGAGAGAACATCAGGACGGTAATGAGGGCTCCGGGAATATTACAGTGAATATCAGCATAGAGGGATCCGTCCGGAAAGGTATACTTGAAGAACTTACCGCTTCAATATCCCGAATATTATCCAATAATATGCGAAGCCTTAACATTGAGGCTACGGAAGATCTGTTCCGGTGTAAACTTAGCGCTATTGTCGAGAATGTCGACATGGCGGAGGAAATATGTGTAGATATACTAAGGATAAAGGGTATTAAATTTGCTCAACGCATCTCCTGACAAGATGCAAAATTCATTTTGAAAAGATATGGCTAAAAACTTTTTCTCAAGAATAAATCTCATCCGTTTAGGACTGGCTATCATTTCAGTGGCTCTGATCGTGCTTGTTCTCCCCCGCACTGACCATCAAAGCTATAGCTATGAACTTAACCAGCCGTGGAAATACCCTCTCCTAACCGCCGATTTCGATATGCCCATCATGCGCGACTCCATATCCGCACGCTCAATGCGCGACAGCATCGACAGGGTGTTCATTCCGTTCGTGAAGCGAGACACGAAAGTGGAACACACGAATATAGAACGCTTCGCCTCCCTTATTGCCCCAAACACTAATGTCGTGGAACGCGGCATACTCGTCAATCTCCTCAGAGAAGCATATTCCAACGGAATCCTTGACCCTAATCTCTACACCCTTGTGGATGGCAAAGGGGGAACACATACCCTGCGTCTTGTGGAGGATGACAACAACAACAAGGCTGTGGTGGCGCTTGATGCTTCCAAAATGGCTTCCCCGGCAAAAGCATTCCGGAGAATTGATTCCATATATTCCCACGAAACACATCAGGAAAACGGAAAACTATCTCCCGAAATCGGAAAAGCCCTCAATATATGCCTTAATCCTAATATCGAACTCGATTCCGCCACGGATTATAAATACAGAAGCCAGGAATACCTGAATGTAATCGGCGCCACCGGTGTGATTAAGAAAGGTCAGCGTATTGTCGACCGTGGGGAAATTATAACCCCTCAGATTTTTACAAATCTCAACACATATCAGGAGATGCTTATTTCGCGTCAGTCGGAGACAAGCCATACCTACTTCCTGATTGGAGAAGTCATGTATATCATCATTATCATCGCTCTCCTATATACTTTCCTGATGATCTATCGGACACGATTCTTTGCATCCGTCAGGAAGATGACTTTCCTTATGACCTTCATCACCCTGTTCGCCGTCTTTGCCATCCTGATGTTTGAATACTTTGCAAATGGCATTTATGTAGTTCCTTTTGCTGCCGTGCCAATCATCATAATGGTGTTTTTCGATTCTCGCACCGCGATATTCTCCCTTATAACCACTGTGCTCCTTTCGGCTCTCGTGGCTACATATCAATTCCAGTTTATTTTTATGGAGCTTACGGTCGGGCTGGTCGCTACATTCAGCATTCGCCATCTCAGCCGCCGCTCTCAACTACTGCGCACTGCCGTGCTCTCTTTCATCGCTTACGGCATTACATATTTCACAATATCACTTATATCTTCAGGAAATCTCTCCCTCTTCGCGTGGAAGACAATCGGAACCTTCGCCATAAATTCCGTGCTCCTATCTTTCGCATATATCCTTATCCTCGTCATAGAAAAGATTTTCGGATTCACTTCCACCGTTACGCTTGTGGAACTCAGCGATATAAACAGTCCCCTGCTGCGCAGGCTCTCGGAAGAGGCTCCTGGCACTTTCCAGCATTCAATCCAGGTCTCCACCATTGCTGCCGATGCCGCCAGAGCAATCGGCGCGAACACGACTCTTGTGCGTACCGGCGCGCTCTATCATGATATAGGGAAACTGTCCGGGCCAATATTCTTTACGGAAAACCAACACGGTGTGAATCCTCACGCAGGACTTGCTCCCGAAACGAGCGCGCAGAAGATTATCTCTCATGTTACCTCAGGACTCGATCTCGCTTCAAAATCCAATCTCCCGAATGTAATTAAGGAATTTATCTCAGAACATCACGGAAAAGGACTTACAAAATACTTTTACAATACTGCCGTAAACGAAAATCCCGATAAGGTTATCGACAAGGCAGAATTTCAATATCCGGGTCCCAATCCTCAAAGCAAAGAGACCGCCATACTGATGATGGCAGACGCTGTGGAGGCGGCATCAAGAAGCCTTAAAGATTATAGCCAGCAGTCAATCAACAATCTTGTCGATAAGATTATTGACTCTCAGCTTCAGGAGGGACTGCTGAAAGAGGCGCCTATATCTTTCCAGGATGTGGAGAAGATAAAGAATGCTTTTAAATCACGCCTTGCAACGATCTATCATTCTCGCGTGGCATATCCTGAAATGAAGAAAAACACTGCCTCTGCACAAGCAAAACCTGACACGGAAACCGTCGCCGTTCTTCCGCAGAATCCTCCTGAGAATAATGCTTCCGGCGAGGCGAAAGAAAACCAATCCCAATCTTAAACGTTTTCTATTTATAGAAGTCATATTTATGGAGGAGCTATGCTCTTCCTGCATTATTGCGACCCCAGAATAAGACATATTCCTCATGTTAAAGAAATTATCTAAATATATCCCTGCTCTCCTCTTTGCCGCTTTCGCTGTGGCTGTTCCCGTTGCATACGCTCAGACAAGAGTGCCGGACGCGACTTCAGCAAGCAAAAGAAAAATTACAGTCAAAAAACCCGATCTCGATAAAATCAGGGAAATTACTCTCGACCCATCCAGCCAATTTTATTTCCCCAAGCTAAGAGCTAAATATCAACGTAACGATACAACCATGACAAATGAGGAATATCGTTACTTCTATTTGGGATATATGTTCCAGGAAGATTATGACCCTTACCGCACATCTCCCTATTCCGGGGTTACTGATGAACTGCGTGCAAAGTCAAAACATACTAAGGAGGAGATTGACACTATCCGGAAATATGCCGAGCTTTCGCTGCGCGACAATCCTTTCGACCTCCGCCAGATGTCGTTCCTTGTCCATGTCCTTAAGGAGAAGAAAAAGGATATGAGTGCCAAGATATGGGAATATAGGCTTGAGCATCTTCTGGGAGCAATAAAAAGCACAGGCACCGGCGAGGATATTGAAAATGCCTGGTATGTCATTTATCCTATGCACGAGTATGATATGGTGCAGCTGATGGGCTATGAAGCTACGGATGCCGAATATATCGATCCCGGATTTGACTACCTGATCGTAGAGCCGGAGGCAGAGACAAAACGACGCCTGCGCGATAAGGTGGCTAAGGGTTTCTTCTTCAATATTGAGGTGCCCCAGGCTCAATATGAACTCAAACATCCTGATAACGGCACGGATGATCAGCCCGCGGAGGAACCCCAGGAGAATCCCGACGAGGTGCCTGCCGAATGATTCTCGAGATTGGCACGCTATTTGTCAGAAAGTTAAATAAAACACTTAATCTAAATTATATAATATTATGTCAGAAATGAAAAAAGAGGTAGTGGAGCCCGGTAAATTCGTAGCTTACTCCTACAAACTTTATAATGATGCCAACGGCGAATTGCTCTTTGAAACTCCAAAAAATGCACCTGATTTCATGGTGTTCGGTGTGAGTCATGAGATTGTGCCCGGTTTGCAGGCTGCCCTCGAAGGGCTTTCAAAGGGGGATCGTTTTGAAGTTACTCTCCCCCCCGAGGCGGCTTTCGGCAATAGAAGTTCGGAATATCTCCTCGAACTTGATAAGGAACTCTTCATGCGTGACGGCAAACTCGCTGATGAGGTCGTAGTAGGCGCTAAGCTCCCTATGATGACTGCTGAGGGTTATCGCGTGGAAGGAGAAGTAATCGAGATAGGCGATAAGATAAAAATGGATTTCAACCATCCCTTTGCCGGATTGACCGTTACATACAAGGGTGAGGTTGATGAAGTGCGTGACGCGACTCAGGAGGAACTTCACCCCGTAAGTGGCTGCGGCGGTGGCTGCGGCGGTTGTGGAGGCAGCTGCGGCTCCGATTCCGATTGTGGCGACAATTGCGAAGGAGGTTCCTGCGGCTGCAAATAATTATCCTTAATTGCGAATTTATCCTGATATGATGATTAATCATCATATCAGGATATTTTTTTACCTTTACATGCAGTATTTCTCCTTGTCCTACGTCTATATAAATAGTCAGATTCCTCTGAATGGAGAATGCACAACTCATACATAACTGTAAGGAGGGCGATAAAGACGCTATGGAGTTTCTTTATCGTCGCTATCGTCATAAAATGATGAAAGTGATTCGCCGATACCTGCATGAAGATGAGGCTGCTGAGGATGTGCTGCACGACGGCTTTATTATTATATTCTCTCGCATCGGTGAAGTGAGGAATCCGGATCGACTCGAATTCTGGATGGCAACCGTGATTAGAAACCTATGTCTTGACTATCTTACCTCTCTTGACGTTACATCCATGCTTGATGAAAGTGAAGAGATCGCCGACATGCCTGAATTGGAGGAAATTATTCCATACGAAGAACTTATTAAAATTATCGACAGGCTACCGAAAGGATACAGGGAGATTTTCCGTCTCGCAGTGATGGAGAATAAGTCTCATAAAGAGATAGGAAAATTGCTGGGGATAAATCCGAACTCCTCATCTTCCCAGCTTTTTCACGCCCGCCAACTTCTTCGGAAAATGGTTAATGAAAGGAAACATGAATTGGGATTCCTCTCCTTCCTCATAGTCCTCGCCTCCTCCATTCTCTTCTTGATGGTTAAGAATCCCCGGCTAACCCATGACCATACCGCCGGAAGGGATTTAGAAAAATCAATCCCCTCCGAAAAATCCATAATCGCTCCTGCTTCAAAACAGGAGGTAAGCCTTGCGGATTTAAATCCGCAAGCCAAGCCAAACAAAAATTTTACCTCCGGAAACTCTCTATTATCGGGAAATACAAAAAAGGGGGAAAATATAAATTTGGAAAAAAATCTCTCTAAGCCTGATACACTTCTGTCTGTTTTAACAGAAAATGTGGCTCAAGATGCCTTAGAACTCAATAATAAGGAAAAAGAGGACTGTAAGGAAAACGAAGATTCTGTAGATAATAAGACTAATCTACATTTTGAAGGTTCAAAAATAATTGCCTCAACCTCCACTGCCGGAAGCATATCGGGGAAATATAAAAGAAGAGTATCTGAACCTTGGAGTTTCAGCCTTGCCTACAACTTTGGGGGACTGTCTGAGGTTAATATCGGTTCTTTACCTTTATCAAATTCTTTTTTTAATCCCGGCGATAATAATATTGATAATGATAATGATCAGTCCTTTATGGTGGGGGATGGTGAAACTCCTGAAACTGAAGATGGAAATCAGCAGATGAACACCCGGGGAGCCACAAGATCTTTGCCGTCTCCTTCTGTGTCTGAGGTGGAAAATGAACTCCCCTTAACCATAGCTTTCACCTTGAGCAAACATCTCAATCCGAAACTGAGCATTGAGACGGGATTGGAATATACCCTTGCGCACACGTCATTCCATCTGAAATCGGTATATGGAGATGGCAAAAGGAAGATGCGCTCCCAATATATCGGAGTGCCTGTCAGAATGAGATACGACTGCTTATCTTTCTCCAAATTCACTCTGTTCGGAATCACAGGTATGGGAGTGGATATTCCGGTGAAGAATAGTGTGGTTGCATCCGTTGGCATAACAACAGTGGAGATTTCAAAGCCTAAGACACAATTCTCTTTATCAGCCGGAGTTGGATTGCAGTTCAATATCAACAGCCATTTCGGAATCTATGTAATCCCCTCCCTCAGATATAATATCCCTACCCACTCTATGGTGCCTACCTACTGGCAACAACATCCTTTCTGTTTCTCCCTACCGTTTGGATTCAAAGCTACTTTATGAATGTTTCCTTCTTATGGCATAGCGGGATTGCGGAGCAATCCCCTCCCAAGCATTACGAAAAATCCTACCAGGCATTACGAAAAGAGGATGTATCTTAATTTTGATACATCCTCTTAATATTTATTTATCCACTGTGGATATTGTCAAAGGAATTTATCTTCTCTTTTTCTTGCTGCTGCTTTTCTTGGCTGTGCCGCTCTTGCCCGAAGTCTTGGCTGAGCTCTTTTTAGCAGTGCTTTTCTTAGAGGAAGACTTGACGCTTCCTGAGCTCTTTGTCGGAATCTTGATGCTCTCCCCGGCGCGGAGATTATCATTCTTCATGCCGTTAGCCCGCTTTATCTCATCAATGCTGACTCCATACTTCTTGGAAAGTGATGATAAAGTCTCGCCGTTCTTCAACTTATGACTGGCAGGAGCTGCCGGAGCCGCTTTAGTTTTTGTATCCTGACGCGATGTCTTGGATGCTTGCTGTCTGGCAGTTTCTTTCGGAGCTTTCACAGCACGGTTCTGCTGCGCTTTACCCGACACCGTGGCTACGGTGTTCTCCATTACTGCCTGAGGCGTGCTTGAAGATATTCTCAACTGCTGACCTACCCTGACTGCATTCCGTCGAAGATTATTTGTGCGCTTGATGTCAGAAATGGAAACTCCGTATTTATCGGCAATCGAAGACAAGGTTTCCCCTGCCACAACTTTATGGACCACTAATGATTTTGTCGTTTTCCCGGACTTGTTTGACGCAGAAGCCACCTCTCCCATATCCTCGGGCCAGATCTGAGTATCCTCCACTGCCACAATATTATCCGCAATGACCTCTCCAGGTTCAACAATCTCCCGCTTGCTATATTTCTCCGCCTCATAATTACGAATGTCGTTCTCACTCATAAGGTAGGCATGTATCTGCTGCGACGGCAGAATCAGCGTGTAGGGTGAATCGGGTGTGCCCGGTATGATATCTGCCCTGAACTGCGGATTGAGGATTCTCAACTCCTCAACCGGAATATCAATCACCTTTGAAATCTGATTGAAATGAATCCTCTCCCCTACCTGAATCGTATCCATTACCAAGGGTTTCACAGGCAATACCGGCGAGATATTATGCTTGGGATAGTAGTTCATTACATAGTTGGCAGCAATAAACATCGGCACGTACCCCCTCGTCTCCGCAGGCAGATAAGAATATATCGACCAGAAATCGTGGCTCTTGGGATCTCCTCCGGCACGTCGTATCGCCTTATTGACCGTTCCCGGTCCGCAATTATAGGCGGCTATGGCAAGGCTCCAGTCGCCGTAAGCAGCGTAGAGATCTTTCAGATAGGAGACTGCTCTCTCTGACGCTACGTAGGGATCGCGGCGTTCATCGACAAGTGAATTCACCTCCATGCCAAGACCTTTTGCCGTCCCGAGCATAAATTGCCAAAGACCGGCGGCGCCATGTTTGGAAACCGCATTCGGATTTAATCCTGACTCTATCACAGGAAGATATTTTAGTTCAAGCGGAAGACCTTGTTCTTCGAGAGCCTGCTCAAAGACCGGCATGTAATAAAGGCTCAATCCCAATAAGGCTGAAACCTGCGCTCTTCCCTGTTTCGTGTAACGGTCGATGTAACTCCGCACCACCTGATTGTAGGGCATCTCTATGATCGTCGGCAAGGCGGAAAGACGTTTTGCCATCTCCGCATCCGACACATCTGCATCCGGTTCCGTCTCATAACGGTTGTCGGTAGCGGTATAGTTTTTCACAAACCAACTTTCCTGCATCTTTCGGGTGTTATCCTCGAAACTCTCAGGATAAACTATTGAATTGTCTGTTATGCTGTGCTTGAGGTCGAGCACATTCTGCTGTTTGTCGTTTTTGGCTATGCCTGACAAGGAGCAGGCAGTCAACAGGGCTATTAGCAATTCTCTTTTCATTGTTTCATTATTTTTAGGGAGAGCTTAGAAATTGAACGCCCAGTTAAGTCCGGCACTCACCTTACGGTCGCCGGGATTAACAATAAGCGTCGGACTCCAGTCGATGGAGAGGTCGGGAGATATATCGAAATGCACAAGAGAGGCATCAACGTATGCATCCACCATGCAGAGAAGATAAAGACCCACGCAGCAGATTATGCAAAGGTCGCGGTTGCGGCGATAGAAGTCTCTGCGGGATTTAAGCGTATTCGCCAGCCATGTCTTGTCAAGGTCTGACTCATTGGTGGTAGGAGGAAAGAAATTCATGTAGGATTTGGTGGAGGGATCATCATCCATCAGGTCGCGATAGCCTTGTGTATAATCCCTAAGCTGGCTGTTATTCCAGCTTGTGGCATATCCCAGGCCCATGAATCCGCCAACTATTATGGGAAGTTTCCAGTAGCGCCGGTTATATATCTGTCCCAGACCCGGGAATAGAGCCGACATCCACACCGCTCTGGTGGGATTAGGATTAAATATCTTTTTCCCGTCAAGTCCATACGGATAATCATCTGCCGTAACCACTGTCTGCAAGGTGTCGGCTGCCTCCCCTTCCACGCCAAGAGGTTCTCTGACAAGGAGCTCCGCGTCAAGATAGACGGTAGAATCCGGATTCTCACGCACAGGATTCTGACGGGTCTGTGCCTCTGTCTGCAATCCGCACACAAACAAGACACATAACGCCAGCGCTATGCGTAGGTAGGCCATAAGTTCGGTTTTCCTTTTAATCTTCATTTTCCTTCCCTCGGCTGATGTTGGTTTATTGCTTCATTTTCTCGAAGAGCTCCACAATTTTGGAGAGTTCCTCATCCGAGGTGAATTTAAATGTTATGGAACCCTTTCCATCTGCTCTTCTGGAGAATTTCACCGGGGTCGGGAAATAAGATACAAGATCGTTTGCAAAAGCATCATAATTTCCGTTATCCTTTGCCGGGGCTTTAGGAGCGGAGGGAAGCTCAGGATCCCCCAGTCCCCTGGCAAGTTCCTCAACTTTTCTCACCGACAATCCCTCCTTGAGGATAAGATTGTAAAGCTTTAGCTGCTCCTTAGGGTCTGTTACAGAAAGAAGCGCGCGCGCATGTCCCATATCGAGCTTATGGTCGCGAAGTCCAAGCTGAATCTCAGCCGGAAGTTTGAGCAGACGAAGATGATTGGCGATAGTTGCCCTCTTCTTCCCGAGCCGTTCCGAAAGACGGTCTTGAGTAAGATTATATGTATCGATCAACTTACGGAATGCCAAAGCCACCTCTATCGCGTTCAGATCCTCACGCTGGATATTCTCTATAAGCGCCATCTCCGTTACCTCCGAATCGGAAGCCGTCCTCACGTATGCCGGGACGCTGTCGATCCCCGCGAGCTTAGCTGCCCGCCAGCGTCGTTCGCCGGCTATGATCTGATAGGTGCCATCACCGGCATCACGCAGGGAAAGAGGCTGGATAACTCCTAATTCACGTATTGAGGAAGCAAGTTCTTCAAGCGTATCCTCGTCAAAAGTGCGACGCGGCTGATCCGGATTGGGGAAGATAAGATCCACCTCAATCTCGTTTATGGCGGATGAGCCGCCTGTCTGTATGTCGGTCATTGAGATCAGCGAATCAAGTCCACGTCCCAATGCGTTTCTTTTTAATGCCATTCTTTAGTTTCTGTTATTATATTCAGGCTTTCTTCCTCCGGTTGCGTGCTATCAGCTCTTTGCCAAGCTGACTGTAGGCTATCGAACCCCGGCTCTCCGGGTCGTATAGGATTACCGGCAGCCCGTGGCTCGGTGATTCCGAAAGCTTGATATTGCGGGGGATGACAGTGGTGAAGACCATGTCTCCGAAATGGCCCTTAAGCTCCTCGAAAATCTGATTCGCAAGACGCAGGCGAGCATCATACATTGTAAGCAAAAAGCCCTCTATCTCCAACTCCGGACGCAGACGGCTCTTTATTATGCGTATCGTATTGAGCAGCTGGGAAATCCCCTCCAATGCAAAATACTCTGCCTGCACCGGTATTATTACTGAATCGGCTGCCGCAAGCGCATTGACCGTTATTACTCCCAACGATGGGCTGCAGTCGATGAGTATAAAGTCAAAATCCTCCTTCAGGGGCTCAAGAACACGGCAAAGTGCTTTCTCCCTGTCGCGTCTGTTCATAAGCTCCACTTCAGCCCCTACAAGGTCTATTCGGGAGCAGATGAGACTCAATCCCTCGACACATGTGTCAACTATGGCTTTATGTGGATCCGCTCCATCTACAAGACATTCATAAATTGACAATTCCGCTTCGTCCGGATTCACCCCAAGCCCTGATGTGGCGTTCGCCTGAGGGTCAGCATCTACAAGCAACACCTTTTTGCCATCTGCGGCAAGACAGGCTCCCAGATTAAACGCTGTCGTCGTCTTTCCGACGCCTCCTTTCTGATTGGCAATTGCTATGATTTTTCCCATTTCCTTTTTATGATATGGTTAGAGTCTGCAAAGTAATGAAATTTATCTGACAATTCACAATTTTTTATATTAAAGTGTCTTAACACTTACCGATTTTTTATTGACAGCCCTGTCAATGCCTTGCGGAACGCTATGACAAGCAACACAGTGGCTGTGGCAAGCGCTACGGAAAAACTGTAATATACACCCACCACCCCAAGATTGAATCCTTTTGCAAACAACAGGAGCACGGGTATGCCTACTGCAATATAACTGATCAGCGAAATCCAAAGCAAAGGCTTCACTACGGAAGTGCCGCGCAAGGCATTGACAAAGGTTAGTTGTGCCCCGTCGCAATACTGATAGAGGATCAAGGGGAGAATGAGTGAGATTGCCGCTACGGCTACATTATCCTCCGGAGTGAAGAGATGAACAAGGTTTTCCGTAAAGAAGAAGAAGATTATTGAGGCTATGGTTGCCAACCCCAGCACAAGATGCAATCCGGCTTTCGTGATCTGTCTTACTCCGGCTATGTCGTCCACACCCGTAAAGTTGGCGACACGGATAGACGTCGCCCATCCGAATCCCATATAGGTCATAAATCCAAGCTGCGCTATCGTGTTCATAACCTGATAGGCGGCAAGCTGAACTTTCCCGAACCAACCGCTGACAATGGCTCCGAATGCCCATAGGCCGCATTCCACCCCGCTCTGAATCATTAAAGGATAACTTGTGATCCACACTTTCATCCTTCTATCCCCTCCCGCGGAGAGACTTTTCATTGCATTCCAGTAAGGACGGTATCTTTTGCGCCACCCTACTACTGCCACAATAGCTATCGCCCCCGTCGTGCGGGCGGTCAAGGTGCTTATCCCCGCTCCTGTCAGTCCTAACTCGGGACACCCGAACTTGCCGAATATCAAAAGATAGTTGCCTCCTATGTTCAGCACATCACATCCAAGAATTATCCACATGGGAGTGGCTGTGTCGGTCGTGCCGTTAGCCATCTGCTGAAAACAATTGAACACGGTCATCGGCAGGAGAGTGAAAAGCACTATAAGATAATATTCACGTGCTATCGGAAGCAATTCCTCATCCTGACCGAACCTGTCCAGAAAGAAATAAAGTCCGCTCATGATGAGGGTGAAGAGCACCGCCATGATAAGATTCACCTGAAGTGCGCCACGCAAAATCCTTCCTCCCTCCTCATGATCCCCTCTCCCGTAGAGAGCGCCGATAAGAGGGGTTACTCCTCCTGCAAAGCCCATCAGCATCACCATCACAACTATGAACAGGCTGTTGACGAAAGCTGACGCCG
The DNA here is from genome assembly GCA_947176915.1 of uncultured Porphyromonadaceae bacterium. Classification (GTDB taxonomy): domain Bacteria; phylum Bacteroidota; class Bacteroidia; order Bacteroidales; family Muribaculaceae; genus Lepagella. The sequence continues at coordinate 49,044 of CAMWSM010000005.1, read as the reverse complement.
CAAGCTCATCCAGACCGTATGCCCCGACCATCATCGTGTCGGCAAAGTTCACTACAATAACCCCTATCTGAGTAACAAGCACGGGCACTCCGAGCCTGATAAGGCTCTTATATGATTCAAGATATGATTCCGGTGTGATTTTACGTATGAATGCTTTTCCCTTCATGAATAAGGCTCTATTCTGTTTTCATTTGCAAAGTTAGCCATTATTCCCCAACACGCCAAATATCCCTTTTTGACATTACTCTCCCAAGACCCGTCTTGACATTGCCTGAACATTGTCTTAACCCCAACGTTTTATTAATTAAAAGCTGAACTCTTAAATCATATAAAGTATTATTATGAAAAATATTGCAGAACGCAACGATGAGAATATTGTAATGAAAAATATCCTTACACGCACCAGCGACCGATTGTTTGACACGACGCGTGAGGTAAGTAAAAATCAGATTGAGCAACTTTTGCATGCAGCTATGGCTGCTCCAAGCGGGGTGAACCGTCAGCCTTGGCATTTCTATGTTGTTACTGATAAGACACTCCTTGCGCAGCTTGCCGATTCCCTCCCCTACTGCAAAATGGCTAAAGATGCAGCCGCAGCCATTGTATCCTGTGGAGACAGCAAGAAATTTCTTGAGGGAGTGGATGACACCTTATGGGTTCAGGATCTTTCCGCTGCCTCAGAAAACATACTTCTGGCTGCCAACTCCTTAGGTCTCGGAAGTGTCTGGACAGCACTCTACCCTCACTTTGACCGCATGGAGAAAGTAAAACAACTCCTGAAGATAGATGATACGTTCGTCCCCTTCAACGTAATCCCTGTCGGTTACGTCCTTACCCCCCACAAACCCCTCGACAAATGGAATCCGGCTAACATAACCTATCTTGAATAGTATCAAGATTAAGATACATCCTTTTTTTTTCGTAATGCGTGGTAGGGGATTGCTCTTCAATCCCGCTATGTAATAAGAATCTTCATGTATGTCAGCCTGCGGAAAACCGATAGTTTTCCATGCGTTTAAAATTTTCCGGAAACCTGACCCGATATTATCCCCAAATCCAACCATACGAAGCATCTTCTGAATAGTAGTGTTACGGGCTTGAGTATAATCTCCATTATAGATCCTTTCTGGAGAAATTCGAATCTTAAAATTGTCCCGCTTTCTTTCTCGTCACCCATTTAGAATTCCACCATAATAAGTGGGAATTCTTTTCCTTTTAATTGGTCTATTTTTTCTTTTTTTAAACAATTTTTCACTAAATTTGTATTATCAATAGGCAGGTATCCTTTCCTCCGTTATAACGGGCATACCAATGCCTTTCCATTTATATCTGACTTATGAAAAAACTTTTATTGCTTATATCTTTTGCCTCTCTATCACTGGCGGCATCAGCATCTGTCTCGCTCGATTCTTGCCGCAACATGGCAGTAAGAAACAATAAGACCATCCGCATGGCGGAGGAAAATATTCGGAGTGCGGAATACTATCGCAAAGCGGCTCAATCAGCATATCTGCCAGGCATAGACTTTACGGGAACATATATGTATAACCAACATAAGATTGCCCTGCTTGGAGAAGATGCCAAACTTCCCACCATGAGTTTCGACCCGGCCACGCAGAAATATAACTACAACATACTCAAGGATGCAAACGGCGTTCCTATCAAAGACCCTGCTACCGGTAGTTACATCCCTACGGAAGTTGCCGTTATTCCCAAGGAAGCAATGGAGTATGATGTCCACAATGTTTTTGCGGGAGCAATAACACTTACTCAGCCCATTTATATGGGTGGTCAGATTCGTGCGCTCAATCAGATTGCCGGATTCGGAGAAAAACTTGCAAAGGCTTCCAGAAATAACCTCACTCAGGATGTGGTGTTTGCCGTCGATGAAGCTTACTGGCTTGTAGTGTCTCTTAAAGAGAAGAAAGAACTCGCGGAAAGTTTTGTAAATCTCGTCGATACTCTCCGATATGACGTGCAGGCCATGCTTGATGAAGGAGTGGCAACAAGAAGCGACCTCCTGACAGTGGAAGTAAAGCTTAATGAAGCCAAAATTGCCCTAACTAAAGTAGACAACGGTCTGACTCTTTCACGCATGGCCCTCGCCCAGCTTTGCGGCCTCCCTGTCAACACCCAAATGGAACTTCAGGATGAAGGCCTGAAACACGCCGGAGATGCCGTAGCTGCCCCGACTGCCAATATGGAGGATGTTTATGCAAAACGCCAGGATCTTGAAATAATCCGTCAAGGCATCAATATGCTGCAAAGCAAGGAGAAACTCGCCCTCGGGGAGATGTTGCCAAAAATTGCCCTTGTCGGCGCATACTCCTTTTCTAATCCGAACGTGATTGACGGTTTTGAGAAAAAATTCGGAGGCGGTTTCAATGTGGGCGCAACTCTCACGGTTCCTATATGGCATTGGAAAGGTGATTACAACCGCTACAAGGCAGCCAAAGCCCAGACCAATGCTTCCCGCCTTATGCTTGAGGATGTGGAGGAGAAGGTCCAGTTGCAGGTAAGCCAGGCCCAGTTCAGTTTTGACGAGGCAAAAAAAACCTACGATATGACTGTTACCAATCTTCAGAAGGCTGACGAGAACATGCGTCAGGCAGAGCTCGGTTTCAAGGAGGGAGTGCTTACAACCAACGACGTGATCGGAGCCCAGACAGCTTGGCTGGCTGCCAATTCTGAAAAGATTGATGCTCAGATCGGCATTAGATTATGCCAGACATATCTCTCGAAAGTGCTCGGAAATCTTATTTATTAAATCCCTATAAAAAATATTCTCATGGCAACTATACAGACCCCTCAGACACAACCCGATTTTCAATCTCAGGCAGATAAGGATGCTGTCTCTGCAAAAGATCGAACCCTCATCCTCACAATAGTGATTGTCTTGCTCGTGATAGCCGGACTCGCAATCTTTGGTTTCCTTGCCATAAAACAAGGTCCTGACACCATTCAGGGACAAGCCGATGCTACTGAAGTGCGTATCTCGGGCAAACTCCCCGGCCGCGTGGCTGAATTTTACGTCGAAGAGGGCGCTCATGTCAAGACAGGCGATACTCTCGTAAAGATTCATTCCTCACTGGTGGATGCCCGTCTTGCGCAGGCACAGGCTATGGAAGAGGCTGCTGCTGCAACAAATGCTCGCGTGGATGCAGGAACGCGCTCCCAGATAATCAACAGTGCAATGGAGGTGTGGAAACAGGCGCAGGCGGCAAGCGGAATAGCTCAGAAAACATATCAGCGCATGCAAAACCTTTTTGAAAAAGGTGTTGTAAGCGAACAGAAACGCGATGAGGCGAAAGCTGCTTATCAGGCTGCTACTGCAGGTGAGGCTGCCGCTAAAAGCCAGTATGATCTGGCAAGAGCCGGGGCTCAGAAAGAGGAGAAAATGGCTTCGCAGGCTATGGTGAATGTCGCTAAGGGAAGTGTGAAAGAGGTAGAGGCTATTCTTGAAGACCAGTATCTCGTGGCGCCCTGCGATGGTGAGATCACCGATGTCTATCCTAATGTCTCTGAACTTGTGGCTACCGGAGCCCCGATTATGACCCTTCAGAAAGATGATCATTGGGTAGTGTTTAACGTGCGTGAGACTGTATTGAAAGACATTAAGTTAGGCACAGAGATAAAAGTCTATATTCCTGCCCTTGACATTCATGCCACTGCAAAAGTGTTCTATATCCGCGACCTCGGCACCTACGCCAACTGGCAGGCTACCAAGTCAACAGGTGATTTCGATGCACGTACTTTCCAGGTTAAGGCACGCCCCACAAAAAAAGTGGACAATCTGCGTCCGGGCATGTCAGTGATTCTCGAACAGTAATCAGGAGTTAAATGAAATCAGGTTTTATAGCCATATTTCGCAGAAGTGTCCTGCAGATCGTAAGACGTCCTATTTATTGGGCTGCTTTCTTCATCCTCCCTCTGTTCTGCTTTATGTTTCTTTCAAACCTTATGGAGGATGGGCTTCCCCTGAAAGTGCCTGCGGCTATGATTGATAAGGATGGCTCATCCCTGTCGAGAGAAGTCACACAGAGTCTTGCCGGCATGCAGCTTGTCGACCTTACCGAAGATTGCAACAGCTATACTGAGGCACGTCATCTTATGCAGGAAGGGAAGATTTTCGGCTTCTTCATGATTCCGGAGAATTTCCAGCAGGATCTTCTCGCCGGACGTAAGCCGGTCATTACCTTCTACACGAATATGACCTATTATGTGCCCGGAAGCCTTCTCTTCAAGACATTCAAGACCACGGCGCTTTACACTAAGGCGGGTGTGGCTATGACTGTGCTCGAATCGGTAGGGGCTACTGCCAATGAGGTAACTCCCCTGATGCTCCCTATCAATCTCTCTGCACGGGCAATACACAATCCGGGCCTCAACTATGCCGTCTATCTGTGCAACTCATTTATTCCCTGTGTGCTTCAGCTGATGATTCTCCTCGTTACATGTTTCAGCCTCGGACAGGAGATAAAATACGGCACATCCCGCAAACTGCTGGCCATGGCTGACGGCTCCATTCTGAAAGCACTCACCGCCAAACTCCTGCCTCAGACAATAATATGGTGGGTCATCGCGATCTTCATGGAATCATGGCTATTCAAGATCAACGGCTATCCGATGCATGGTTCCTGGCTTTGGATAACCCTCTCCGAACTGATGTTTGTTCTTGCCTGCCAGGGATTCGCTCTTTTCCTCTTCGGCGTGCTTCCAAATTTGCGTATGTCGCTTTCTGTAAGCGCCCTCCTTGGAATCCTCTCATTCTCCATAGCCGCTTTCTCATTCCCCGTAGAAAGCATGTATGGCGCCATCGGGATTTTCAGCTGGATTATTCCTACCCGCTACAACTTCCTTATATACATAGATCAAGCCCTTAACGGAATTGATGTCTACTATTCCCGCATCTGGTTCGTGGCTTATATAATCTTCATGCTCCTTCCATTCACTTTTATATGGAACATAAAGAAAAATATGGCTAAACCGGTCTATGCACCCTAACGTTCATAATAAACCATGCTCAGTTTCATTAAGAAATATACCCTTCAGCTCTTCAAAGTATATTGCCGGGAATTCAAATTGATTTTAGGCGATGTCGGAATTATGCTCTTTCTTATCTTCCTCCCCATCGGTTATCCGATCATCTACTCTCTCATATATAATCCTGAATTGGTTAGAGATGTGAAGATGGTGGTGGTGGATCATGACCGCACTTCCCTGAGTCGTGAACTGACCCGTAACATAGATGCCACACAAGAGGCTTGGGTGATCGGATATGCCTCCGACATGGCGGAGGCACGCCGGGCAATGGACTCCCATAAATGCTATGCTATAATGGAGATCCCGGAGGGTTTCGAACGTAAGGTAAGGGAGGGAAATCAAGCTAATGCCATGCTCTTTTGCGAATCAAGTCTCCTGCTACGCTATCGTGGTTTCCTTATGGCGTCTACCAATGTGGCACAGGCCATGGGAGCGGAGATTCTTAATGAGAAAATCAACGAAATCGCCCCTCTTGCCACAACAATCACCGACGGCGATCTCATGCCTGTCATGAATGTGCCGATGGGCAATATCGAAAGTGGGTTCGATTCCTTCATCATGCCGGGCGTGCTGATCCTTATTCTACAGCAATGCATCATCTTAGCCACAGGAATGGCCGGAGGAGCGAAACGCGAACGCCCCTCTTTGATAGGATATGACGGTGTAAATGAACAGCCAAGCGTGTTGATGACCATGCTCGGACAGATGCTATGCTATATCACTATCCTCCTTGTTCCTATCATTTATCTCATACATTATGTCCCGCTGATGTTCGCTTTCCCTATGGCAGGGAATTTTGTGGAAATCATCACATTCCTCACTCCCATGATTATAGCGAGCGCTGCCATGGGCTTTTGTCTTCAGGGAATCGTCTGGGAAAGGGAATCAGTGTTTGTGCTTTGGGTGGTAACCTCTGTTGTATTCCTTTTCCTTTCCGGTTTGACCTGGCCCCGTTATGCAATGTCTCCATTCTGGACATTCGTCAGCGATGCTGTTCCCGCCACATGGGGAGTCGAAGGATTCATTCGCATGAACTCCAACGGCGCAAGCCTGGCTCAAGAGGCACACGACTTCAAAATGCTTTGGCTTTTAGCCGCCATCTATTCTGTGGCAGCTTATTGCATACAACGCTGGGTGGTGCGTCCCTCAATTGTCAAAGGCTATAACGTTTACTCTAAAGTACGGCGGGAAGAGATCTAAATCAAAAGCGACAGCCCTATGCGATGACGGTGAGGGTCAATGTCCACAACCCTTACCTCTACCCTCTGTCCTAATTTCAAAACCTCTCCTACCGACTGAATCCTGCGTCGAGACATCTGGGAAATATGAATCAGTCCATTCTCCTTTATTCCAAGGTTTACGAAGGCTCCGAAAGCGGTTATATTATTGACAATGCCGGGGAGAACCATACCCTCCCGAAGTTCCTCAAAACTTCCTATGCCCGCGACAAATGCATCATTGTCATCATCAAGCCGAGGATCGCGTCCCGGCTTTCGCAGTTCAAGGATTATATCCTTCACGGTCTCCTCGCCTGATATGCCCAAAGCGGCAATCTGCTTGACATTTATTCTATCAAGTAAATCGTTATTACCGGGAAGAGCCGATACATCCACTTTAAGTTCCCTTGCCATAGCCTCCACCACTTTGTAGCTCTCCGGATGGATGCCTGTGTTGTCAAGCGGTTCTTTACCTCCCGGCACTCTGAGGAAACCGGCTGCCTGCTCAAATGCCTTATTTCCCAAGCGTGCCACTTTCTTCAATTCCTGACGTGTGCGGAAATCACCGTTCTCCGCACGATAGGCAACGATATTGGCAGCCAGCGCCGGTCCAATGCCTGAGACATACGATAAGAGTCGTTCCGAAGCCGTGTTCACATCCACTCCAACCGCATTGACGCAACTCATAACCGTGAAATCAAGCGCATCTTTTAAATCCCCTTGATCCACGTCATGCTGATATTGTCCAACTCCTATCGACTTAGGATCTATTTTAACCAATTCGGCAAGCGGATCAATCAGACGCCGCCCGATTGACACCGCACCCCTTACAGTAACATCCTTATCCGGAAACTCTTTTCTGGCAAGATCAGAGGCGGAATAGACTGAAGCTCCGTTCTCATTCACGATATATATCTTTGAGGCATCCATTAATCCGCTCCCTTTCAAGAATTTTTCAGTCTCCCTTGAGGCAGTGCCGTTTCCGAGAGCTATCGCATCAAGCTTATGGCGGCGTATCAGACGCTCGAGTATTTCACGAGCCCCCTTCAAATCCTCTTTGGGAGGAACGGGATAAACCACTGTGTCCTCAAGAAGGTTTCCCTGGCTGTCAAGAGCAACCACTTTACACCCTGTGCGGTAACCCGGATCCATGGCAAGCACTCTCCTTCCTTTCAAGGGTGAGGCAAGGAGAAGCTGACGCAAATTCTCTGAGAATATTCCTATTGCAATCTTGTCTGCCGCCTCCTTAAGGGAAGTGGATATCTCATTCTCCACAGAGGGACGAAGCAGACGCTTGGAAGCATCCTCTACAGCCTTGCCTACAATTTCCTGACATTCCCGGCTACCACCGCGCGGCACAAATGCCCGACACAGTGCACCATCCAATGCCTCTAAATCATCAACTCCCATTCTGACCTTCAGCAATCCCTCCCTCTCTGCTCGCTTCAGGGCGAGATACTGATGAGACTGCATCCTGCTCACCCCTCTTGTGAAATCAGCATAGATGGCATAGGGGGAAGCGGCAAGTTCAGCCTCCTTCCCTTTCACCGGAGTAGAACTCAATTCACCCCTTCGTTGATAAGCATTACGTGTAATCCCCCTTAATCTTGATGATTCGGATGCCCATTCGGCAATAATGTCGGATGCGCCTGCCAATGCCTCTTCCGCATTCTCCACACCATTCTTCCCCGCAAAGCGTCGGGCAGCCTCATCACAACGCCGGACATTGCCTGCCATAAGAATCTTTGCTAATGGCTCCAGACCCTTCTCTCGTGCAATGGTAGCCCGAGTCCTTTTCTTAGGCTTGTAGGGGGCATAAATATCCTCTACCTCCGTCATGGTCTCAGCCGCATAAATTTTTCTCTGCAAGTCAGAAGTCAGAAGTCCGCTGCTCTCTATGGCATTTTTCACATATTCCTTTCTCGCCTGCAATTCACGTTCGCTTCTGGCGGCGGTCTCTATGCTGCGTATAGCCACTTCGTCAAGCGAACCCGTACGCTCCTTGCGGTAACGGCTGATAAACGGGACAGTCGCTCCCCCCTCGAGGAGTTCCAAAGTTGCCTCTACCTGGCGTATAGATATATTGAGTCGGCGGCTCACAGCCTGTGCTATTGTTTCCATATCGCGAAATTAACAATTTTCCCCATAGTTCACAACACTATCTCTGCTCTATGAAAACCGATTCCCAAAGACAGCTAATATCATTTTATTAAATAAATTATAATTTCTTTAACATTTTAACATCATTAATAGCGTGTATAATTTTGACATTTCAGCAACTAAATTTATAAATTATGATTAATTTTTAATCAAACTCTAAATTTTTTATTCCAAAATATTGCATTTTTAATAATATTATGTTAATTTTGCCACCGTAATCAAATAATCAGTGTGTCCACGGTCGAGATGACCTGAGATGCACCATCGGTCATCTTCATACGGATAAGGGTTTTGTCATTTATTATGACCGATGTTCGTTTGGTTGAATAATGGTACATTGGAATTTAAAAAAAGGTGTGACTCCGTGAGGAATAACACCTTTTTTTATTAACTTTGCACCAATTATTCCACTCCCTCTCCTCTCGACGATTTAATTCTCTATCGTCAATTCCTTTTCACTTATCTTTTAATGAGACATTCTTTTCATTTCAACGAGCCATTCATTCTTGAATCAGGCGAAACTCTCCCCGAGCTGACAGTGGCATACCACACATTTGGCACCCTGAATGAGGATAAATCAAATGTGATTTGGGTAATGCACGGGCTTACTGCCAACTCCGATGTCGCCGACTGGTGGCCTCACACCGTGGAAAAAGGGAAATTCCTTGATCCGGAGAAATATTTCATTGTCTGTGCAAATGTCCTCGGCTCATGCTACGGCACAACGGGACCCTCTTCAATCAATCCCTCAACAGGAAAACCTTGGTGTGGCGACTTCCCTCGGGTTACTATCCGTGATATGGTCAAAGCTCACAGGATGCTTGCCCAACATCTCGGGATAAAGAGGATTCATGAAATGATAGGTGTCTCCTTAGGGGGATTCCAAGCCATAGAATGGATGGTGGAGCAGCCTGATTTCGCAGAATACACCATGTTCTGCGCCACTGACTCCTCCTGCAGTCCCTGGCTCGCGGCTTTCAACAAATCAATGTATATGGCGATTCAAACTGACCCCACCTGGGGAGAGCCGAGACTGGACGCTGCCCAACAAGGACTTTCCACCGCCCGTTCCATTGCCCTGATCAGCTATCGGGGTCCTTTCGCTTACAACATGAGCCAACGTGATTCAGAAGATAAGGAAGATCCGTTTTTCCATCGTGTCCAGACATATCAGGAATATCAGGGCACTAAACTTTGCCGCCGATTCGATGTCTATTCATACGTAAGGATTTGTGAGAGCGGAGACTCTCATGACGTAGGGCGCGGAAGAGGGGGATTGAAAAAAGCCCTCGCCAGAATAACCGCACCTACTCTCGTGATAGGAATTAACTCCGACATCCTTTTCCCTCCGGCTTGTCTGGAAGAACTTGCTGATTTTATCCCCGGATCGCGCCTCGAACTGATGGATTCTAAGTTTGCTCACGATGGTTTCCTTATCGAACATGAGAAACTGAATGAAATTATGCAACGCTGGAGAAGGGAACGTAGCGCAGACTGATCTCCCATTTCCTCGTTTTATATATTATTAACCCAAATACCGCTTGTTATGAAATTTAAAGCATTATTCTTGACCGGCACTATATGTGCCATCCTCGCCTCAAGCTGTGCAAGCAACAAGAAATTAGCTGAGCTCCAGACCAAATATGACGAGCTCCAGACTTCGTATAACTCCACTCGTGAAGATCTTATCAACTGCAATGCCGAAAGCAGAAATCTACAGTCTCAGCTCCAGACTGCCAACCAAGCAAATGCAGAACTCAAGAAAGGTTATGCCGATATCAAAAACACTCTTGATAAAAGCATGGCTGCCAACCAGCAAGGAAACGTAAACATCGCCAAACTCGTTGATGAGATTAATGCCTCCAACAAATATATAAAGCAGCTCGTTGATGCCAAATCGAAATCTGACTCTTTGAATATCGCCCTCACCAACCGCCTTACCCGTTCGCTCAGCACTGACGAACTCAAAGAGGTGGATGTGAAAGTGTTGAAAGGTGTGGTTTATATTTCACTCGCCGACAATATGCTCTTCAAGAGCGGCAGCTATGAAGTCAACGACCGTGCTATGGAGACCCTCTCCAAAATTGCTAAAATTCTGAAAGATTATAAAGATTTTGATGTGCTCGTAGAGGGAAATACCGACAACGTGCCTATCTCAAAAACAAATATACGTAATAACTGGGACCTCTCTGCTCTGCGTGCTTCATCAATTGTTCAGGTGCTCCAGAATAAATATGGCATAAATCCCAACCGTCTCTCTGCTGCCGGTCGTGGAGAATTCAACCCCATCACTGATAACGATACCGAACTCGGCAAGCAGCGCAATCGCCGCACGGAGATTATCATTACTCCTAAACTTGACGATTTCCTTGACTTGATCGATAAAGCGCCGGAATCTGAAAAATAATCTTCGATGACTCCACTTCTAAAAAATATAATAGTTCCCCTCTTTATTCTCATTTTCGCATCTTGTGTAACGGAGGATGAACCGGAGAATATCGGTATCACACCGGGAGAACCCCTCCCGGTGTTTACTGTTTCCATGTCAGACGGAGAAATCATCTCCTCCTCCGATCTAAAGGGTAAAGTGGCAGTGATTGAGTTTTTCAATACAGGCTGCAAGGACTGCCGGCAATCTCTCCCACAATTTCAACTCCTATATGAGGAATATAAAGGAAATCCGGAGGTGTGCATCTTGGCAATATCGCGTGAGGAATCGGAAGAATCAATTATAAAATATTGGGAAGAAAATGAGCTTACAATACCATTTTCCCCCCAGCCGGATAGAACCGTCTATAATCTTTTTGCCACCGTAGGCATTCCCCGAATATTCATAGTCGACAAAGAGGGCATCGTCAGATACGCCTACGGCGACAACCAACGCCCTACAGCCTCCACTCTAACCTCCAACATAATCTCCCTCCTGTCCCCTAACCCCTGAGCCTTCAACCTAACGCCTAATGCCTAATGCCTAATGCCTAACGCCTAAATATAATACTCCATCATCTCGAGAAGCCCTGCACGAAGAGCATATTTCGTTGCCTCATAGACATTATTCACTCCTAATTTTCGGAAAATATTCTTTTTATGAGTAATAATTGTGTGAGTGCTGGATATTCGTTCCGCCGCTATCTCCTTCACACTTTTCCCACGGGCAATCATCCTCAGAATCTCCATCTCCGTAGCGGTCAGCACCTCTGCTATTTCAAGATGACCGCGCTCTGTAGAAAGCAATGCTTCCGCGCGCGAACAGTGCCTCCTGCTCCCGGAGGCGGCAGCCTCCAATGCCTTGATTATCTCATCACCGGGGCTATCCTTGAAAATAACTCCGATATTTTCCTCCACGGCAGCCCTTCGCATGAAATCCTCGCTCAATTCTAACGAACAAAGCACCCACGCGAAATCATCAAAACGGTTATGGAGAATCAAAAAATCATCTATTCCTTTAAAATCAAAGGTGGTATAGTCAAGAACGACTATACCACTTCTATATTTTTCCATCTCTTTCACAAGTGTCTTTTTGGAGGACACCTCTTCAATATGTCCTCCATTAAAGGTGCGTAATACGAAACTACGCATACCGGCACGTGAAAGATCCTGATTGTCGGCAAGGATAATTGCCGTATTATTCAACGGGGTAATCATCGAACGCATAAAGAACGGTTGAAAGATAACGCTCTCCGGTGTCAGGAAGAAGGGCTACGATAGTTTTCCCCTCATTCTCATCTTTCTTAGCCTCATGCAAAGCGGCTGCCAAGGCTGCGCCTGAGGATATACCGACCAGCAGACCCTCTTTCTCTGCAAGCAGCCTGGAGGTCTTGATGGCTTCATTGTCCGGAATTGCGATCACTTCATCCACAGCCTCTGCATGAAAGTTGCCGGGAATAAAACCGGCTCCTATACCCTGAATTTTATGGGGTCCGGGCTTTCCGCCTGACAACACCGGTGAGCTTTCCGGCTCCACAGCTATTGTCTTGATAGCCGGGTTATGAGCTTTCAATGCCTCGGAAGTGCCGCTGACCGTACCTCCTGTACCCACTCCTGCTACAAAAATATCTACTTTTCCATCTGTGTCTCGCCATATCTCCTCTCCTGTAGTGCGGCGATGAACGGCAGGATTGGCCGGATTCTCAAACTGCTGCAAGATGACCGATCCGGGATTAGCCTCTTTGAGTTCGTTAGCCCTCTTTATGGCCCCTTTCATCCCTTCTGAACCGGGAGTAAGCACTAATGTCGCTCCTAATGCTTTCAGAAGATTCTGACGCTCGATGCTCATGGTCTCAGGCATGGTAAGGATAAGCTTATAGCCTTTTACTGACGATACCCATGCAAGACCTATGCCGGTGTTGCCGCTCGTCGGCTCAATTATTACTGCCCCCGGCTTGAGTTCACCCTTTTTCTCTGCATCCTCGATCATGGCAAGAGCAATGCGATCTTTTACGCTTCCACCGGGATTGAAATACTCCAGTTTAACAACCACCTTCGCCTTTAGATTCTCTGCCTTCTCGATATTCTTTACTTCAAGAAGAGGGGTGTTGCCGATAAGTTCTGTGAGATTGCTGACTATTTTTGCCATAATTATGGGTGCTGACTTTATCCTCCTGCCTGGAGTATTTTTTGTTTATATTTCCAACATTTACTTATTATGCCGATGAAAGCTTTATCTTTCCGACAATGCAAAATTACAACCCTTTCCTAACCCCGGAAATACCATTGTTGTGGTATATTCACCCTCAGATGCCTAATCCGTCGATAAACGTTGTAGCCATAGGTTTGCGCTGAAGTATGCGCGATTCTGCAGGGACGGAATTGGTAAGCCAGACGTTACCACCTATTATAGAGCCGCGACCTACCGTTATTCTCCCAAGCACCGAGGCATTTGAATAAACCGTTACGTAATCCTCCAATATAGGATGGCGAGGCACGTTGATCGGATGTCCGTTAGAATCAAGGGTGAAATTTTTCGCTCCAAGCGTTACTCCCTGATAAAGAGTTACATGATGACCTATGATACAGGTCTCCCCTATAACCACACCCGTACCGTGATCAATAGCGAAAAATTCACCTATTTCCGCACCCGGATGAATGTCTATTCCGGTTGCCGAATGCGCCAATTCTGTAAGTATGCGGGGCAAGACAGGAATATTCAGTTTAAAAAGCGAATGTGCCACACGATAATGCACCATTGCCCTCACAACGGGATAACAAAGGATTACCTCTCCGCAATTATCTACGGCAGGGTCATTCTGATACATTGCCTGGACATCGGTATACAGCAGTCTCTTTATCTCCGGCATCGTGTCGATAAAGGCGGCTGCCAACTCTTTTCCACGCCTGAAAGCCTCTTCCTCCCTTATCTCAGTGCCGAACATCAATGCACGGGCGATCTCCTTCGACAACGTGGAGTAAAGCTTCTCCACAGCAACGCCAATATAGAATGATCGAATCTCACAACCGTTCCTTCTCTTATCAAATAAGTCAGGAAAAAATATATTATTCGCAAAGCGTATCACCTCTTTCAATCCCTCCACCGAAGGAAAGGCACCATCCGTGCTCGTTATCATCTTCTTCTCCTCTTCCAATGCCTGCGAAAGGCGCTGTATATTGGCAAGAATAGTAGCCTCTATCTTATCAGTCATATTATACTGTATTTATTGAATAAAAAATGCAAGTCCCCACTCATTCAAGCGAGAACTTGCAAATTTAATCAATAATTATCAACTTTCCTATCTAAAAGGAAATTCTTCACACAATTTATCCGACAATCTCTGCCAAACGGTCGAGAGTGATCTCTTTCTCAATCACTGTCCCCTCCTTATTAAGGATATAAATGGTGGGAGTGGCGCGGATAATATAAATCTCTTTTTCCTCAATCTCCCCCTCCGGGGAATAACCCACAATCCAGTCGGAAGGCATGCCGGCTTTCCTTTGCGCCTTACCTCCCTGTGGCTGCCCATAGGCATTGACTGCTATCACACCGACGCGGTGTTCCTTCACAGCATTCGAAAAATCTCCCTCCTTGCTCATAAGGCGGACAGCTTCATCGCAGACATTGCATTCCGGATCATAAAGCATCAGAATGCGTATTTCTGCATCGGGAAATAAGGAGCTGAAACGTCTGTTCTTACCATCGGTATCAATAAAATTGAAATCAGCAGCCCTTCTTCCTTTTCGATTCTTCAGAATCTCGATTTTACGGCTCTCCAGCCTTACACGTTCAGCTTCATTGAGATCAGTCTGTGCAAGAAGAGGGTTGACAAAAAGCAGATAAAGTTCAGCGTCATATTGGGGAGCACCGGGATAATAAAAATACTTGTAAGCATAGTCTGAAACTGTCTCAAGTGCCTTTTGATTTGAGGAAAGGCTGTTGACCATCCCCACCACCATAGCGCCACGCTTTGACTCTTCAACGGATAGGAGCACACTCCCGTAATTAGCCATAGATTCTCCCATGAAGCGATCTGAGTTCAAACGGAGGGTATCCTGCCAGTCCATTGAATCCCAAAAATGACGGGCGATAAACTCCATCCTCCTGTTGGCGTCAAGGGAAGATGGTGGCTGTGGCAAAGGTAAGGAATAGGTGGAGGTGTCTTCGACAGACACCTCCCTACTATCCCCACTCTTCACCACTTTGCCACATCCCGCCAACAGAATCCCTATCACCATCGACAGAAGAGCAAGGGTAACTATGCCGGAACAAAACTTCTTATTCATCTTTCTCAGAATTTATCTTTAACACACAATATTCCTCCATAGTGTCCCGTAATCTGCGTAATATTACCCGGATCCTTGGCAGTTGGTAGGGTTAAATTTTTCCAAGGATAACGCAATCGGAATTCTCCTTCACTAAACGAATGCGGATCACGGCCACCCTTATCATTCCATTTACCTGTAAAGAGATCTGTACCATATTTATCAGGATTATTCCAAAAAACATATCTGGTACGACTCAAGATATTTGTTTCTCGTTCAAATAACCCAGCCCAATACATTATAGCAATCTCGGATATAGTAGGAGTTCTCCATCCTTGTCCAAAATTTTCTGCACACAGAGAACGCTTCTGAGGATTAGTCTCACTTTTACGATTCTCTGAATCTACACTTATCAGAGAGGGTGAAGTCCAGTCTGGAAGCACATAAGTTTTCCCGTTGGAATAGCTGAATGTTTTTGTCGGTCCAACATTTATCAGCTTGTTTGCATAATAGAAACTACGTGCGGGTCGATTAGAGTTACTGAACGTGGTAACAACTCCGGAAAGATCTTTATTCTCTAAAGCATCCCTTACACAGTTATCATTTAATAAATTTATATTAATATAACCCGCAGAGTGCCCTGAGTTAACCTTGTGAACTTCAAATGAGCTACCCCATTCTCCGTACGCATCACTCAGATTTGTACCTAAATCTCTCACACATCTCACGTGAACACCGTAGGCGTAACTACTGTGTGCCTGTCCTGTCGAAGGACCCTCCTCTGCCCAAAGCACGGCATTTGTATCATCTCCCTCATGACGAGTAGCAGAAAGATAGTGTTTATATACCCATTTACCCTCATTAGCTTCCTTCTGATAAAGGCGTGCCTCTGTTGGCAAACCAGCATTTCCTACATATAAAGCTTGCAACTGACGGATGCCGGGAACATACCATCTGATTTCTTTAGCATCAATAACTCCATCGCCGTCCAAATCACGGTTTCTACCAAGACAAGCCGAAATCATATCCTCTTGTGTAGTATAATCTCCAGTTGTCTTTATTCTCACATTCCCTGAAATCCGATATTCGGAATTATTTAGATACTTGCTATTATAATTTAAATAGGTAGTCCATTGCTTTCCTTTTAAAGTATTGAAAGAAGCCGCCCGGGCATAATCATCAGATGTATAACTCATGGATTTAAGATGAGTCTTAAATGCACTTCGCTTATCATCAGAACCCACCTCAGCAATCCGTAGCATTTTTCTCGCAGAAGCCCAATTATCTCCTTTATACCAGCTTGGTTTAGAACTCGCAGTGGGCAAAAAGAATTCCTCAACGCTTTCAGTACCCCATGCCTTATATCCTGTCTTCTCCATAGGCTTATATACTGTACGAATTGAGCGTTGGGAAAAAACACGCCGAGGATTAGAGTATGATGATGCTCCGTCAGAACTATGTTGGGTAGTTGGAAATAGAAGTACCTTCCTATCATCTTTATTTACAAACTGACTCCAATGAACATTTCCGGAAGTACCAGATCTTCCCTGATTCATGACCATCCTATCATTCCAATTATTGCCGTAATAGTTTTCCTGAACAAAGACTGTAAATATTATTGACTCTGAATCTAATCTGTCAGATTTAGCTAGATTTACCAATTGTCTCAGAAATCTATATATTGTCAGCATGTACGGCTTGTTGTTGGAGTTGACTTTCTTTAGTTTATCCGAGTAATTAACTTTTACCGGTTCACTAATTTCATCTATCGTAGACTTCTTATCTGAGCCATGCTGATAAAACCTGAGCCAATCCGCAGCAACACATGCAAGGTTATTCATATCCATATTACCTTTCTTCAGATAATAATTCTCCGAAGTAGCAGCAACAGGGTCGCCTGTAGTAGCATCATACACTCCTAATGTACCGTTATCGTCGGCATACCCGCTTCCGGTCCAACGTAGCATCAATTCTTCATCAATACCATAAGCAGGGACAATTACTCTGAAGCCAAGAAGTTGATTATTGTAAAGTTCTCGAATCTCTTTCATGGTCATGGAGAATTCTACTTGACAATAATGGGCATCAAAACGATGACTTGCATCTGAATCCATCACAATCACATCCCCTTCAGCATCCTGCCTGACTGTATTGTCCTTACGGTTTACCTCTACGGTTATATCGTTTATCCCGTTTATGGAGATGTTATAGACATATTCCCAATTTCGGCGTGTGGAGAAATCATTAGGATCGGTCTTAGAGTCATGGCCGAGAAAGATGTAATAGACAACTCTTGCCTCTACATTTCCCTCTTTATTATTCCCATTCTCGTCAACGTATGCTGACTTGCCGCTATACTTACCCCGAAGGATAACGTAGGGGGCGGTTGAAGGTGCTTTGGTGAATACTTTATAACGGGAAGATTCGCTTGCCTTTTGGTCCCAGTCTGCACGACGCAGGTAATCTTCTATTCCTTCGCTTTTCCCGAGATACTCCAACTGCTCATAACTAAAAGTATAGTTATTAACCCCTGTTTCTTCAAAAACCTCAATCTCTCCCGTTGTAACCGGACGTACATATTCTTCCTTAGTCCCTATCTGCGAAATTAGTGGAGTGGCAGCAGGAAGGTTGACAAATTCATAGCTTTCAAGAGTGAAGGCTCCACCCTTCGAGCCGCTCCCCTTTCCGTTTATATTAAATCGTATGGCAGCGGCTGTCGACACAAGATGAATCTTTCCGTTCAGACTTCCCGAACGAAACACAACCTCTCCGGAAGGATTAAAGCTATCTATACTTGCAGTAGCGCTCTCCATATATCCCCCTGAAAGAATGGACGCATTGGAGTCATAATGGAGATAGGGGGTCTGAAGGGCGAGCAATTCATTCCGGGTTGTAATATTTCTGAGTTGAGCGAGCAATGTAGTGGAGAGAATCTCTACGTTGGCAACCGCCATAAGATAACCCTTTCCGGAGGGCACCCTGAGGTTGAGCAATGAGATATGACTCGCAGTTTCGTCCGCCTGAAGACGGGCTGTCGGGTCACTTGACCATTCGGCATCACACTCATTCACACCCTCTTTAAGATTACTGAAGAAATAACGCTGAGCAATCTCACCTTTAGCGTCGAAGGCAAACACCATAAGGTCATAAATCTGCAAGGGCAGTTTCCCATCAATTGAACGGGTCAGCACCTCCTTATCCCCTGCCTCGGGGAGTGAAACTCCGACAGACATCTCCACAATATCCCCGTTCCCGACATTCTCTTCATATAGCGTGTCGTCCACGCAACCGGTCAGTCCGCCTACTCCTATTAGGATAAGCAGACTCTTAACTATCATTGTTTTATATAATCCAAGTTTCATCTTTTATTTAAGGGATATTTTAATTGAATGATGGAACGTCTATCTCTTTTTGTTGAGGGGAAATTATCGCTACATCTACATCAAAAAGTGGCTTGACTGTCCTGATGGTGTAGCGGTAGATATGATTTCTAACAAGATTTAGCGATACACCTGTCAAATCACGTATATATAGCTTCGCCTCAATATCTTGTCCCGTCCGGAGATGCTGAAGATTAAGCTTTATATAGAGCTCTTCACCCTCCAACGGATTAGCCTGTTCGGGGAGATAGATCCGAAATGAGGTGCCGTCATCGTTAACATCTCTCAGCATTATGTCTTCTCCTGCAGGATCAGTCATTTTTACCGTTGTATAGGGATTGAATATCTGTTCCATGGAAAGATCCTCAGTTCCGTCTACGTCCCTTATATTCTCAAGCTTAGGAGAGGCGTAGGAATAGGCATAGAGCTTGTTACCGAACCCCGGCAATAAAGCGCTCCCTATTTTCCATTTATCTTTCATCTCATCTCCTAAAACAACATCTATTCTCGACGCCGATCTCATCATCTTTATATCACTCAATATCTGCTCTGATGATTCTTCAGCTTGCGAGTCAAGAATAAAAGTCCGGAATCCTGAGAAAGGGGTGAAATGAGGTTTCTGCAAAAATGTTTTATCTTCACTCGTATTCCTGAAAGGAGATGCAACTGTGTATAAATTGCCTTCCGGATCCTGACAATTTGCCATTACACTCAATCTGTATTTTCGTCCGGGTGTGAGATTTCTTGTTGAAAGCTCTACCTTGAATTTTCCCTCACCAAGTTTCTCGGTCAATATTGTGCCGTAGGAAGAGGCTTTTCCGTCCGTAAGATGCAATTTGAGCTCATCTGTCTCTGCATCATGGATGTAGACATGAATCCATCCTTCATATAATTTTGAGGTGGAATCGTCATCCCCCCATTCAGGATGCCCATCCCCACGTGTCATTCCGGAGTCAAGATTGAAGGTCAGCGAAACCATACTTCCGACAGGACCGGATTCAGCAGGCGCGACATCTTCACGGCACCCTGCGAAAAAGATTCCTGCGAAAACACTTAACAGGGTTATTATGCTATTAGGGAATATATTTCGTTTCATTTGTTTCAAATTTCAAAATTCCTTTTATTTCAAGTCTCTACATCTACATCGAAGCTCATAAGATGCCATGGAAGAATAACAACGTCTGCCTTCACAGTAGTGTCTATCTGCCGTTCAGGATTCTCGGGAGTGTCATGATCATCTTTCCCACCCGGAGTGCCGAGGCCGGCTATGGAACTTATATTCAACATATAGGAATGATTCCTGACCACTCCATACACAGGAACAGCCTCTGAAGTATCGGAGGAGGAGGTGAAAGCATGGCGAAGGTTGGCTACATAATAGCACGCCCCATCCTCCCAGTGGCGTAGATTGTCAAATCCTTCAACTTTCGTATCTTCATAGTAGGCTTCAACAACATGGCGCCTTCCTGTCTCCTCCCGACGTACAAACCTTACTTTGCCTTCATCTTTACCTTCTGGATCTGCCACCTCCGCAATCCATCTCTTCATGACAGGAGTCTCATACAGCACTCCTCCCAGACTTACCATATCCTGCGGAGTGCCGTATGAATCGGTAATACGCGCCTTTATAAGGACTTTGGTGGCATCTGTTGTGGCATCCTGAAAATGACCGGCTTTCGGCTGGAGCGTATTTTCATAGCAGTAAGCTGACGAACCTATCGATCGGGAAAGACCGTCCCAGTTGAAACTCTTGGCAGGAGCAGTGCCCGAAGGGATTTCAGCCCAATAGCTGCGCTTTAAAGAGGGATGATTCCAACTTGCAAAAGGCACTTTCTCCGGAATCACATTCTTTATCAATGAGGTTTGATTGGATGTAGCGTTCAGATCCCAACCCAAAACCTCTGCAAATAACTCCTTCTCCTCTTTTACATTATCTTTGCCAACCAAAACCTTTCGTGCCACCTTAAATCTGCCGTTGCTGTCCACAGCTCCGGAAGTGGGAGTTACATTTACTGTTACCTTTGCCATTATTCTTTCAAGATTGACTGTAACAGGATTCTCCTTCGCCCCGCCCGGGGTGGATTGGAGGTGGACCGCAGCAATATCGGTCCAGAAAATCTTTCTGTTCTCTCCGTCAAAATATGTGGAACTGGTCATTATGATGCCGTTTCCGCTTTGTGGATGGAGTTTGATAATCTTTTTGGAGAAATCGGTCATAGAAAGATTTTCGAAGGATGACTGATAGCCTTCATTTCCTAAATTTGCCACAGCAATAAGTCTGGAAAGGCCACCATCATTCATATTCACAGGATTGCCAAGAATCAGAAGCATTGAAAGCATGCCTTTGCCGCTATCTTCTGTCTGGAGAACAACCCTATTGCTGCTCTCTCCTGAGGACTCTCCCGGCTGATACATTAAATAGGGTGATCCGTCTGATTTAAAGAGATAAAACGATATGTCGTTTATTGCATTCTCCTCAATCGTACCGCTGTCAAATTCGTAATCTGCCCGGGAATAAATCCCTCCGGTCTCGGAAATATTAATCAACAGATAACGGTCGTTCCTGTCTTCATCCGGATTGTCAGGCTCGGAGCTTACATCAACACAGCCAACCATTATTATTGCCATGAAAATGTAAAGCAATCCTTTTGGATTAGGAAAAGTAAATAGTCTCATAACCTTAACGTTTATGTTTTTTCAATCGGGGAACAAATCACATATTTCAGCCATCCGCCGGACTATCTGTTTTCCGGTGAATGCAAAACTTTATTCAGAATACAGGCTGTGCAAAGCGTGCATTCGCATGCAAAAATCTACACTAAGGAATGCCTTTACTGATCTTCTCACCTTCTTTTTACTTAGGATCAGGGAATATTCAGAATATTGAAGTGATTGTCAATTATTATTGAAAGCGATTATTATTTTCGTTACAAAGTTAGCAAATTTTCCGCTCTCTTCAAATCGCTACATCCTCCCACCCACCTCTATTTAACAATAATTCTGATTTTTAACTAAACCTCACCCCCACATCTTAATGATTCTTAAATTCCCTTCACCCCGGCTGGGAGTCGGGGCAGTCCCTGCCCCGACCTTTCCCGTCAAAATTCAATATCGCTGCTTCTCTCCGTCGTTCCGATAACTCTCCCGTAATAGGAACATACTCCACAACTGTAAGAGCCGGAAAATAATATCATCCAAGTTATTCCGAAAAAATAAAAGCTCTAAATCTAAGATTTAGAGCTTTTTATGTTGTCTTACCAGGATTCGAACCTGGACAGACAGAACCAAAAACTGTAGTGCTACCATTACACCATAAGACAATCCTGTCTGACTCAAGAGCAACTTGACCCTGTCGATGTGCTCCTAAAGTCGATGCAAAGTTAGCAATTCATTTTCATTCCCACAACTTTTTAACCGTAAATATTTCTTTCTTTCCACATCCTTAAATATTCTTTAACATAACTATTCCTCTCTTTATGCGTTATATTTATAGAAATAAGAAAATAAATATATAACCCAAATCCCTCGGAAGAGTTATAAAGCTTATCCGAGTTTTTAAAGGAGATTAACAAAATGGATCAACTTAGTTATGCATGGGGCCTGGCTATGGGCTCTCAATTGAAAGCTATGGGCGTAGAAAACATTGAATTCTCTGACTTTGATGAAGCCGTTCATGCTGCCTTCAAAGGAGAAGAACCTAAGATGTCGCCCGAAGAAGCTAATAAAATCATTCAGGAATATCTGCAGGAACTTACAGCTAAGAAAACAGCTGAAATCAAGTCTGTAGGTGAAAAATTCCTTGAAGAGAACAAAAAGAAAGAAAATGTAATCACCACTCCCTCAGGTCTGCAATACGTCGTTGAGAAAGAGGGTACAGGCGCACAGCCTACTGCTGAGGATGAGGTAACAGTTCACTATACCGGTAAACTCATTGACGGCACTGTATTTGACAGTTCTGTAAGCCGTGGCGAACCTGCCACATTCCCTCTTAACCGCGTCATCCCCGGATGGACCGAAGGTGTGCAGCTTATGAAGGAGGGTGGCAAATACACTTTCTATATCCCTTCCGACCTCGCATACGGTCCGCAGGGTGTGCCTAATGCAATTCCACCTCACTCAACCCTTATCTTTGAAGTGGAGCTCATCAAGGTTGTAAAGAAATAATACGTTGTAAACATACGAAATCCACATCGTTTGCAGTTATTAAGGTTATAGGGTCAGACGTTAGAAGTCTTTCGCTGTAACCTTTTTTGCGTAACGAAACATACCCAAAAGAATTTTCAAATAAATTATATATGAATAAAAAACTCTTTTCTTCAGCTCTCTTAGCTGCGGCTGTGGTTGCCGCGGGCTCTCTGGCATCCTGCAAGAGTGAGAAAAAAGCTGAACAAAACGATTCCCTTCAGGTCGTTGATGAAATGGTACAGGCGGTTCAGGAAGCTACCGCACCTGCCGATTCATCTCTTACAGCAATCTACAATGCTGATTATTTCAACAACCCCGATCCGAAAGCCGACAAAATGGTTGTTGCTACCCCCTCCGGACTTAAGTATGTTACAGTTAAAGAGGGAACCGGAAAATCTCCTAAAGCAACCGACGCTGTAACCGTACACTATCGTGGCGTACTTACAGACGGAACAGTATTTGACAGTTCATTCGAGCGTGGAGAGCCAATCACATTCCCTCTTAACGGCGTTATAAAAGGTTGGACTGAAGGCCTTCAACTCATGAAAGAGGGTGGCACGACAGTATTCTATATCCCCTCTGATCTCGCATACGGCGAAATGGGCACTCCCAACGGTCCTATTCCTCCTAATGCTCCTCTTATCTTTGAAGTACAGCTCATTCAGGTTCAGTAAGCCGATTGATAATGACTGATTCTTTTATCTCATCCGGGCGCCTGCGTCTCTCCGCATTATTTATTGCCGGAGGCGCAGCGCTTTTATTCTATTCCTGTAAAGGCAGAACCGCCAATGACATGACTCCAACAGGCGACACCGTTGAAGTTGTCATTAATTCTACAGAAGATTCTATCTCTAACCCCATAACAACTGATTCTACAGAAAATGAAATTTAAATCACTTCTAACAATCGGCGCTGCTGCTCTGTTGATGGCTTCTTGCGCCGACAACAAAGGAAAATCGCTTGAACAGATAACGGATGCCACTCCCGGAGATTCTCTCGTGTATTACTTCGGAGAAATAAACGGCTCTCAATATCTGACAATGGCTCAGAACGACTCAACTTTTGCAACCGACGCTGCAAAACGCTCTTACGTGAATGGTGTCAAAGCCGGACTCAACAGCTTCAATCCCAACGATGAAGCCTTCAACAGAGGTATGCACCTCGGTCTGCAGATGGCACGCAACATTTCCGAGTTTAAGAAAGACTATGATGTGGCTTTGAACAAACAGGTGTTTATCGACGGTCTTGTGGAAGTGCTTAACAGCGACTCTATTAAAAACATGAGTGATATTCAGCGTGAATTCAACCGCATAATGAACGACTTCTCTTCCCGCAAAGAGACTATTGATAAGGAGAATGCTGCCGCTGCCCTTTCTAAAGAGGCTGCAAAAATGAAACTTGCAAAGGTGGCTGACGGTCTCTACGGTGGTCCGACAGATAAGAAGGAGACTGCTCAAATTAAGGAGGGTGATGACGTTACTGCAAAATTCACCCTGAAGACCGTTCAAGGAAAAACCCTCGACATTCCTCTGCCTTCATCCTTAAAAGTAGGCGCCCGCAATCTCCCGATACAACTTTCGGATGCCCTCAAGACTCTCAAAAGCGGACAAAACGGCAAATTCATAACCACTGCCAACGATCTTTTCGGCCGTCGTGCTGAGCAGTTCAATTTAGCTCCCAAGGACGTTATCGTTATGGATATTGTCGCAACCATCGACCCTAAAACGTCTGATGCACCTGCAGAATAGTTAATGGATGACTAATATACAGAAGAAGCGAATCCCGGCGGGATTCGCTTCTTCTGTATATTATGTAATCCATCTGTTTGATTATTCAAGAACAAAAGGCACTGCAATCTGAGCTGTCGCTTCTACAGGAGCCCCGTCCTTGTCAGCCGGTGTCCATGCCGGCATTGTCTTTACAAGTCTTATTGCCTCCTGCTCTAAATCCGGATCTACCATTCGCATGATCTTGATAGTTCCTATAGTGCCGTCAGGGAATACCGTAAACTGGACGTTTACTATGCCCTCTACCCCATTCTCCTTCGCATGAGAGGGATATTGCATATTCTTCTCTATGTAAG
Organism: uncultured Porphyromonadaceae bacterium; assembly: GCA_947176915.1. Classification (GTDB taxonomy): domain Bacteria; phylum Bacteroidota; class Bacteroidia; order Bacteroidales; family Muribaculaceae; genus Lepagella. Next base: position 24,283 of record CAMWSM010000005.1, on the reverse strand, counting down.
ACTTCAGCGCAGCGTCTCCACCGGGAAATTCCGGCTTATCTCCTGCATTGGCTCCGAAAAAGAGACCTGCCAACATTCCGAATGTCAAAATTATTTTCTTCATAACCTTAAATTTTTGATTTTTACTTTTGACACGCTTCCTCAAAAAAAGTTTAACACAGTCATCCTTTCCTTAGGGCACGCAACATATTTCCACATCCATCCTCAAGCATATCGAGCACAAGCTCAAAACCCTCCGAACCCTCATAATAGGGATCAGGAACATAATCATATTGCGGAAATCCATTTACAAAATCTATCATCCTCACAACTTTATCCTTTGCCTCCACAGTCGGTGCAAAACCTCTAAGCCGGTCATAATTGCTGTTATCCATACCCACTATGAGGTCAAAGTCATCAAAATCCGACATCTTTACAGGACGGCTCCTATGAGTCAGCTCATATCCGCGCCTGCGTGCATGAATACGCATCCGGTGGTCAGGAAGTTCCCCTGCGTGTCCGCTGTACAATCCTGCCGAATCAATCTCTATATCTCCTGTCTTGCCGCTCTCTGCAATAAGTTTCTCCATTATCCCGTGAGCTGCCGGACTCCTACATATATTTCCGAGACACACAAACAATATCCTGATCTTTTCCTTACCCTTCAATAAGACTTCTATCTTCTCATCTTCCATTTTAGCGATTGGTTTAATTATTTTCTGCAAAGATAAATAATTATCGGATAAGTCGGTTGCCGGATTGACTTTAATCCGGTATAAACCTTTCATTCTTCACTACGTTATTAAATCATAGACCGGACCTTATCATCCGCTCTCCCATTAAAAAAGAAAAACGCTTAACTTCCACATAAACATTCCTCTTATGGCTTCTTCTACCATATATAAAGTTGCTAAAATTACCGCCATCTCTTTAGGCGCCCTCATATTGCTGGCAGTGGCTGCAATAATTGGAGCTACTTTCTATCTCACCCCATCGCGTGTAGCTGCTATTGTAAACAAGGAAGCGTCTTCTTATTTGAAGGCTGATGTGAAAGTGTCGGAGGTCAACTGGACTCTATGGTCGTCTTTTCCGTGGCTCCAGGTCGACATTGATTCAATCTCCATACGCTCCCGTTCTCTCGAAAATATTCCCGCGGGATTGAAGTCCACCCTCCCTGCAAATGCCGACCGCCTCGCTTCTACAGGCAGGCTTCTCGGCGGGGTGAATATAATGAAGGCAATTCAGGGAAAGATATATCTGCGCGGGCTCGAAGTGGATAAGCCCGACATAAACCTTGTCTTCGTAAACGACTCTGTCGCCAACTTCCTCATTTTTCCGGAAATGAAGAAAAAGAATGAAATGCCTGAAATTTCTCTTGATACAGTTAAAATCGGCAGGCCTGTGAATCTGGCTTTCTTCAGTACGGGTAATAATCTCGAGGCTAAGGCTGAAATCAAAAACTTTATGATCAGCGGAAAGCAAAATAAGAAGAACAGCTGGGATGCAATGTTGTCAGCCCTCCTGTCATTCCACTCCCCCGAATATTCCATCCCGAATCCCATTCCGGTGGACTTCTCAGGAAATTTCGGAATTTCCGACGACATGAAGAAAATTTCCTTCGACAATGTTAATATCAGCATAGAAGACCTCTCCCTCCTTATTTCCGGAATGCTGTCCAACGAAAAGATTCCGACGCTCTATCCCCTCTCCGCTACCCTCAACACCCCTGATTTGATGGCGCTCCTCCCCTATATCCCTGCGGAAATGGTGCCTGAAAAAATGAAAGATGTAAAGGGTGCGATCCCTCTCAGGCTCCACGCCGATCTCCTCTCCCCCTTCTCATTCAGCGAAACAAAAAGAATCCCTGCCCTCTCTGCCACAGTCTCCTCCGATAACGGCGAACTTTCATTCCCTGTCTCCTCCTCTCAGATAATTGCTCTCTCCGGACTCGGAATCGATGCGGATGCGATAATTGATCCTGCCGACCCGGCAGGGAGCCATATCAATCTCTCTGATTTAAGAATGGAGACTGACGGAACAAGCCTCCACGTAACCGGCCGCGCTTCATCCTTACTGGCAGGAGACCCCGATGTCGCTCTTGACCTGCAGTGTGCAGCCGATCTCGCGAAAGCTACTGAAAAAATACTTCCCGGAGCCTCTTTCTCATTGAAGGGAGACCTTACGGGAAAATCATCTCTATCCTGCAAGTTGTCTGACTTAAGCAAGAAGCAATTGAAAGACCTCAAGTTAGAGGGTGATTTCCAGGTGGCTGCCCTTGCCCTGAATGACGCGGCTTCAAAATTATCGGCGAAGCTCTCCGATTTCTCTCTCAGCATTGCTGCCGATATGCCGCAACTTAATTCATCATCCCTCACCGATGGCAAATTGAATTTCACAACGTATATAGGGCACGGCGATGTAAAGGCTCCCGCTGCAGGAGTCAACGCTCTGCTCGACCACACAACTCTTAAAGGAGATTTAGGAGCGAAAGGATCCATGAGCAATCCTGTGGCTGCCGGCACATTTGATCTCTCATCCGGCAATGCTAAGATTCAGGCTGCTGATAACGACCTTTCCACAAACGGACTGAAAGCAAATATAAATGCTTCCCTGAGGCAGATTCCATTCTCTCCTTCCAATTATTTCTCCACTCTTCCCACATCGCCGGGAGATTCTGCCGTAGCTGCCAAATTCTCTCATACGCCTCTCTATCTCACTGCCTCCATATCCCCTATGATTCAGTCTATTTTGAGTCTTTTGGATATGAAAGCCTCAGTCGATATTGAAAGTGGCTCCCTCTATACTCCGGCTTATCCTGTGGAGAACACCTTCTCCAATCTCAAACTCTTTACCAATCTCGACACCCTCCGCCTATCCTCGCTTCGCCTCTCGACACGTGGCGCTTCAGGCTTCATCTCCGGAAGAATTGACGGATTGAGAAGTTTTCTTTCCTCTTCTTCTCCCGTCCCCTTGAAAGCCTCGTTAAATGCTGACCTCGATGATGTGAATATCAATATGCTTGCAGGTAATTATTTCCGTGGAATTCAAAAAATAACGGGAAAGACCCCTCAATTCATCCCCCCGGCTCCAGGGGCATATACTGCCGCTGATTCCCTCTGTGTGGCTATTCCAAGAAACATAGCTTTGGATGCCCGGCTTTCCTCAAGGTCTGCGGAATACATGCAATACTCCTTCTCCCCCCTTTCAACAAGAATTTTGATGCAGAATGGCAACGCCTCCCTGGAGGGACTGTCGGTAGGAACTCCCTTCTGCTCTGACAAGATCGACTGGACTTTCTCCACCTCAGATCTCGACAGCATATCGATGGCGGTGAATGTTGACGTTAATAATTTCAATTTCACGAAATTCTGCTCAGCATTCCCCGACCTCGCGGCGTCTTCTCCTCAATTGGAGAATCTCTCTGCCAATCTTTCCCTGAATGTCGCCGGCACCTTCATTATGGATCCAAATATGTTTCTTGAGGCGCCCTCTCTTGAAGGCGATCTCAAACTGAACGTCCGCGACATGGCTTTCAAACGCGATAAGAAAGCTCTGAAATACACTCATCTTATGATGATTCGGGGTGATGGTCCGATCACTATTGATTCGCTTGACATACATGCCGCTTTCCACGACAATCTTCTGCAGCTCGACCCATTCACAATCGATGGAGGAGGTTACAAACTCCTTATTGGAGGAGTCAATAACCTTATGGGACAGATGTATTATCACATCGGTCTCCTTCATAACCCCCTTCACCTTCCATTCGGTGTCAATTTGGTTGGATATTTCCGTCATCCGGAATTTCGCTTCGGAGGAAGATGGATCAAGGACGGCAGGGAAAGGAAGATTGCCGCCGAGCTCGGAAGTGATGTCCATGTGAATATTATGAGAAACCTTAGCCATGGCTGGCTCATTTTCGTAGGAAATGCCGGAAAATATGACTTCAAAAACAATTCACTGTAAGGTTCCGACGTTCGTTAATATGAAGTCAAAACTAATTAGCAGATGAATAATAATTTCCCCAAAGGAATCTGCGCCGCCCTGATCGATATGGATGGCGTGCTCTATGACTCCATGCCTTTTCATGCCCGCGCTTGGCATCAGATGATGTCTGAACAGGGCATTGAAACTACCCCGGAGGAATTTTTCCTCTATGAGGGTATGACAGGGGCTGCCACTGTCAATCTGATTTTTAAAAGAGAACTGAATCGTGAGGCTTCTCCCGAGGAGGTAGAGAAACTTTATGGTCGAAAAGCCGACCTTTTTGTCTCATACGGTGTCAAGAAACCGATGCCGGGTGCCGACCGTATGCTCAAGGCTCTCGAAAGAGGGGGTCTTAAACGCGTGCTCGTGACAGGTTCCGCGCAGCATAGCCTCCTTGATAGCCTTAATTCTGACTATCCCGGCGCTTTCCTGCCGGGGATGAGGGTTACTGCCCTCGATGTCAAGAACGGAAAACCAAATCCTGAACCCTATCTTAAAGGAGCGGAAATAGCCCGCGTCCCCGCCTCTCGCTCTATTGTGATTGAGAATGCACCTCTTGGCGTAAGGGCTGGCAAGGCTGCAGGAGCATTTACAATTGCCGTTACCACAGGCCCCATCCCCCGCGAGGAATTTGAGAAAGAGGGGGCAGACATGATTTTCTCGTCAATGAACGAGTTTGCCGACTGGCTTGAAAAAAATCTCCCGCCACACCCTGCCATACTTCTGGATGAAGTGGTTGAGAGACTGTCTCCTGCCACAATCACAATCGTTACTGACGAAAATGTGGAACGCTGCGTGATGCCCCTTTTCTCTTTATCATCTACCGTGGCAAAAGCAAACAAGGTGGTTCTTCCCCCGGGAGAAGACCACAAGAGCCTGGAATCCGTAACCCGCATCTGGATGGCTCTCGAGGAGGCGAATGCAACTCGCAAGAGTCTCGTCGTGAATATCGGAGGGGGGTTGATAACCGACATAGGAGGGTTTGCAGCCGCAACCTTCAAACGCGGCATCCGGGCTGTGAACGTCCCCACCACCCTGCTTGGTGCCGTAGATGCTGCCACCGGCGGAAAAACGGGGATTAATTTCAACGGACTGAAAAATGAAATCGGCGCTTTCCATCTTCCCTCGGATGTGATTATAACCGCCCGTCCCCTTGCGACTCTCTCCCGCCGCGAAATTCTCTCGGGTTATGCCGAGATGATAAAGACCGGGCTTATCGCGGATGCTCCACTCTATTTCCGTCTCCTTGACGTGGAAAAATTTCTTGCCGACACTGCCCTGCTCGAACCCGAGATTAAGCGTTGTGTTGAAATCAAGGAGGAGGTGGTGGCACAGGATCCCACTGAAAAGGGTCTCAGAAAAATCCTCAATTTCGGACACACTGCCGGACATGCTTTCGAAAGCCTTGCCATAGAACGTCATCAACCTCTGGCCCATGGCGAGGCAGTGGCTCACGGAATGCTCGTGGAATTAATTCTCAGCCATCTCCTGAAGGGGTTCCCTTCTGATGAGACCCACAGATATGCTGCCGAGGTTCTGAAACCCTTCTATCCATCCACCGGCATTACTTGCGATGATATCCCCATCCTTATATCCATAATGGCTCACGACAAGAAGAACGCCGTTGCAGGATCTCCCAACTTCACCCTGCTTAAATCCCCGGGCGAACCTATTATCGACTGCCTCCCTCCCATAAAAGACATTGAGGCGGCGCTCGATATTTATCGCGACATTATGGGGATATAACCCCGATTCCATAATTAAAGGGTGGAAATTAGTTTATACTGAGAATCTATAGATTCCCATAGCATATCAAAGATTCATATAAACTTATTTCCATCTCTTACTTAAAATATGTTAATACGGGAAAGAAATGCTCTCTTTCCCGTTCTTTTTTTATTTTCCCTCCGAACTATTTTCTCCTTCCCCGTGTTATATTATCGTAACAAGGCTGATAAGCCTACAATGCTAAAAATCAGAAAAAAAGAACCCTACGGGGTTCAAAAGATATTAACTGCTATAAGCGTTCTGAAATAAGTTGTTATTGTTGTTTTAATTGAAAGAAATTGGGCTGACGTGAGTCAGCCTTTTTCTATTCCCCTCATCTACTCCCCTCAAACCGGACGCCTTTTTCCCAAAATTTGCTAATTTTACTTTCCCAACTATATTTTTATTCTTTTTTTTATTAACTTTGCACATAATTTTCCCGTCTGCAAAAGACGTTTCATGGAATTTTTTTATTTTGGAATATTTTCACGTAACTCACCCCTGCTATATGAAAATGAGACACATACTCATCTCATTCCTTATGCTCTGCTCTTTGTCGGCTTACGCTTTGACCGACCAGCAGGTAATCGACTATATTAAACAGCAGTCTGCTGCCGGAAAATCAGAACAGCAAATCGGCAAAGAACTCCTCGCAAAAGGCGTTACTCCCGAACAAGCCAAGCGTATCAAGGCCATGTATGAGGCTCAGCAAAAAGCCGGCGCCAATGATGCGCAATCCCAGAATGCCTACCGGAATCAGAATAACAACAGGGTTCATACCCAGTCGCAGGGTAAAAATCAGAACCGCAATCAGTATCCTTCCCAGGGTCAATACCCCACTCAGGATATCTTTTCCTCTACAACTGACATATACATAAACGAAAATCCGGAGGATGCCACACTCACTGACCAGACCACAAAGGAGATTTACGGTCATAAGGTGTTCAACAACCAATCCCTTACTTTCGAACCGAGCGAGAATCTCGCTACCCCGCAGAACTATCGTCTCGGTCCCGGCGATGAAGTGATTATTGACCTTTGGGGCACCTCCGAAGATCATCTCCGTCAGACCATATCCCCCGAAGGGAGCATCATGATTTCTCAGCTCGGACCTGTCTATCTTAACGGAATGACCATCTCCGATGCCAACAAGCACATTAAAAGCGCATTCTCCCGTAAATATGCCGGAATGTCTGATGCGGAGACTGACGTTCAGGTTACTCTCGGTCAGGTCCGTACAATCCAGATTGATGTAATGGGTGAGGTTGCCACTCCAGGCACATTCCAGCTATCCCCTTTCTCATCCGTGTTCCATGCCCTTTATCGTGCCGGAGGTATAAACGACATCGGTTCTCTCCGTAACATTCAGGTGCTCCGCAACGGCAAGAAAGTTGCCGGAGTGGATATTTACGAATATCTCTTCAAAGGAAAGACTAACGGAAATATTCGTCTCCAGGAGGGCGATGTGATTATAGTTCCCCCCTACGATCAGCTCGTTAGCATTGACGGTAATGTGAAGCGTCCGATGTACTATGAAATTAAACCTGATGAAACCGTAAAATCGGTGCTCGACTACGCCGGAGGATTCACCGGCGACGCATACGCAGGCATGGTAAGGCTCTCCCGTCAGGATGGCACCGAAAACGAGCTCTTCAATATTCAGCGTGACCAATTCGCCTCTTATCGCCTGAAGGATGGAGACATCCTTACCGTTGGTACTGTCCTCGACCGTTACGCCAACCGTGTCGATCTTGAAGGAGCCGTATATCGTCCCGGCATGTATGCCCTTAACAAAAACATCACCACCCTCGGCGATCTCCTGCGGCTTGCAGAGGGCGTTACCGAGGATGCCTACACAGACCGTGTGCTGATTTATCGCGAAGGCCCCAACATGGAGCTTCAGGTAATCGGCATTAATCTGAATGATATTCTTGCCGGAAGAGCAGCGGATGTGGAGCTCAAGCGCAACGACCTTATCGTAGTGTCAAGCATAATGGAGATCGAAGAACGAGGCAATCTAACCATCAACGGCCAAATTTCCAAGCCCGGGGAATATCCCTACGCAAAGAACACTACGATCGAAGACCTTATCCTTATGGCCGGAGGATTGCTTGAAGGAGCCTCCACCGTACGTATTGACGTGGCGCGTCGTTTCGTAGATCCAACTGCCACCACACAGTCAAATCAGATTTCTCAGACCTTTACACTCTCAATAGAGAACGGACTGGCAGCAAGCAATGCCTCAAGTTTCCTCCTCAAGCCTTACGATATGGTCTATGTGAGGAAAAGCCCCAATTACGTCCCTCAGGAACAGGTCTCTCTTGAAGGGGAAGTGCTCTTCGGAGGTTCATACGTACTCACGAAAAGAAATGAACGCATATCCGATGTCGTTCGTCGTGCCGGAGGTCTCCTTGAAAGCGCTTATATCAAGGGGGCACACATGACCCGTAAACTCACCGAAGATGAAATCGCCAGCCGCGATGAGGCTTTCCGTCTCGCTCAAAGCAACAACAATGCGGAGAAAGGCGATTCAATCTCCATGACGAAAATGAATTTCTCCGATACGTACAACGTAGGTATCGACCTGACACTGGCTCTCGCAAATCCCGGAAGCAGCTATGATATTGTCCTGAAACCCGGCGATAAGATCTACATCCCCGAGGAACAGAGCACTGTCAAGATTGCCGGCGATGTCATGTTCCCCAATACCGTGGTTTACGTTCCCGGGAAAAAGCTGAGCTATTATATCGATCAGGCGGGTGGTTACGGCCAGCGTGCCAAGAAAGGAAAGGCGTTTGTGGTTTATATGAACGGATCTGTGGCAAAAGCCAAAAAGAGCACTGTCATAGAGCCGGGATGCCAGATTATTGTTCCCTCTAAGCCTGATTCTAACGGCACTGACTGGACCAAGATTCTCGCATTTGCCACAAGCTTCTCATCTGTGGCGACAATGGCTGCGACAATCACAAACATTTTCAAGAAATAATCCACATTCATTCATCTCCAATATTTCCATCATAATGCAGGAAGATAAGGATATTAAACGCCAAGACCCCGAGGAGAAAGAAATTGACCTTCTCGAACTTGCTTCAAAACTCTGGGACAAACGCAAGAAACTCCTAATTTGGAGTGTATGTGGTGCCGTTATCGGAATTATCATTGCTTTCAGCATACCCAAGGAATACTCCACTACCGTTAAGCTTGCCCCCGAGGCAAACGAGGCTAAGGCAAGCGGCGGCCTGGGGGCGCTCGCATCAATGGCAGGGCTTTCCGCCGGTTCCGCTTCCGGTGCGGATGCCCTTTATCCTCAGCTATATCCCGATGTGGTGAGCTCGGTCCCCTTTATGACAGGACTCTTTGACGTGGAGGTAACGACATTAGGCGCCGACGGAAAGCCGGATAAAAAAATGACCGTTGCCCAATACATGGAAGAGGATATATCCGCCCCCTGGTGGAGCGCAGTCTTAGGTCTTCCTTTCAAACTCCTCGGAGCAATCCGTGGAGGAGATGAGGATGAGGACGCAACCCATAAGCTTAACACTTTCCGGCTCACCAAGGAGGAAAATAAGCTTGTCGAAGCCCTTAACAAGAGGATTGCCGCAAGTGTCGACCAGAAGACTTCCGTAGTGAGCATTAACGTCAACATGCAGGATCCGCTTGTGTCTGCCATTCTTGCCGACACTGTCGTGAGCCGCCTCCAGCAGTTCATCACTGAATACCGCACGAACAAGGCCCGCAAGGATCTTGAGTATGCCGAGACCCTTAATGAGGAAGCGCAGCAGGAATACTACAAGGCGCAGCAGCGGTATGCCGATTATCTCGACCGAAATCAGGGAATAGTACTATATTCGGCGCAGATAACCCGCGACCGTCTCGAAAATGAGGCTACCCTCGCCTTTAACCTCTATAACCAGACAGCACAGCAGGTGCAGAAAGCAAAGGCAAAAGTACAGGAAACCACTCCTGTGTATGCCATCGTTACTCCTGCCACAGTCCCCGTCAAGGCGTCAAGCCCTAAAAAGATGATGATTCTTGTAGGATTCACTTTCCTCGCTTTCGTGGCTTGCGCTGCATGGATTCTGTTTGGTCAGCCCCTCTGGGAGGAAAGAAAAAAGTCAGCTGCCGAAAACAAAAGGAAAAATGCGGAATAATGCTCTTTTCGTAGCATTCATTATATTGATTCTTGCCGGCGCTGATCTCTCCTCATTAGCTCAGACAAGGAAAGGAACTTCCTCGCCAATAGATAAGGTAAAGACATCGCGCATACTTAACTCTCTCGGCAAACCCGAATCGCTAAGAATAACCGACTCCGGCGAAAACATAATGGATGTGCTCAATCTTATTGACAACGAAGAGGCGTTGGAGTCTATGACTGACATGATGTCAACCGTAAATCCCTCCTCTCCTCCCGATGTAATGGATGTGCTTTCCGTCATAGCCCCTGCCGACCCCGCCTCTACAGCCGATGCGATGCTGACGGAGATTTTCTCCTATCCTGATGCCTACACCAAGAATTTAATTGATGGCGTGTTCGCATCTCTCTCCACAGACAATGTGCTCGACTACATTACCGCCACTTACGGCAATACGAACTACTACGACAACGGTTTCTGGGGGACGGAGGGACAGAATGCCACTCTTTCCCTCTACAAAGGGGCTATCCCAAAATTCCAGCCTGAAGATTTCTATCGTCCCGTGTGGGGCAGGATAACATCTAATTTCGGATTTCGCTCAAGTTTCGGCAGAATGCACAAAGGGGTGGATTTAGCTTTGAATATAGGCGATACTGTCCGTGCCGCCCTCCCGGGAGTGGTAGGCCGTGTCGGATACGAACCGGGAGGTTACGGCAATTTCGTTGTCGTGGCACACAGCAATGGCGTTGAAACGCGCTACGCCCACCTTAATGAAGCAATTGTCCTCCCGGGACAAAAGGTGGAAGCCGGCGATGCGATTGCCCTCGGAGGAAACACCGGAAATTCAACCGGACCTCACCTCCATTTTGAAGTCCGATATATGGGCACCGCTATGGATCCCCTCGCAATGTTCGATTTCACCGGACGCAACTACAATGTGGCTGGGAAACTGAACAGAGACAATGAATCCAGCAGAATCCTCGCCACAGGTCTGAACGGCACCAAGACATCTCTCAAGAATAAAAACACCTACGTAGTGCGTCAAGGCGATACAGTCAAAAGCATAGCTCAGCGCGCAGGAATCACCACCCTGAAGCTCTGCCAGCTCAACTTCATCACAGAAATTACCCCCCTCGAACCCGGAACAATGCTCAAACTCAAATAACCACCGGGAGGAGGGGCAGTCCCTTGCCCCATTACTCCGGGAGGAGGGGCAGTCCCTGCCCCGACTATTGCGCGACAATTTCTTTTAACACTATACAAGCAAAAAAAGAGGCTGCCTCATGACATCATGAAGCAGCCTCTGACTTACTGAATTATCACTTATTTACGCATCAATATTAGCGTATGTAGCATGCGACTCAATAAACTCTCTTCGCGGACCAACCTCCTCACCCATAAGGATTGAGAAAGTCCGGTCTGCCTCAGCTGCATTGACGAGATTCACCTGCTTCAGCATCCTGTTCTCAGGATCCATAGTAGTCTCCCACAGCTGCTCCGGATTCATCTCGCCGAGACCTTTATAACGCTGCAAAACCATCTTATCACGGTTGCCATCGCAATGAGTATCAACAAAACGTTGCACCTGACGCTCATCCCATGCATACTCCTGAATCTTATTCTTACCCTTCGTGCTGCACTTATAAAGCGGCGGGGTAGCGATATAAAGGAAACCGTTGTCAATGATCGGACGTATCTTGCGATAGAAGAATGTCATCAACAGAGTGGCAATATGAGCGCCATCCACATCCGCATCGGTCATGATTATGATCTTATGATAGCGCAGCTTCGTCATATTAGGCTCCTTGGAATCCTCCTCAGTGCCGATCGTTACGCCCAAAGCCTTGAACATATTCACAATCTCCTCACTCTCAAACACCTTATGCTCCAGAGCCTTCTCAACATTCAGAATCTTGCCTCGCAACGGAAGAATTGCCTGATAAAGTGGATTGCGTCCCTGTTTTGCCGATCCTCCTGCCGAATCACCCTCGACGAGAAACAGCTCGCACTCCGCCGCATCCCTGCTCTTGCAGTCGGCAAGTTTGCCCGGAAGCCCGCCCCCGGTAAGAGGCGATTTTCTCTGCACCTTCATTCGTGCATTATAGGCTGCCTGACGCGCTGTCGCGGCAAGTATAACCTTATCCACAATTGCCCGCGCCTGCTTAGGATGCTCCTCAAGATAATTACGCAACGCCTCGCTGACAGCCGTCTGAACCACACCCGAAACCTCGTTATTACCAAGTTTCGTTTTCGTCTGCCCCTCAAACTGAGGCTCTGCAACCTTGACGGAAACCACCGCTGTCAGACCGTCGCGGAAATCCTCCTTAGAGAGCTCCACCTTCATCTTCTCCAAAAGATGATTGTCCTCAGCATACTTCTTTAAGGTCGAGGTAAGGCCTCGGCGGAAACCCGTCAGATGCGTGCCACCCTCTATAGTGTTGATATTATTTACGTAGGAAAAGATATTCTCGCTGAAAGAGGTGTTGTAAGTCATCGCAACCTCCACCGGCACTCCGTTACGCTCCGTATTCAGATGGATAATATCCTCAATCAGAGGCTCCTTACCCTGATCAAGATAACTCACAAACTCCTTCAGACCCTCATCGCTGTGATAAACCTCACGTCTGTACTCCCCTTTCTCGTCCATAACCCTCATGTCAGTAAGGGTCAGCGTAATCCCGGCGTTAAGATAAGCAAGATCGCGAAGACGGTTCGCAAGAGTTTCGAAATCATAGATGGTCTCTGTGAAGATAGAAGCATCAGGATGGAAAATAATCGTAGTGCCCGTATGGTCAGTCTCCCCTACAATCTGAAGTTCCGTTGTCGGCTTGCCGTATGAATATTCCTGACGATGGATCTTTCCGTCACGATGGATCTCCGCGCAAAGATAATCCGACAAGGCATTCACGCAGCTCACGCCCACACCATGAAGACCGCCCGATACCTTATACGACCCCTTGTCGAACTTACCGCCGGCATGAAGCACCGTAAGCACAACCTCAAGAGCCGGCTTATGCATCTTCTCATGCATATCCACGGGAATACCGCGACCATTATCAACCACCTTTATCGAATTATCGGCAAGGATAGTGACATCTATATGATTGGCATAACCAGCCAACGCCTCATCGATTGAGTTATCCACCACCTCATAAACAAGATGATGAAGACCCCTGCCCGAAATATCCCCGATATACATCGCCGGACGTTTCCGAACAGCCTCAAGGCCCTCAAGCACCTGGATATTATCCGCCACATACTCCTGTGGCTGATTTTCCTGAAGATCTATCTCTTCTGCCATATTTTTCTGTAAATCAATTATTATCGTTAGAAAATCGCAACAAGATTCCACAGAACCCCATTCCGTTACAAAATTAACAAAAAAAACTCAAAACAGAAAATAAATCCGGGAGAAGCCCCTTATCCCCTGGGAGCCGATCCCCCCGGGAGCAGGGGCAGTCCCTGCCCCGTCATCCCCGCAAAAACCCCATAAAATTCCCGTAGCATGATCTAACTCCCCCTCCCCCATCGTCCCATAGTTCGCGCGAATACGCCGACAGCCACAAGCCCGCTCTGCGGGCTTTTTTATTTCTCCTCCCCTTAAAATTGCATACTTCAAACTTAATTGTTACTTTTGACTCGAATTTTACCTAAAATTTTAAACGATGAGAAACTTAACTTTCGGATTGCTGCTGATGACTGCCTTGGCTGCTTTCCCTGAAAATAATTACAATATCTCCTCTCCTTCCGGAAAACTGAAAACAGAGATAAATGTAGGAAAAACTCTGACCTACAGCATTTCTTTCAACAACCGACCTGTTCTCGACCCCTCCCCCATTTCAATGACCCTTGAAAATGGCTCTGTCTGGGGTGAAAATCCCAATGTCAAGAAAGTTTTCCGCAAAAGTGTCGACACAACAATCCCCTCCCCTTTCTACAGAGCCGATAGCATAAAGGAGCATTACAATGCTGCCGCCTTCCACTTTGCCGGAGACTGGGGAATAGAGTTTCGCGTCTATGATGATGGAGTGGCATATCGCTTCATCTCTAATCAGAAAAAACCTCTCGTGATACGCGATGAGGGTGTGGAATATAATTTCCCCTCCGATGCCAAGGCGTTCATCCCTTACGCTATCCCTCGCAAGGATGACCCCTATTTCAATTCCTTCGAAAACGAATATGCAGAAGTTAAACTTTCGGAGGTAGATAAAAATAAGATAGCCTTCCTGCCCCTTGTTGTTGAACTTGACAATAACGTGAAAGTATGTATCACGGAATCCGATCTCGAACAGTTTCCGGGATTATACATGATGGCCGGTGATAATCCGAAGGGGTTGAAAGGCAATCATGCTCCCTATCCCAAAACCAAAATTCAGGGCGGACATAACGAACTTCAGATGGTGGTGCAAGAACGCGAAAACTACATAGTGAGGACAAATGGGAAACGCACTTTTCCCTGGCGTGTAGCTATTGTTACTGATAATGACCGTGATCTCGCTGCCTCCAATCTTTCATATCTGCTCGCTTCTCCCAACCGTCTCTCCGACATCAGCTGGATAAAGCCCGGGAAAGTGGCTTGGGATTGGTGGAACGCATGGAATCTCACGGGTGTGGATTTTAAGACAGGAGTTAATAACGACACATATAAGAAGTATATAGATTTCGCTTCCGACAATGGCATTGAATATGTTATTCTTGACGAGGGATGGGCTGTAAACAAGAAAGCCGACCTTATGCAGGTGGTGCCCGAAATTGATCTCTCGGAGATAATCGGCTATGCGGATAAAAAGAATGTAGGTATCGTGCTTTGGGCCGGATATTATGCGTTCGACCGTGATATGGAGAACGTCTGCAAGCATTATGCCAATATGGGTGTTAAAGGGTTTAAAGTCGATTTCATGGATCGTGATGATCAGGAGATTGTCGATTTCATCCATCGTGCGTCGGAAACTGCGGCGAAATATAATCTCTTCCTTGATCTTCATGGTATGTATAAACCAGCCGGCCTTAACCGCACATATCCCAATGTGCTTAATTTTGAAGGGGTAAACGGTCTGGAACAGATGAAGTGGAGTGATGGAAAGCTCGACCAGATGAAATATGATGTCATGATTCCCTACATACGCCAGGTTGCGGGTCCGATGGACTACACCCCGGGGGCTATGAGGAATGCAACTAAGAAATCATACCATGCAAACTATTACGAGCCTATGAGTCAGGGCACCCGCTGCCACCAGCTTGCTCTCTTCATCGTCTACGACTCTCCTTTCACCATGCTTTGCGACACCCCCTCCAACTATGATGCCGAGCCCGAATGCCGTGATTTTATCGCTGCAATTCCCACCGTTTGGGATGAAACACGTATCCTTGACGGAGAAATGGGGGAATATATAGTTACTGCCCGACGGAAGGGCGACAAATGGTACGTCGCAGGCATAACCGACTGGACTCCACGCGAGATCAAATTAGATCTCTCTTTCCTCGAACCGGGAAATCATAATGCCACTCTCTTCAAGGATGGAGTTAACGCCGACAGAAATGCCCGCGACTACAAGAAAGAGATTCTGAATCTCTCCCCTGCCAATCCCTTGGAAATCTCACTTGCTCCCGGAGGCGGCTTTGCAATAGTGATAGAATAAAACTTATCTCCTTATTTATGTGTTAAAGAAAAAAGTATTAATTTTGCGCCACATTCAATTATGCTGCTCTTATAACCCATTTTTAAGAAATCTGCGGCATAGTTTTCCCCGTCTCCGATTCCCGGGAGACCACAAACCTTAAGAAGATGAAGAATCTTGTAATAGTCGAGTCGCCGGCGAAGGCTAAGACAATAGAAAAATTTCTCGGCAAGGATTTTACTGTCTTGTCGAGCTACGGACATATTCGCGACCTCCAGAAACACGGCTTCAGCATTGATGTGGAAGACGGGTTCAAACCTATTTATGAAATTCCCGACGACAAAAAAGAACTCGTCAAGAAACTCAAAAAGGCGGCTGCGGATGCAGATGTTATATGGCTCGCTTCCGATGAAGACCGTGAAGGGGAGGCCATCGCATGGCATCTCGCAGAGGTCTTGAAGCTCGACCCCGAAACCACCAAGAGAATCGTTTTCCATGAAATAACAAAACCCGCTATTCTTGAGGCTATCAAAAATCCTCGCACAATCGATATTGACCGTGTGAACGCTCAACAAGCAAGAAGAGTGCTCGACCGTATCGTTGGATTTGAGCTTAGCCCGGTTTTATGGAAAAAAATAAAGCCCGCTCTCTCTGCAGGCCGCGTGCAAAGTGTGGCTGTACGACTCATCTGCGAGCGCGAAAACGAAATATCAGATTTTAATCCCGAACCTTTCTTCCGCGTTAATGCAATTTTTTCTGAGAAAGGGGAAAAGAGAACAATCAAAGGAGAACTCACCCGCCGCCTCTCTGATCTGAATGAGGCGCAGGCTCTGCTTGAGCGCTGTCAGGACGCTGCTTTCGAAGTTACGGATGTAGCTGTAAAGCCCCTGAAACGCTCCCCTTACCCACCCTTTACAACCTCCACCCTCCAGCAGGAGGCTTCCCGAAAATTAGGATTCTCCGTCAATCAGACAATGATGATGGCACAACGCCTTTATGAGGATGGTAAGATCACTTACATGAGAACTGACTCCACCAACCTTTCTGAAATGGCGTTGCGCGACATCGCTGACTCAATTAAGGAGGACCTCGGAGAAAATTTCCTTAAAATACGCCATTATCACACTCATTCAAAAGGGGCGCAGGAGGCTCACGAGGCTATACGTCCTACATACATCTCACACCGCACTATTGAAGGCACCCCCCAGGAGAAACGTCTCTATGAGCTTATCTGGAAACGCACGGTCGCCTCACAGATGGCAGACGCGGAGATTGAAAAAACAAATGTGGACATTTCGATAGCTTCCGATGACAAAAAATCTCCCTCCGATGCCGATATCGTATTCCGCGCCGAAGGGGAAGTGGTGAAGTTTGAAGGTTTCCTTAAAGTGTGGAAAACCGAGAATGTCCGCCAACAGGAATTTGTGGAGCTGCCTCCCCTTTCGGTCGGCGATGCCCTCTCGGCAGATGAAATAACCGCAACCGAAAGATTCACCCAGGCGCCTGCAAGATACACCGAAGCCTCCCTTGTGAAGAAAATGGAAGACCTCGGCATCGGTCGTCCCTCAACATACGCCCCTACTATCTCCACTATTCAGGCTCGCGATTATGTGCGCAAAGGGGAAAAAGAGGGCTTGAAAAGAGATTATGTAGTCCTCAAGCTCAAGAAAGGGAAAATCAAGGAGGAAACCCTTCAGGAGTCCACCGGAAGCGAGAAAGGGAAACTGGTCCCTACCGATGTCGGAATGGTGGTCAATGCTTTCCTTACTGAATATTTCCCTGAAATTCTTGATTATAATTTCACTGCCAAAGTGGAGGAGAAGTTTGATGACATTGCTGAAGGTCAGCTCCCCTGGCAAGATGAAATATCGGATTTCTACGGAAACTTCCATCCTGAGATAGAGAAGATAAATGCTCTACGCATGGAGAGGAAGGTCGGTGAACGTCTGCTCGGCAACCATCCGGAGACCGGGAAGCCGGTCTCTGTCAAGATCGGTCGTTTCGGACCTGTCGTGCAGATCGGAGATGCTGCCGATGAGGAGAAGCCTCTGTTTGCATCTCTTCTGGCAGACCAAAGCATCAACGACATTACTCTTGAAGAAGCTCTTAAGCTCTTTGATCTTCCCCGCACGGTAGGAGAAATCGATGGCGAAAAGGTTACGGCTGCTATAGGAAGATTCGGTCCCTATATCAAAATCGGAAGTATGTTCGTATCCATACCCAAAGATCTCACTCCGCAGGGAATCACTATCGAGGAGGCTGCCGAACTAATCGCGAAAAAGAAACAGGAGGAGGCCAACCGCCTTATCAAGGCGTTCCCCGAAATGCCGGGACTCGAAGTTCTCAACGGCAGATACGGTCCTTATCTAGCTTATAAGCCGGAGGGGGCGCGGAAAGCAGTCAATTACAAGATTCCGAAGACCACCGATGCTGCAAGCCTCTCCTTGGATGATGCGAAGAAACTTATGGAAGCGCAGGATGCCGCCCCAAAACGCCCTGCAAGAAAATCTTCTAAAAAATAAGTGTTTTATTAATGGCGCGCGACCTTATTGGATGCTACGTATGGATTGTCGACACCCTTACACGCTATGAGAAACTCTCGCGTAAGGAACTCAATCGGCTGTGGATGAGGAGTCCCCTCTCGAACGGGGAACCCCTCCCCGAGCGTACGTTCTATCATTACCGCCGCAGCATTGAGAAAAATTTCAATATCGACATAGCCTGCGACAACAGCGGCAACTACTATATTGACGAGGACAATTCTGCCAAAAACAAGGCTTTTACCAATTGGATGCTCGACTCATACGCAGTGAGCAGTGCCCTCAAGGATCGTTATGACTCTATGGAGAAAGTAGAAATTGAAGATGTTCCCTCCGCACGTGAATTTCTTCCGCTCGTGCTGGATGCTTTGCAAAATTCCAATAAACTCTCCCTTACTTATGCCGGATTCAACCGATCCCGGGCTGAGCGCAATATCATTTTCCGCCCCTACTTCGTCAAGAGATATAAGCAGAGATGGTATGTCATAGGATATAAGGAAAAAGATGCCGGAATCCGCACCTACGCCCTCGACAGAGTAAGGGAGATGAAAATCCTGGCCGATAAATTCAATGTCCCGACCGACTTTGAGCCGGAAAAGCTTTTCGGAAATATTGTAGGCGTTACAACCTCACAAGCCCCCGTAAGGACGGTGAGACTACAGACCACTCCTACTCAGGCAAAATATTTCCGGGCTCTCCCCCTTCATTCTTCACAACAGGAGCAGGTGCATGACGATTACTCAATTTTCACCTATAGGTTAAAGCTCAACTATGAGCTGTCTCACGAAATTCTTGCCCTCGGTCCGGCAGTGAAAGTGCTTGACCCTCCCGAACTGAAGGCTATGGTGCTGACCGAATTGCAAGCCACTCTTGACCAATACACTCTTCCGAAAGAATAATGCTATGATTTCTGCCGACAACATATTCATTTTTTCCTCCGCCTCCCCTCAGGCTACAAAGATTCTGCGGCGTCATGCCATATCGACAGAATCTTCTGTCAGAGAAGCGCTGACCGCTATCAACATGCTCTCGGGCGCTTCCATGACTCTGTTTGCATTCACTCCCGACGGCAGAATCGCAGGGACGGTAACAGACGGCGATATCAGACGCGGAATAATAAATGGGGCTGACTTGGAGGATAGAGTGGAAAAGGTCATGTTTACCGATTTCCTCTCAACTT
Organism: uncultured Porphyromonadaceae bacterium; assembly: GCA_947176915.1. Taxonomy (GTDB): domain Bacteria; phylum Bacteroidota; class Bacteroidia; order Bacteroidales; family Muribaculaceae; genus Lepagella. The sequence goes on along the minus strand of CAMWSM010000005.1, from coordinate 5,079 downwards.
CTCCTGAAGACGACCACTGCATTGCCATCGCGGAGGGGCGCCGCAGAAGACTATCCCTGCTCCCTGTTGTAGAAAATGGATATATATGCGACATCATTGACCTGCAGGCAGTCAAGACCCGCCTCCCTCTCGATGCAGTCCTGATGGCAGGCGGAAGAGGAGAAAGACTCAGGCCTCTGACCCTCAATACCCCTAAGCCCCTCCTCAAGGTCGGAGATAAAGCCATTATTGACTATAATGTGGATGAGCTGGAGGCATGCGGGATAACAAACATATTCGTAACTGTCAACTATCTTGCCGATACCATCATACGTCATTTTGAAGAACGAGACAATTCTGCTGACATTGTCTGTGTCCGCGAACCAAAAAGACTCGGCACAATCGGCTCTGTTTCCCTGATTGAGAATTTCCGGAATGAAGATATTCTCCTAATGAACTCCGATCTCCTTACAGCCATTGATTTCGAGGCATTATATCTTCATCATCACCGTTCTAACGCCGATATCACTATGGCTGCCGTCCCTTACTCCGTCCCTGTTCCTTTCGCCATAATGCACCTTGACGGAGAGTTCGTGAAAGGACTGGAAGAGAAACCGACCTACAACTATTTGGCAAATGCAGGCGTTTACATATTGAAGAGAAGCCTATTGCGTCATATCCCGAAAGATAAATACCTTGACGCGCCTGATTTTATCAATGCTGTCATAGAGGAGGGGGGCAACGTGGGCTACTTCCCAATACAGGGCACTTGGATTGACATCGGTTCGCCCGACGATTATCGCCATGCAAACGAAATGATGAGCCATCCCTTGCTCGGAAGATAATTTAATAACACATCTTATAACCAAATTATGGCAGAATCAAATTTCATAGATTACGTTAAGATACTATGCCGCTCCGGCAAAGGGGGGGCAGGAAGCCGTCATTTCCATAGAGCAAAATATGTACCTAAAGGTGGTCCTGACGGAGGAGACGGTGGTAGAGGCGGACACATAATCCTTAAAGGAAGCCGCCACCTGTGGACCCTCCTCCCACTCCGCTACCAAAGACACGTGTTCGCTACTGACGGTCAACGCGGTGGCGCGGGACGCTCTTTCGGAAAGGATGGCGAGGACAGAATAATTGAAGTGCCCGTAGGCACTGCTGTCTTTGATGCCGAGACCGGCGAATTTATCACTGAAATAACTGAAGACGGACAGGAAATAAAGCTCCTCCGCGGCGGTAAAGGGGGATTGGGAAACTGGCATTTCGCAACTTCCACAAACCGTGCTCCGCGATATGCCCAGCCCGGTCAGCCCGCAATAGAGAAAGCCGTTATCCTTGAGCTTAAACTCCTCGGGGATGTAGGTCTCGTAGGTTTCCCGAATGCCGGAAAGTCTACCCTTCTCTCTGCAATGTCGGCTGCACGTCCTAAAATTGCAGATTATCCATTCACCACTATGGAGCCAAGCCTTGGAATTGTCAACTATCGTGGCGATAAATCTTTTGTGATGGCAGATATTCCCGGCATTATAGAAGGAGCCAGCGAAGGAAAAGGAATAGGTCTGAGATTCCTACGCCATATTGAGAGAAATGCCGTGTTGCTTTTCCTGATTCCTGCCGATAGCGATGACATTAAGCGCGACTATGATATACTCCTGCGCGAACTTACGGAGTTCAACCCCGAACTCGCCGACAAAAGCCGCGTCCTGGCTATATCCAAGTCGGATTTGCTTGACGACGAACTGCGCGAAGAGATATCCAAAGAGCTTCCCGAGGGTATCCCTTCAGTGTTCATATCGGCAGTAACAGGTCAGGGTCTTACCGAACTGAAGGATCTTCTGTGGCGTGAGATTAACTCGGAAGAAAATCTCGCAAAATCAACTATGACTCACCGCAATCTTGACGTGCGCCATAGAGTTGAAGAGGAAGACGAGTTTATCTTCCATCAGGATGACGATGCCGAAGAGGAACTCCCCCTCGATGATGAAGACTGGGAAGATGAGTTCTGGGATGAGGAAGATCAGGTAAACGGATAATCTCATCTTTCTACTGATGGACAAACCTCTTGAAATTAACCTGCACGACATACTGCGCGAACGCCTTCCGCGGAAGGTGTCGCGCTTTGTGCCCGGATTCATGATCACTTTCTTGGAAAAGGTAATACATCAGGATGATCTCAACGAAATGCTGCGGGTGGCTTTTCCGCTGAGGGGATCAGCCTTTTCCCGTAAAATACTTGAGCATCTCGACATTAAGGTTGAGGTAAAGGGGCTTGACAACCTGCCTGAGGGCAGACGCTATATGTTTGCCTCAAATCATCCTTTGGGCGGGCTGGATGGCATAGCCCTTATTGCCATACTCGGAGAAAAATATGGCGATGACGGCGTGCGTTTCCTTGTCAACGACATGCTCATGAACGTCGAGCCGCTCAAGGATGTGTTCCTCCCCATCAACAAATTTGGCTCTCAGGGCCGGGATGCCGCTAAAGCTATAAACGCCGCCTTGGAATCGGACATGCAGATACTCCAGTTTCCCGCCGGATTGGTCTCTCGACTTCATGACGACGGCTCAATATCCGATCTCACCTGGCAGAAGGCATTCGTAGCAAAAGCCATGGAGACCGACCGCGACATTGTTCCCGTACGCTTCGAAGGATTCAACACCAAACGTTTCTACAAGACAGCATATTGGCGTAAAAAAATAAACCTCAAGGTAAATATAGAGCAGGTGCTTCTCCCGGGAGAGGTATGCCGTGCCCGAGGCAATCATTACCGCATTATATTCGGCAAACCCATAAGCGTCCGCGAACTCAAGGCCCGCAATCTCCCCCCTCTCGCCCTCGCCGCCCAGCTCCGCCGCGAAGTATATCAACTGAAATAACCATCCGCCAGCAAGTCAATTCACAAAACTATATGGATAATCCTCCCTTCATCATCTCGGCAGAAGCAATCAATCTTATTGCAGACATCTCTGCTCTTTTGGAGCGGCATAATATTGCTTTGGAAGGAGAAAACACCTTGAAGTTGCGAAAGGCGAACCGTATAAAGACTATTCACTCTTCTCTCGCCATTGAGGGAAATACACTTAGCGAAGGTGAGGTAACAGACATCATCAACGGGGGGCAAGTGGTGGCTCCCATACGCCAGATTCAGGAAGTCAAAAATGCGATTCGTGTCTACGAGATATATTCCGGACTAAACCCATTTTCTGAAAGGGACTTATTGAAGGCACATTCCATTATGATGGAAGCGTTAACACCCGATGCAGGGCGCTACCGCAGCGGTGGCGTCGGAGTATTCGGTGAGAATGGTTTGGTGCACATGGCACCACCTCCGCAACGCGTTCCGGAACTTATGGGAAACCTTTTTGCATGGCTGAAAAAATCAAAAGACCATCTTCTGATCCGCTCTTGCGTATTCCATTATGAATTCGAATTTATCCATCCTTTCTCTGATGGAAACGGGCGCACCGGACGACTATGGCAATCACTTATTCTTGGAAAGTTGAACCCTGTATTTGAATATTTACCTGTAGAGAATATGGTGTATGTAAACCAGCAGGAATATTACGCCGCTATTGCAGAATCCTCCAAGGAGGGACAGTCAGGTCCTTTCATCGACTTCATGCTGAATGAAATCTTTAAGGCTCTCCAAAAGAATCTAAAAGAGGATACGGCCGGCAAAGTATCCAATAAAGTACCCAATAAAGTACCCAATAAATCCGAGACTGCCATACTTCGTTTGCTAATAGATAACCCTCGCCTCACACGTGCTGAAATTGCAGTAAGGACAGGCCTCACGGAGAGTGGTGTAAAAAAGATAATCTCCGGTCTGAAAGACGCCGGCATCATCGAGCGCATAGGAAGCAACAAAACGGGCTACTGGGCTGTCAAACATAAACCTACCAATTGACATTTCATTACCATTTGGTTCCTGTTCCATCTATTTCAATAAGATTTTTTGTTAAATACTATTCCATTCTTGCAGAAATGCAGACTGCCCCGTAGAAACCCCGGTTGCAGTAACAGCGTGGTATTTACATGAAATTCTGGGACAGAGTGGTTGAAAGAGAAATCTTAAGCAAAATAGAAAAGAAAAAGATGTATCTATAAGTAGGACTCGGACAACTTACTTTTTGATAAAAAAGATTTTTGTGATTTGACAGGGAAACAGTATCTTTGCAGAAAATAAGATTGATATGAGGCAGACGAAAATTATAGAAAAAATACGGCAGATTATGCGGAAATATTTCCCGGAGGCACGCACTGTGCTTTATGGATCGCAAGCACGCGGAAATGCCACGCCGTCTTCTGACATTGATCTTCTTATTTTACTTCCTGATGCATACGAAGGATATGATTTCGTTAAACGGCGGAATGAAATAATGGACTCCCTCTATGATATAGAAATAGAAGAAGGAATTCGTGTCTCACCACTCGTATTGATAAATAAAATTTGGGAGGAACGCATCTCCCCCTTCTCCCTGAACGTCCGTAAAGAAGGAATAACGCTATGACAGCCGATCTTGATGAAAAATCACGCAACGATATGGTTGTCTACCGTCTCGAAAAATGTGATGAGGCATTACGAGAGGCCGATTATCTTATTACCGGAGGTTTTTACAGTACGGCTGTTAGTCGTCTTTACTATGCATGCTATTATGCAATTGCTGCCTTACTTTTGAAAAACCATATAACAGCACAATCTCATGCCGGTGTTAAATCCATGCTTTCATTACATTTTGTGAGAACAGGAAAACTCAAAGCCAATGTTGCCAAAGACTTCTTCCGGTTATTTGATTTACGCCATAATAATGATTACGACGATTTCTCTTTTTGCGATAAAGAGACTGCTCTCGATCTGAGGCCAAGATCTGCAATAGTCATTGAGACTATAAAGGCACTAATTAATCAATAAGATTTTTTGTTAAAAATTGAATTAATTCTTGAAATTTAGAAGACAATAATATAATTTTGCAAATGCAGACCGCCTCGCAGAAGTCCCGGTCCGGGGTAATGAGGGTGGGATCTTGTGACATAATTTTTTTGAAAGCGTTTATCCGCGCTGATTCTTGACGTTCTGAAATGTCTCGCAAACT
>CAMWSM010000004.1 GCA_947176915.1 uncultured Porphyromonadaceae bacterium | reverse complement strand
AGCACACCGGATTCTGGTTCCGTTTGTGAGAGTTCGAGTCTTTCCAAGGCAACCCCTTTGTAACTTTGCTTATTCTGCCTTGTGGTGTAATGGTAGCACACCGGATTCTGGTTCCGTTTGTGAGAGTTCGAGTCTTTCCAAGGCAACCTAAATATAAAGGATTTCATCAGTATGATGGAATCCTTTCCATTTTTCTTTATCCATAACTTCCTATTCCGTTTTACCAATATATTTTAATTTTTTTAAAAATATGTTCTATAACATAAAAATTATTTTGTATTTTTTAAGATTACTCATTAACTTTGCATCCAGAATCAGATACTTAATTCATCTAATCAAAATCTAAGGATTTAAATGATGAAATGAAATAAGTATCCTTAAAAGAAATTAATAATGTCAAAAAATAATTTATCTGTTCCCTTTTTATGGCTCACAAGTATTGTGTTAGTGAGCTGCTCCTCTGAAGAAATAAGGAAAGAGCCTTTCCCTAATGATCCTTCTCAACGAACCGTAGCGCTACGTTTTAGAATTGGTACCAACGCATATACAAAAGCAGAAGAAGGAAACGCTGTAGAAAACCTCATACTTTCCTTTTATAACAGCAACAACGGCTCTCCCTTATTTCTTCAGAACGCTGCAGCGACAAAAGAGGAGGATGGGATTTATGTAGCAAATATTGAAATTAACCCCTTGCATGAGCCGGATTTAGTTTTAGCATATATCAATATAGACGAACAAACTATATTTCAAAACATCAATTCCATTAAATCGCTTCAGATAGATAAGTTATCATCAGGTAACGGAAGTCTAATTATGACCACACCCCGTTATTTTGACGAGGAGGGAAATGACATCATGTTTCAGTCTTTTGATTATTTATCTTCTGAACCAATTAGATTGGAGTTAGAGCGAGTAGCATCTAAAGTTTCAGTAACTGCCGATAATATCAAAACCTCCCCTATTACCTTAAAAAATTTAGATGGAAGCGATATCTCCCTGTCCCTTAATTTGACAGGTTGGGGACTAACGGCGACTGACAAATCCTCCTATCTCATTAGAAATATCGGATCCTATAACGAGATGAATTCCCTCTTTTCGGACAGATATGAATGGAACAATGCTACCTCTAAAACCCTAAGTTGGGCTTACTCGGTTTCTTATGGCGCAACCCCGGATGTTGACGAATTAAATTTCTTCAAACTCTCATCTGATGCAAAAGCATTTAAAGAGGATGTATATTCTTTTGAGACAACTCGACCCGAAGATGTTTCTTCCGATCTAAATTCCAAGCCCTCAGTTGTCATTACAGGTTATTATACGCAAGGCAATAATAATTCACCATCAACTTTCTATAAGTATTCCTCTTATATAATTAATGATGATGAGTTAGTTGGACTGTTCCTTAATAAACTATCAAAGAGATTGCTCATAAATGGTCAAACACCGACCAAAGAATCACTTTTATCCGAATTTGAAATAGGGAAAGTTGAAATTAATGATGTAAATCTTCCAACTGCGTACGTTACGTTAAAAGCTAAAGCTTCCATCTCTCTCTCCAAAATTACAAAAGCTAATAACGAAGCTTTCACCAATGTTGCTGAACTCAACGCATATCTGTATCAACAATGTGGAGTAGCAGAAATGTTCAAAAATGGAAAATGCTATTTTACTTTCCCCATCGAACATTATAGGAAAGATAATTTGATCCTATATGGAATGGTAAGAAACCATCTATATAACATAACCTTAAATTCTATTTCAGGAATGGGAAGCGGAATAGCGGATGAGGATCAGATTCTTGGAGAAGAGACTGATTTTGATGATACACAAAATCAATACAATATCTCTTTTTCCCTTTCAATTAGAGACTGGACGGAAATAGAACAAAATGTCAATATTGAGAAAAAATAATATATTTATCCCTTAATTTGTTATACCTAATTATATCCGAGGACCATGAGTGATCATGGTCCTTTTTTATAAAATCAGCAAGAATAAGCAGACAATATTTATTAGTTGTAAAACGTTTATTAGTTCAATACTTAATTCAGATTGATAAGCCAAAATCCTCTTGTTATATGAGTGAAAAATACATAGAAGTGAAAGGAGCACGTGTTAATAATCTAAAGAATTTAAACGTTTCCATTCCACTAAATAAGTTTATTGTTGTTACGGGTGTGAGTGGTTCTGGAAAATCTTCTCTCGCTTTTGACACACTATATGCTGAAGGTCAGCGAAGATATGTAGAAAGTCTTTCGGCTTATGCGCGTCAGTTTCTGGGACGTATGGCAAAACCTGAGTGTGACTATATTACCGGCTTACCACCGGCGATTGCCATCGAACAAAAAGTTAACACACGAAATCCAAGAAGTACGGTTGGTACGTCAACAGAAATTTACGACTACTTAAGAATGCTCTTTGCCCGAATTGGCCATACTATCTCCCCCATCTCCGGTATGGAAGTAAAAAAGCATAACATCGATGATATTGTTAAGGATATAATAAGTTTACCGACAGGGACCCGTATAGCCATATTGTCTAATATCATTATTCCGGATGGAAGAACCTTCTCCCAACAATTAGACATTTATTTAAAAGAAGGGTTTTCAAGATTAGAGCAAAATGGAGAATTTATTGATATAGAATCCATTATTCAAGAAGCCGATTCCCTAAACCATCAGGACTATAAACTTTTGATTGACCGTTTATCTGTTTCGGATGATAAGGATGAAATCTCACGTCTTGCTGATTCTATAGAAACCGCATACTATGAAGGGCATGATGAATGCGTGATTAAAACATGGAACCCAGACAAGATTAGTGAAAGAAGCTTCTCAAAACGTTTTGTGGCTGATGGAATAGAGTTTCGTGAACCAAATGATTTAATGTTTAACTTTAATAATCCCTACGGAGCTTGTCCGGAATGCGAGGGATTTGGAAAAGTTATGGGCATCAGCGAAAACCTTGTTATCCCTGACAAAACACTGTCTATTTTTGAGGATGCCGTTCAATGCTGGAGAGGTGAAAAAATGAGTGAATGGAAAAAAGCACTTATTAAAATAGCCTCCAAATATAATTTTCCCATTCATACTCCCTACTCTGATCTTACAGAAGCTCAGAAAGCTTTTCTATGGCATGGACAAGACTCTTGGCAAGGAATTGACGGATTTTTCAAGTGGGTGGATGAGAATCAATATAAAATCCAATATCGGGTTTTGAAAGCACGCTATCGCGGAAAGACTATTTGTCCTGTTTGTAACGGCTCACGACTTCATAAGGATGTAGAGTACATTAAAATCAATGGATTTTCTATAACTGAAATGGTCAGGCTGCCCATTAAAGATTTAAGAAATCTTTTTAAGAATCTTGATTTGCCTGAACATGAAGCTAAAATTGCAAAGCGACTTCTCACAGAAATCAATAATCGCCTTGCATTTATGGATGAAGTGGGATTAGGATATCTAACTCTCGACCGTCTTTCCTCTACTCTCTCTGGGGGTGAGAGTCAGCGAATAAATCTTGCTACATCTTTAGGCTCATCTCTTGTCGGATCAATATATATTCTTGATGAGCCAAGCATAGGCTTGCATTCCAGAGACACTCAAAGATTAATTTCCGTCTTACGTCAACTTCAGCAAATCGGAAATACTGTACTTGTCGTTGAGCATGATGAAGAAATAATGCTGGCTGCCGATGAAATTATTGATATAGGGAAGGATGCCGGGCGCCTTGGGGGTAATCTAATATACCAAGGTAAAATCGAGGAAACTCTAAATTCATCTTCCCCCACGGAGTCTTACACAGTGCAGTATCTGAGAGGGGAACGAAATATTCCTGTGCCAAAAATCAGACGACCATGGAAAAAATATATAGAGATTATAGGTGCACAAGAAAATAATCTTAAAAATATTGACGTAAAGTTTCCTTTAGGAATAATGACTGTGGTCTCTGGTGTGAGCGGTTCAGGAAAATCAACCTTAGTAAAAGAAATTCTTTATAAGGCTCTATCGCGCCATCTCGGAGAAACTACGGAAGTACCCGGTCAACATAAAGGATTTCGCGGAGATTTAAAAGAGGTCCAGGCGGTGGAATTTGTTGATCAGAATCCAATCGGAACCTCTACCCGTTCTAATCCCGCTACGTATCTAAAGGCATTTGATGAAATAAGAAAACTTTTTGCAGAACAACAGCTTTCTAAGCAAATGGGATTTACTCCCGGATATTTCTCTTTCAATTCTGAAGGAGGGCGTTGTGAAGAATGTAAGGGGGAAGGTGTGATCACTATCCCCATGCAATTTATGGCTGATATAAAGATCGAGTGTGAAGTATGTCAAGGCAAAAGATACAAGAAAGAAGTTCTTGATGTTATGTACCGGGGAAAGAGTATCTTTGATTTCCTTGAAATGACAGTCAGTCAGACAATAGATTTTCTGAATGAGAATCCCGGCACTACTGAGAAGAAAATCATAAACAAACTTCAACCTCTAAAGGATGTAGGATTAGGATATATAAAATTGGGTCAAAGTTCTTCCACTCTTTCAGGAGGAGAAAATCAAAGAGTCAAATTAGCCTACTTTTTATCACAAGACAGACTTGAACATACGCTCTTTATTTTTGATGAGCCCACTACTGGTCTGCATTTTCATGATATATCTACTTTGTTGAGATCCTTGAATGCCTTAATCGACAAAGGTCATACTGTAGTAATAATAGAGCATAATATGGACATTTTGAAGGCAGCCGATTGGATTATTGATATTGGTCCGGAAGGGGGCGAGAAGGGTGGACAGGTAGTTGCACAAGGAACTCCTGAAACCATTTCTTTTTGCAAGGAATCTTATACTGCTCCGTTTCTTAAAGAGAAACTTAATCTCTCAGATGCGAAAAAAATATAATTACTGTAATGAAAAAATATATAATTCTGTCATATATCTTTCTTTTGCTCCTATCGGGAGGTTGCAAAAAATCGGGAGAGTCAGGTGCTTCTGACCCTTCCAATTTGCTGTTTAATAAAAGTGAATCATTAATAAGACTATATATTGATAGTGTCAAAAATGCTACTGACTCGCTTAAACTCTATGAGATAATCAGTCATTTTGATAATAAAATGACTAATTTGAATTATGAATTTCCACCGGATACAGACCTTATGATGTCGGAAGAGGAGAATGATTCTCTTATAAAACTTTATAAGAAATGGGAAAAAGTCAAGGCAAGACAAGATTCCATTGTAATGAAACGATTGCCTTCCGATAGTGTATCAATACAAAAATTGGATACAATTATTGATTAGCAAGAACCTGCATTTCGCAATTCTTACAATCAAATTTCAATTGAAATTTGAATTTTTGATTAGTTAAAGTCAAAGGCTCAATAAAAGTGGGATGTATATTTTTTTTACATATTCCCAGTTCACGAAGAATGCAATGACGCGTAGTCATTACCGGGAAAGTAGCTTTTGCTTTTCCGGTAATTTCTATGGCATTCTCAATATGTTTTACTCCATGATCAAAATAAAAAAGTTTTGCCACAGAATTAGAAACATTATCTCGGAAATCTAACTTGTCGGATGGATAACTGATATTTTTATCCTCCTCTCTCCTTATGTCATATCTATAAGTAGATTTATTAGCTTTATCCAAAAGTAATAGTAGTTTCCTGCGCAAATCTGCTAATTCTGAACGAGGGATAAAAATAGAATTATCCAATCCATTTGAAAATTCCCGTAATGAATAGATAGTATTACCCAATTTTCTAAATTCTTCCGAATAATCCATCTTTTTACGTGCTTTCTCCTTTGTTACATTCAAAGGAAGGCGCACGATCATTCCACGCTCGTCAAACGCAGAGATGCCTGAATTATCTATTGAGATATCTACATTTAGTTTTCTTTTCGAAGTGGATTTATTCATCAACTTCTGCCATTCCACATCATGAGTGCGATGTATCTCTACTCCGTGAGGAAGGGATGACTTTCCAGAAGGAATAATTTTCCCATTTTCTATTTTTGAAATATTGAAACCTTGGTATTCTCCCTTTTTGTCAAAATAACTTACCCCATCACCATTATGCAACAGCCTTAAATCCTTAATGGTTTCTCCCATTGACTTAGGAGTCAACAATGAAGCTATTGCTGCCGGTTTTCTCTCCTCTATGAAATAGGTAGTAAATCCTCTATTGAAACTTTTATCCACTTTCGGATTAAATACATACTCAGTATGACCAAAAGAACTCCGCACATAGTTATCCTTATTTCGGGAAATGAAGGAATTTAATTCTTGATTATATTTTGCTGTTATATTTTTAACATAACCTACTTCCTTCAACCTTCCCTCGATTTTAAAAGAACTTACCCCTGCTTGAACCAAGTCCGGAATATTAGAGGAAAGGTTTAGATCTCTCAATGAAAGTAAATGTTTATTCTTTGCTAAAATCTTTCCATTGGAATCTTGCAATGTATATGGCAGCCGGCATAATTGAGCGCATTCTCCCCTATTCGCACTCCTTCCTATCGTTGCATAACTTGCATGACATCTCCCGGAATAACTTACACATAATGCTCCATGAACAAAACATTCTACGGGAATAGTTACTGCATCGGTAATTTTTTTTATTTCACTTAATGTCAGTTCTCTTGCCAGAACAAGTTGAGAAAACCCCACAGATTCAAGGAATCGTGCTTTTTCAGGTGTTCGAATATCGCATTGTGTGCTGGCATGCAAAGCAATCGGAGGAATATCAAGCCGCAGTAAAGACATATCCTGGACAATTAATGCATCAACTCCTATCTTATAAAGTTTTCTGCAAAGTCTTTCCACATCCTTTAATTCCTTTTCATAAAGGATCGTGTTAAGAGTTACGTAAACACGCGCACGAAACTGATGAGCAAATTCAACCACCTGCTCAATATCTTCCACACTGTTAGATGCATTTTTTCGTGCACCGTAATTATTTGCCCCAATATATACAGCATCTGCTCCATGGAGGATAGCACTAATCGCTATCTCCTTATTTGCAGCAGGAGCTAACAGTTCAAGTTTTCGAATTGGAGATTTGCTCATCATTTTCATCGTTTATTAATACCTTCATACCAATTAACGTAAGCTTGGCAAATCTTAGTGTATGCTCCTGAAGTAGGATAATTTCCGGAAAAACACCAATCTCCGGAATGCCCCGGAATAGCTTTTCTTAAATCTTCAAGTTTAAGAAAAACAACCTTTATTCGAGCCTTACTATTGCAGGGTGTTATCAAACGAGAAATTTCTTTTGAAATTTCCTTCTCAGAAAAAGGCGAATATATCATCCTGACATAATTTTTTGTTCTCTGCAGACCCTCTAATGATCTCTTACATTGATTATATACTTCATCAATAATGTATTTCTCTCCTTTTTCCTTTAATAAATTTATTGCGCTTTTAAATGCCACCAATTCACCCAGACGAGACATGTCTATCCCATAAAAATCGGGATAGCGCACTTGAGGAGCACATGAAAGAACAATAATCTCCTCCACATTGAAGGAATCTAATAACGATAATACCGAAGATTTCAATGTAGTCCCCCTAACAATACTATCGTCTACAATGACTATACGCTTTATTCCATCAGGAAGTTTTTCTATTACCTTCTGGTATGTTTTCTCAACAAGCTCTTCTCGTCCTTTTTCAGTAGAAATAAATGTCCGAAGAGGAGCACCCTTTTTAATAATTCTTCCAAAATTTACTACTTTATCTCCATTGACAATCTGATGTGGCAAATCTCGCGTCGAAGAATCTCCTATTAAAGTGAAAGGCTGTACAGGTAAGGAAATGCCTGAGAAATATGCTACCATACCCATAAAAGATGAACGAGCTGAGGCAGGAACAAATGAAAAATAGGTGTTGGAAAGATGTTCTTTTATTTCTTCAGAAATTTCTTCAGAAAGTAAATATCCCAATTTTTCTCTTTCCAAAGTTATCTCCCCGCCATCTGCACGCGAAAAGTAGATTCGTTCAAATACACATTCTCTGATTGGCTTTTCCTCTATTACTCTCCGAAAAAATAATTTACCTTCTGCATCAACCATGATCATAACTCCCGGTCGGAGGGGGTGAATCTCCTCATCTTCCACACCGGCACAAAGTTTTATGGCTGATTTTTCACTTGCAACTATAACTTTCTCATCATCTGCATACCAAAATGCAGGACGTATTCCATGAGAATCTCTCACCGCCCACCAATCACCTCTTCCTGTAACACCGCAAATAACAAAGCCTCCATCCCAATCCGGCACTATCTTTGCAAGACATTCTGAAAGGGTTTCCCTATTATGTTCCTTGTATTCTTTTAAGGTAGTGACCAAGTCATATAATAATAATTTGGTATCAGAATCCGGACTGATCTCTATACTTTTATTTTTTAATTTATCCGAAATCTCCGGTGTATTAATAAGGTGAAAATTACCACATATCATAACACTCTCATTTTCATCCTTCCCCTTATAAAGAAATGGATGAAGATATTCAGTGCCAATTTTTCCTGTCGTGCTATATCTGACATGGCCTAACATGAGATTACCGTAAAAGGGATGCTTAAAGGAACCCCATTCTCGCTCAAAAGCAATCTCATTTTCAATATCTTCCGAGATCTTTTCTACGGCTGATTTACCCTCTTTTACAATTCTATATATTTCTGATCTATCATCAACTTTATTAACACATCCTATGCCTGCCCCATCCTGTCCGCGATTATATTCCCGAATAAGAAGGCGTTCAAGAAGATGCAACCCATAATATAAATCTCCATATCTTTCAGCATAGTGAGAGCCTGTCTTCAGGAGTCTCACCATTGCTACACCACATTCATGTTTAATAAAGTCCATAAATTCCGGTTTTAATAATGATTTATCAAAAAGATGAATCCGAAATGTCGATTACAAAACAACATTCCGGATTCCATATTTATTTCTTAAAAAATCTGTCGATATTCCTTTTGTCTTCGCGCTCTTTTATTGCTTGACGCTTATCATATTGTTTTTTCCCCTTGCCAATTCCGATTACAAGTTTAGCATAGCCCTTTTCACTTATAAAAACACGCAGTGGAACAATCGTAAAACCTGCATCGGAAGCTTGCTTCTCAATTTTTGAAATCTCCTTTCGAGACAGCAATAACTTACGGTCTCTCTTTATCTGGTGATTGTTGTAAGAGCCATAAAAATATTCGGAAATATTCATTCCTTTTACCCAAACCTCACCCCTGTCAACGACACAATAACTGTCGCTTAGATTAACTCTCCCATCCCGTATGGATTTTATCTCCGTTCCGGTCAAAACCATACCTGCCGTATAGGTTTCACCTATCTCATAATTGAAATAGGCTTTTTTATTTTTTATATTTATCTGACTGGCTTTCATTTCTCATCAACTAATTTTGGGAAGTATCTGCTCCAATATCCAATCAAGCAAAGTCGGAATCCCAATTATCACTAAGCAGAGCGTAGCCGTGCATGTGATTTGTCTATTATTAGGAAAAACAAAGAATCGTGTTCCTCTACATATTATATAGACTGTCCATAGCGGAAGAAAGATTAATATTGCCCATAACATCGGCAATAGTTCCGTCAAACTATAAAATATGCACAACGTTGAAAGATTAACTAATACGAATATTTTACCAAAGTCTGAATCCAACGATTTCGTAGTCACTTTAGGCATTATAGCTCTAAGAAGCAAAATAATGCAGAAATAGCCCATGAAGAATGATACAAATGAGATGACAGCATCCTCTATGGCATTCGCCAATGTTATCCTGCTGGAAAAAATCAATTCTACAAACTGACTTATCGCCAACAGTCCCAGAAGTGGGGAAAAACATCCTCGCTGTAATTCTTCCGCCGTTACTTTACTTCTCCTAATAGACTTCCACCCCTCTATAGGATTAAGCATAACTTTAAAAAGAAGCAAAAATAAGTTTGGTCTATCTATCCTCGCTCCAGCCTTATTTTCAATGTGCCCATTATTAACAACCGCCGGATCCACCTGCGCATAATTAGGACCGGAATCATCGATAGGCTTTCCATCTTCGTCATTTTCAGATTCAGAGTAAATATATATATTATCGTTTTCCTGTTCTTCCATAATAAACTGCAAAATTAACAAAACTAAGGAACAATACAAAAAAACCGTCCTCAATTTTTGAGGACGGTCTTATTAAAATTTTTGTCAGATTATTCCTTTCTATCTTCATTCAAAAGACGAATCATCTCTATTGCACTCTTCGGAATTCGAGTACCAGGACCAAAGATAGCAGCCACTCCTGCCTTATACAAGAAATCATAGTCCTGCGCAGGAATAACTCCACCGGCAGTAACAAGGATATCAGGACGTCCTAATTTCTCAAGTTCTTCGATCACTTGAGGTATAAGAGTTTTATGCCCTGCTGCCAAAGAAGAAACACCAAGAATATGGACATCATTCTCTACAGCCTGACGGGCTGCCTCAGCAGGAGTTTGGAAAAGAGGACCCATGTCGACATCAAATCCACAATCCGCATAGCCTGTTGCAACAACTTTTGCACCACGGTCATGACCATCCTGACCCATTTTTGCTATCATAATTCGTGGTTGACGACCTTCACGAGCAGCAAAATCAGCAACTGCTGCACGTGCTTCCTCAAATTCAGGATCTCCCTTCTCTTCACTACTGTACACGCCGGATATTGTTTTAATTACAGCCTTATATCTTCCAACAACTGCCTCACAAGCATCAGAAATCTCACCCAAAGTTGCTCTCAGACCGGCAGCTTTTACTGCGAGATCCAATAGATTTCCTTTAGAAGGATCTTTAACACATTCGGTGATTGCGTCCAAAGCCTTCTTAACAGCCTCCTCATCACGCTCTCCTTTTAATTGTTCAAGACGTGCACATTGTTCTTTACGCACCTCTGTGTTATCTACCTCAAGAATGTCGATCGGATCCTCATGATCAAGACGATACTTGTTAATGCCGACTATCGTCTGTTTGCCTGAGTCAATGCGAGCCTGAGTACGGGCTGCCGCCTCTTCGATTTTCAACTTAGGAAGTCCGGTCTCAATTGCTTTTGCCATTCCACCAAGTTTCTCAATCTCCTGAATGTGCTCCCAAGCTTTATGAGCAATCTCGTTAGTCAATGCTTCAACATAATAACTTCCTCCCCATGGATCAACCTGTTTTGTTACATAAGTCTCTTCCTGGATATAAATCTGAGTATTACGGGCAATACGTGCGGAGAAATCTGTTGGCAAAGCAATTGCCTCATCCAAAGCATTGGTATGTAGAGATTGCGTGTGACCTAAAACTGCACCCATCGCTTCCACACATGTACGTCCTACATTATTAAATGGATCCTGTTCCGTCAAGCTCCAGCCGGAAGTCTGGCTATGCGTACGCAATGCAAGAGATTTAGGATTCTTAGGATTAAATTGCTTCACAATCTTTGCCCAAAGCATTCGTGCAGCACGCATTTTTGCAATCTCCATGAAATAATTCATTGATATTGCCCAGAAGAATGAGAGGCGTGGTGCGAATGAGTCTATATCCATACCTGCATTTACACCTGCTCTAAGATATTCAAGGCCATCAGCAAGGGTATACGCAAGCTCGATGTCGGCAGTCGCTCCGGCTTCCTGCATGTGATAACCGGAAATTGAGATTGAATTGAACTTAGGCATATTCTTTGAAGTATACTCAAAGATATCTGCAATAATCTTCATTGAGAAAGCAGGTGGATAAATGTATGTGTTACGCACCATAAACTCCTTAAGAATATCATTCTGGATTGTTCCTGCCATCTCCTCAAGTTTTGCACCCTGCTCCAATCCGGCATTAATATAAAATGCGAGGACAGGAAGGACAGCACCATTCATAGTCATTGAGACTGACATCTTGTTTAATGGAATACCATCAAACAATACTTTCATATCTTCAAGTGAACAGATTGAAACTCCTGCCTTACCCACATCACCAACAACTCTTTCATGATTTGCATCATAGCCACGATGAGTCGGAAGATCAAATGCCACAGAAAGACCCTTCTGACCTGAAGCAAGATTCCTTCTATAGAAAGCATTAGATTCAGCTGCAGTTGAAAAACCTGCATATTGACGAATAGTCCAAGGACGCAAAGGATACATTGCGCTATACGGACCTCTCAAGAACGGGGGTAAGCCGGATACAAAATCAAGGTGTTCTAACCCTTCGAGGTCCTCCTCTGTATATACCGGCTTTACCGGTATAAGTTCTGCTGTAATCCAGTCTGCCTCTCTCTTTTCAGACACCGGAGCCGAGGGACGTTCTGCCACCACAGCATTTATATCTATTTCTTTGAAATTAGGTCTCATGTCAGTTAAGAAGTTTTGCGTTGAATTTTACGAGTGTGTCAAGCACGTTTACCCTTACATGGATAAAGTCTTCTATGCCCTGGGCCTTGAGCTCTTCCATACATGCCGGAGCACCTGCCACCACAAACATAGCCCTTCCATTTAATTCCTTGAATGCTTCAGGAGCATATACAGCATATTCATCGTCGCTTGAGCAAAGCACAACAACATCTGCACCTTTTTCAACGGCAGCGTCAACACCCTCTTTTATGGTATTAAAGCCAATGTTATCAATTATTTCATAACCTGCACATCCGAAGAAGTTTGCAGAGAACTGAGCTCGTGCCAATCTCATTGCGAGATTGCCAATTGTCAGCATAAATACCTTTGGACGTTTACCGCTTCTTTCAGTGTCAAGGCGCAAATGCTCAAACTGACTGGCAGCTCTATCAAATATTAGAGATTCAACCGCACCGTCTGTTATTTCTTCTCCACAGCCGCAACCACATCCACAGTTGTTTTTCTCAATCTTATCGAGTGCTTTCTCGTTAAAATTAGGATACTGGTTTGTGCCAAGGAGAATCTCTTTACGACGTGCGACATCATTATGACGCTTTACACCGGATTCATTCACACTCTTCTGAACCTCGCCCTTCTCAAGGAGCGAAAGGAAACCACCCTCCTCTTCAACTTTACAGAACAACTCCCATGCCACTTTGGCAATAGAGGCTGTTAGAGTCTCGATATAGTAAGAACCACCTGCGGGATCGACAACTTTATTGAGATGACTTTCCTCTCTCAGGAGAAGTTGCTGATTGCGTGCTATTCTCTCACTAAATTCGTCAGGTTGTTTATATTGAAGATCAAATGGGAGGGTTTCAATCGAATCAACGCCTGCTAACGCTGCACTCATAGTTTCTGTCTGAGAGCGCAACAAGTTCACATGTGCATCATAAATAGTTTGATTAAACTGACTCGTAATAGCGTGAACCATCATTTTGCAACATTCCTCTTCTGCTCCATAAGCTTTGACAATCTCAGCCCACAGCATTCGTGCAGCTCTAAATTTGGCAAGCTCCATAAAATAATTGGAGGAGATGCCCATATTGAATTTTATTCTTGAAGCTGCCTCACATACTGAAATGCCCTCATTAGTAAGAAGGGTCATCCATTCTGCGCCCCAAGCCAAGGCATAGCCGAGTTCTTGTGTTATATAAGCTCCCGCATTATTGAGCATGTAACTGTCAACTGCGTAACAACGAAGATTTTTAACCTCTTTCACAGCCTCATACATTGCCTTTGCATCAGCCTTTATCTCTTTTGGGAATGGCAGACCATGGCGCAAGAGTCTTTTAAAGGGATTATAATCTATTGAGCCTTTAAATTCATTTTCAAGATTATTGGCTTTCAGGAATTCTACAAGAAGTTTAGCAACTTCAACAGCCTTTCCCATGCAACAACTGATATTGACTTCTATTTTTTTAAGATCAATATCCTTGAAAATTACTTTCAGATCTTCAAGAGTAACTTCTCTGCTAAGATGAATCCCTATCGAGTCAACACCTCGATCAATAGCATGGATTGCTTCTTTGTTTACCTCTTCGGGTGTTTCACCCTGTATCTGTTGTCTGATCAGCCAATCATTGTTATCTTTTGTTCCTCTCACGTAAGGGAATTGCCCGGGAAGAGTTCCCATGTGGGAAATCTCCTTCAAGTCGTCACGGCGATAGAAAGGCTGTACATTAAAGCCCTCATTTGTGCGCCATACAAGTTTTTTATTAAAATCGGCGCCCTTGAGGTCGACATTGATCTTGGCTACCCAGTCCTCTGTTGAGGTGGGTGAGAACATGTCAAATAATTTTTCGTTGTTTGCCATAAGTTTTATAGCTTTTGATATAGATGTTGGGTCTTTTTTTCCTGGTATTTTTATGAGAAAAATTTATCCTGTTCAACGTCTGAAACCTATTATTATTTATTTCTATTTTAGGTTCGACATTCATAATTGATAAATGGCTAAACTTGTCTCTTGTGATGCAAATTTAGCCATTTGTTTTTAAACAAGGAAATTTTTTGTCAATTTCTTTATGATTTTTTTTAGTTTTGCCCTTTTCTCCCCTTTTTATTTTACATTATGTTCAAATAAGCAGTGTTATTCAGCATTCATCAGGCTCTTTCCTTCACATTTCAGCACATGCCCGGGAAAATATTCAACCAATTGAAGATTATGAGTAGCCATCACAATGCAGTGCCCCTTTTTTGTCAATTCATGTAAAAGAGAAACTATCTGATAGCCGGTTTGAGGATCAAGATTTCCCGTTGGCTCATCTGCGAGTATCAAATCAGGCTGGTTGAGCAGCGCGCGAGCGATTACAACCCTCTGCTGCTCTCCCCCACTTAACTCATGTGGCATCTTATAACTTTTGTTAGCCATACCGACCATTTTTAACACCTCCTCAATCCGATCTTCTATCTCACCTTTGTTTTTCCACCCTGTTGCTCTTAAAACAAATCGGAGATTACTATTTACCGATCTGTCTTGCAGAAGTTGAAAATCTTGAAAAACAATGCCTATTTTTCTCCGCAAATAAGGAATTTTCTTTCTTTTAAGAGTCAACAGATCATAATCAAGCACTTTCGCTTCCGTCCCTGTATCAACTCCTACGTCAGCATACATGCTTTTCAGCAGACTACTTTTCCCACTCCCTACCTTTCCTACAAGATAATAAAATTCCCCTTTTGAAAGAGTGAAGTTGACTCCTTTGAGCACACTTTTTTCAGCTCTTTCAATCTCTACATCTTTATAACTTACAATAACACTCATCTTTTAAAAGTATAACCCCTGCAAATTTAAAAATAATCCCCGGAATTTGCAAACAGCAGTCCCGAGGATTCAGATTTTAGATAATTAAGACATCAGAAACTGAGCATCATCATTGCCGTCAATCTATTAGCATTTCCATGATCTCCATTGAAGTTCATTCTTTTCCCTGCCAAGTATTCAGCTCCAATCTCAAATCTGGGAGTTATATCCCAAAAGAGATTCACTGCCCCATAAAGTCCATACTTATATTGGCTGTCTCCCGGATTCTGCTTAGGATAGTATCGCTGCTGTGATAATGCCAAGTTTGAAAAAACTTTAGAGGAGAAAAAGTAAGTAGCTCCGAAAACATAACCAACAGCTGTAGGAGCATATAAATGCCCGGGCAACCCTGGAGTGGGAATCAAATCAAAACTTCCGCCTGCCAAGTCAGTGGTATATGATTCATGGCCCTGTCCGATTGAAACTATGCCATTTATATTTAATCCTTTTGTAACCTTGATGATGCCAGACAACTGGGCAGCCCATCCCATAATAGTTCTATTTTTCTCATTTATCATATCCCTATAGGTCAAGCCACGGGCTAAACCTGATAAGCGGACGTGGCTTGCCCCATCCAGCCATTGGTATTGTATGAATGCCGCTCCATCAGGAATATAATCTTTACAGGCTTTTGTTGTCTCTCCGTCAGCAGATATTGAGGATGATGGAAACTCAAAAGAGCCAGCTATTGTCCAATGGTTATTTTTAAAAGTATGCATATAGCGTAGCAAAACGTTAGTACGGGAGTTAATTCCGTTCGGGCCCGATCCGTCAATGGTTGAAGGCTCTGCCTTAGTATCCTCAAATGTAGTCGTTGCATATCCCGCTGTCCAATTTCCTGCCTGAATATAAGCTTTCTTAAGTTTGAAATCCCTATTGTTATACCCTGAGAAACCAGCCTCGATATACCCCATAAAATCCCCAAATATTGAATTATGTCCAATTAGGGTGAAATAAAGAGCCGTTCCTGCCGGAGTCGCTGCCAATTCTTTGTCGGAAGTAGGACTTTTAGGAATTGGAATGAAATAGGGAGAAAAACCGCTTGTTGGAATTGAACCGTTCCAATCAAAATATCCTCTCATCCTGATTACGCCCCCTACGCCAAGAGCAAGATTTCCACTTCTGCTCATGAACATAAAATATGGTGCTCTCGGATCTTGAAAATGTCTGAATTGGTCATAATAAAATCGGTTAAGGATTCGATTAATTGAGTCATTGCCGAAATCTCCGCCCGAAAAATTCACCACATTTGTAGATTTAATCATATTCTCTATTCTCTGATTCTCCGGATCTTTGCAAGATAGAGAGTCTTTCTTTATATCCTGCGCCTCAACATGAAAACATCCTAAGGTCAGGATAACTGCCATAACTCTATTCCTAATAATTCTATGATATTTTAGTGAGCTTGAATTAATTTTTATCATATACTTAGTAATATCATTAAATTTCAAATCATTTATATTATCATAACATTTTTTAAATATTTAGGTTCATTTTAAAACCGAGTCATTCTTTACAGAATCATCAAAGAACCATATACATTCCACAGAGTGGGGGCAGCAACTCACTACTCAAACAAGTATCTCAATAGTTCCTCTATTTTACCTACTTCTATAATCTCTATAGAAAATTTATCTTTGACTCCTTTAAGATTTCCTTTGGGTATTACTACCGTTTCGAACCCAAGCTTTTCTGCTTCTGCCACCCTTTGCTCAATTCTTGTTACGGTCCTTATTTCACCCGATAGACCTACTTCACCTATAAATGCTGTTTTTCGAGAAACCGTTACATCAAAATTGGATGACATTATTGCCGCCACTACGGCCATATCTATAGCGGGGTCAACCACTTTCAATCCTCCCGCCATATTCAGAAAGACATCCTTCTGCCCTAATTTAAATCGGGCACGCTTCTCCAAGACTGCGAGGAGCATATTCAAGCGCCGCTGATCAAATCCTGTAACAGCTCGTTGGGGAGTGCCGTAAGCAGCAGTGGAAACCAAGGACTGAACTTCAACCATAAAAGGTCGGGCGCCCTCAATGGTTACTCCTATAGCTATGCCGCTCATCTCTTCATTCCTGTTCTCTGACAAAAGCATTTCAGATGGATTCTTCACCTCTCTCAAACCTCTTTGAACCATTTCATATATGCCAATTTCAGATGTGGAACCAAACCGATTCTTTATGGCTCGCAATATCCGGTAAAGATACTGTCTGTCTCCTTCAAACTGAAGGACTGTGTCAACAATATGTTCAAGAACTTTCGGACCTGCAATTGCTCCGTCCTTATTAATATGGCCAACAAGTATCACCGGTACTGACGACTCTTTGGCATATCTCAAAAAGGCTGCCGCACACTCTCGTACTTGACTGACACTGCCGGCAGCCGACTCAACCTGATCGGATGCTATCGTCTGGATTGAATCAACAACTATAATTTGAGGCTCTATATTTTCTATTTGTGTAAAAATTTGTTCTAAGCGGGTTTCACATAAAATATAGGTATTATCTGAAATTTTTCCCAAGCGATCAGCCCTTAATTTCAATTGACTCGCACTTTCTTCACCGGAGACGTACAATATTTTTTTATTACGAATAGACAATATATTTTGAAGAAGCAACGTAGATTTACCTATTCCCGGCTCTCCACCTATTAAAGTTAAACTACCAACTACCAATCCCCCTCCCAGAACTCTGTTCAATTCAGTGGAAGGCATATTGATACGTGGCTCATCAAGTGTTTTTATTTCTGACAGCTTGACTGGAGAATTTCCTTTTGCTGCACGAGGACTATGGGGAGAATTCTTATTTACCGTAATCTTCTCCTCCGTAAATGTATTCCATTCACCGCAAGCCGGACATTTACCCAACCATTTCGGTGATTCATATCCACATGACCCACAGAAATAAACCGTTTTTGTTTTAGTAGCCATTATAAAAGTATGATTTATTTATCCTGTCTATTTTCATCCGAATCTGAACCTTGATAAAGTTATTGCAGTAGCAATAGCTACATTCAAAGATTCCCCATGGGAAGATACCTTATATGGAGGAATCAATAAGGGAGCTGTAATATATTTCCTTATTTCATCTGAGATTCCATTTCCCTCATTCCCCATAACTATAAATCCATAATTTTTTAGTGAGGACTTATAAATATCTCTTCCATCAAGCATTAAGCCATAAACAGGCATCTCGGAATATGCTTCAAAGAGGGAGCTTAAAGAAGTATAGTTAACCCGAACCCTTTTTAAAGAACCCATAGTGGATTGTATCGTTTTCGGATTAAAGACATCCGCGGTATTATGAGAGGCAAAAATCTGATGGATTCCGAACCAGTCTGCTGTCCTGATGATTGTGCCGAGATTGCCAGGATCCTGAATGCCGTCAAGGACCAGATATAACTCTTGTCTTAACACCTCAACTTTCTTTTCCTCAGGAAGTTTAAACACTCCAATGATCGAAGAGGGTGTGGAAAGTGAAGAAATTTTCTTTATGATAGAATTATCTGTTATAAAAATTTTATCTCTCAATGACTCCTGCTTAAATTCGTTATTAGTAAGCCATTCCTTGCTTACAATAAGAGAATCAAGCTCGAAGCTTCCTAACATGTCAAAAACACATTTCTCCCCTTCCGCGACAAAGAGACCATGTTTCGTCCTCATTTTTTTTGAGGAGAGAGTTGCAATGACCGAAGCTTTGTTTTTAGATAATTCCATTTCATTTCTTATTATTTTCCAAAGTTAAATGATTTTTTTTGCATTTCAATAGTTTTTTTCTAATTTTGTAGAAATCTTTTGAAATAAATTCTGCATGAAATATATAGGCGCTCATGTTAGCGTAGCAGGGGGTGTGTCTAATGCACCGCTTGCAGCTGACGCTATTGGTGCGAAAGCTTTCGCCCTATTTACAGGAAGCAGCTCACGGTGGAGTTCAAAAAAAATACCGGATAAAGAAGCTGAAAAATTTAAGGAGAACTGTGATGTGTGTGGTTTTACACCAAATGTAATTCTTCCTCATGACAATTTCTTAATCAACCTTGGAAGTCCTGAACCTGAAAAACTTGAGAAATCAAGGAAATCATTTCTTGAAGAACTCAAGCGTTGCGAACAATTAGGTCTAACTCTTCTTAATTTCCATCCCGGGAGTCATCTGAATCAAATAAATGAAGAAGAATGTCTTGATAGAATCAGTGAATCTATTAACTTGGCTTTAGATAAGAGTGCCGGGGTTACTGCTGTTCTTGAGAATGTTGCCGGGCAAGGCTCTAATATAGGCCATTCTTTTGAACAATTGGCATATATTATCAACAAGATCGAAGACAAATCCAGAATCGGAGTATGCATTGATACTTGCCACGCCTATTCCGCCGGATATGATCTTAAATCTGAAGAGGGCTATCAGGAAGTGTGGCGATTGTTTGATAATATAATCGGTTTCAACTTTCTGAAAGGAATGCACTTGAACGATGATAAACGAGAACTTGGTTCAAGAATCGACCGCCATGAAAGCATTGGGAAAGGAACTCTTGGAGAATCGTTCTTCATACGCCTGATGAAAGATCCACGTTTTGACGGAATACCGTTGATACTTGAAACGCCCAACGAAGAGATATGGAAAGAGGAAATAGAATGGTTATATAGGCAGATAAAATAGCCTCCATAATTCTCTTCAACATAATATCATGAATTTTTTAAAATTAATAATATTAATACCACAATGAAAACAAAACCGGATTTAGGCTTCTGGAAACTATGGAATCTAAGCTTTGGATTCTTTGGTGTTCAGATAGCCTATGCGCTACAGAGCGCCAACGTGTCGCGTATCTTTACTACTATTGGTGCCGACCCACATGACCTGAGTTACTTCTGGATTCTTCCCCCTCTCATGGGTCTTCTTGTCCAGCCCATCGTAGGCATGATGAGCGACAGAACCTGGAACAGATTTGGTCGTCGTCTTCCCTATCTTATTTTAGGTGCTACTATTGCTGTTATCGTAATGTGCCTTCTTCCAAATGCCGGAAGCTTTCAATTTACCGTATCAAGTGCAATATTGTTCGGATTAATCGCACTGATGCTTTTGGACACTTCAATCAACATGGCAATGCAGCCGTTCAAAATGTTGGTTGGCGACATGGTTAATGAAAAACAGAAAGGTCTTGCTTACTCCATCCAAAGTTTCCTTTGCAACTCCGGTTCTGTAGTAGGTTATATTTTCCCGATTTGTCTTGGATGGATTGGCTTGAAGAATACCGCTCCTTCCGGAGTTGTTCCTCCTACAGTAATTTGGTCTTTCTATATTGGTGCGGCTATCCTACTTCTTTGCGTAATATATTCTCTTATTAAAATCAAGGAGTGGCCTCCTCATATTTATAATGAATATAATGGCGTTGAGGATAAAGGAGCCAAACAAGAAAATCCGGGCGTTGTCAAACTTCTGAAAAATGCTCCATCCACTTTCTGGACTGTCGGTCTGGTTCAATTCTTCTGCTGGTTTGCTTTCCTTTTCTTATGGACTTATGCAACCAATACCGTCGCATTTAAGGCATTCGACACTCCGACTACCCAAAGTGTCGTAGGCATTCGAGACGGTAAGAATCTTTATGAAGCCAAAAATCTTCTGATTCAAGATTCTATTCTTATTGTAAGTCACGGACAAGCACTTGCCGAAGGCGTAACAGCCGGTGGAGTTTTCTATCCTGCTTCTCAGATCGTTGTCAACGGCAACGATACAATAGTTTCAGATCACTACATTCTTAACACTGAAGATGGTCTGGCAAAGGCAACTTTCGGAAAAACTTTATCTGATGTTAGATCCCTCTCTGTCGATGGAAAAAATATCGAGGATTGCAGAAACGTGGTTATTTCCGACTATCTTTCTCGTCTCCAAGGTCCGGTACAGTTAACAGAAGCTGCAATTGTGGCAAAAAGCGCAAACGGAAAATTGTCTGTAGAGGATGCTTCAACTGTTAACATAGCTAATGCCGCAGACTGCTCATACGAAACCAAGACAGTATTGAATTCTGCTACTCCACAATATAATAATGCCGGCAACTGGGTAGGACTTCTCTACGCCATTCAGGCAATTGGTTCAGTTATCTGGGCTGTTGTTCTTCCTAAATTCAAAAGTAGAAAATTCTCATATTCTCTTTCACTTCTTCTCGCAGGCATAGGCTTCATATTGATGTCATTTATGACTAATCAGTGGATTCTGTTCATTGCATTCCTTCTCATTGGCTGTGGATGGGCGGCTATGTTGGCTTGGCCGTTTACAATCCTTACAAACTCACTCAAGAGTGGAAATATCGGAGCTTATCTTGGTCTGTTTAACTGTACAATATGCGTTCCTCAGATCATAGCAGCACTTGCCGGTGGATGGATTCTCAGCCTTATGAGCACTCCTGGAGAACTCGCTCCGGAATATATGATGATGATGATTGCAGGTATCGCAATTATTATTGGTTCGGTTTGCGTATTCTTCATAAAAGAAAATATTCCCGCAGATGAAAAGGTGCAAGAAACACCTGCAATTAGTGAAAACATTTAAGAATGAATTTCTCCAAATAAAAATCGGGATTCCCTTCGAAGGGAATCCCGATTTTTATTTGGAGAAATTTTACTACATTTAATCTGCGCCTTTCATAATCTGCAGCCACTTCCTATAGCCTACCACCGATATTACGGAGTAAATAAAATACAAGATTGCGTAAAAAGGTATGTCTTTGTAAAAATATAGTCCGGTACATACAATGTCAACAACCAGCCATACGAGCCACTGCTCTGCGATTTTTTGAGCCATCATCCACAGACCAACAATGGATAATGCCGTTGTAAAAGCATCTGCTACAGGAACAGTCGAATCGGTAAAAGTTATAAGTATCCACCATATTAATACCCATAATGCTACGCTTACTAAAGAGCATCCTGCCAACTGTGCCATCGTGATCCGCGTGATCCTCTTCTTTGTCTTATTTTTTTTTTCTCCGCCCCGGGTCCAAACGATAAAACCATATACGGCTATCAAAAGATAATAAATATTGATGGCAAAATCTGCATATAATCCTTTAGAATAATAAATCCACATTGAGATTGCCGGCATCACCAAGGCAGCCAACCACACTTTGGGATTAGCATGATACTCCCACCAAAGATATAACAAACCAATAACGAAACCGAGTATTTCACGAATTAAATCAAATGTCATAACACTTAGAATCTAATGGATACTGTTCCCATAACGTGAGCAGGCGCTTGGGCTGCATAACCTGAATAGCGATAAATAATATTTTCTCCATTCTCAACATAATAGCCGGCACCAGCATAACCGTTGCTGAAATAATGACTATTAAAGATATTATATACGGTTAAGCCGAGGGAAAGTTCTTTTATACTTTTAATATTTTTAAATGTATAATTAAAACTTAGATCAGAAACAAAATATGCTTTCAGCAAAGCATCTGCACTCCCGGCATTATTCATATACTGTTTTCCAACGTATCTGCTTTGCAACGATGCTTCAAAAGCCTTCCAGTTGAAACTGAACTCATTGTTGAATGTTAAATCAGGAGAAAATGCTATGGGAGTTGAGCCAAGATTGAATGTGATCGGATTTGTCCATTCATCCTCATATATATACTCTATGAAATTTTTAATTCTGTTTCGAGAAAGAGTCAAGGAAAAATTCCATCTGAACCATTCCAAAGGGACATATCCAACTTGAAGTTCCATCCCGGTCCTATAGGAATCAGGAACATTAACACTTATGGCATTTCCCGTATCTGACAATTCACCTGTAGCAACTAATTGATCTTTATACAGCATATAATATAGATTCACGCCTGCAGTAAGAATATTATTATTAAAAACATATCCTAACTCAAAATCATTCAACCTTTCTGAATTAGGCTGCCTGTTGGGATCACCATCCGTAAAATTATCTCTCGTAGGCTCCTTTTGAGCCACTGACCAAGAAGCAAAAGCACGATGAAATCCTTTGTTGAAATTTATGCCAAACTTAGGATTAAGAAAATTCCAGTGTCGTTTTATATCCAACAAAGCAGGCGCACCCGTATTCCAGTCATAGTTATCTGATTCTCCATTTATGGTATAATGGATAAAACGATACTGAAGATCTACAAAAACGGATAAGTAGTCATTGAAGTCATAATTTCCTCTTATAAAAGTATTGAAATCATATTTATGACCTATATTATTGTAATACTGTTGAAGAGGATCTATTTTGCCAATGTAATTCCTTACCCACTCTATTTGTCCGAAATGCATGCCCTTAAAATTCGTGGCTGAAACACCACACATTATGTTCATCTTATCAGCAGCGTATGAAATATGTGTGGTTGCTCCGTAGAAATGATTCCGATTATTTTTTAATCTGATCAGGTCCGATTTCTCCACTTTCTTTCCGTCTGGGTCGAAATACGGCAACAGGCCATATTCAATTAAAGTTCGATTCTGTTTGTATTGTTCATAATACCCCCTGTCATTAGTATAATGTAGAGCAGCCGACAGGTTAAATTTTTCTCCAAGATGCTGAGAAAGCAACAATTGAAAATGATGTTGAATATAATTATCATTCTGATCCGAATAGTACGCTATATTTCCATCATCATCAATATATTTTCCACATGGGTTATAACGTCTGCCATATTTCTCCATATCCTCTATAGAAGCATAATCCCATGCCATATAGGTCTTCTCTTTACCTCCGAATACAAGTAGGCGTAACATTGTATTCTGGTTTCTATAGGCTGCCTGAGTGAAATAACTCCACAAATTTGAGGATGCCCTTTCTATATAGCCGTCCGAACCAAGATGGCTTATCTTTGCATCAAAACTCCAGTGATCATACATGATTCCGGTTCCAACTCTTACGGTTGCCCTATACGAGTTATAGAAACCGAATGCTCCTGAAACTTCGGCATAAGGATCAACTGAGGGCGCATCCGTTATCATATTGATGCTTCCTCCAAATGCTCCTGCACCATTAGTTGAAGTTCCTGCACCACGTTGAATTTGCACATCCCTTAATGATGAGACAAAATCAGGCATGTTTACCCAATATACATTATGGCTTTCAGGATTATTTATAGGAATACCGTTTGCCGTAACATTAATTCTTGAGCCGTCAGTACCCCTTATCCTCATAGCAGTGTAACCCATTCCGGCTCCGGCATCAGAGGTTACTGTTACAGAGGGGGTAACCTGCATAAGGTAGGTCAAGTCTCTTCCATCATTCCTTTTCACAAGTTCTTTCTTGGAAATATTGGAAAATGCCACAGGTGTTTTTGATGTGGCTCGGTTAGCAACTATTTCCACCTCTTTGAGGTCGGAAGACAATGTGTCAACTCCAAACGGTTCAGCACCGTTTTCTCCATAAAGGCTCACTGTCCCCAACATAGAGAAGACAGCTGCCGCAAACATAATTTTATTCATATTTTTCACTACGCCGGTATTACCCGGATCAGGTTCAAAGGGTATATTCTCAGAATTCCTATCAGTTTAACTCTATAAATCGGATAAGAAAACACCCCTAAATGTTATTACTTTTTCTTAGCGAAGAGGCGAAAGGAATGCGTCAGGATAATGCTCGGTTTTATATGATCGCATATTTCCGGTCAGCGTAAAAATATCAAATCGATATTCATATCTTCCTTTCATATTTCGCAGATAGTGATCAGCTCCCTTTGCCATAAACCGCATCTTTTCACGAGTTACAGCATCCACAGGATCTTCATCCCGGCCGCTTCGAGCTTTCACCTCTACAAAAACAATAGTATTCCCGGTTTGGGCTATTATGTCTATTTCAATCTTATTAAGTCGCCAGTTTCTTTCCCTTACGGCATATCCCTGAGAAATATAAAAATCTACAGCGACTTGTTCGGCAAATTTCCCGAATTCAAGATTTCTTATCTTCTGTTCATGACTCATATTTAAAAGGCCTTGAATGACATGTCAAGTCCCTTTACACTATGGGTAAGCGCCCCCACAGAAATATAATCAACTCCCGCTTCTCCATATTCACGAAGATTGTCAATGGTGATTCCTCCCGATGATTCTGTCTCCATCTTTCCATCTACAAGAGCGACAGCCTCTTTTGTAAGCTCAGGAGTAAAGTTATCAAACATAATTCTGTCAACTCCTCCAATAGCCATCACTCTTCTGATATCATCAAGAGACCGGACTTCCACTTCAATCTTTAAATCCTTCCCTTTCTCTTTACAGTATTGTCTTGCCCTCTCAATAGCCTTTTCAATACCTCCCGCAAAATCAATATGATTATCCTTTATTAGGATCATATCAAAAAGACCGATTCTATGATTGGTTCCTCCTCCAATTTTCACAGCCTCTTTCTCCATAATTCTCATCCCCGGGGTAGTTTTTCTTGTGTCAAGCACCTTAGTATGCAATCCCTCAAGTTTATCCTGATACTTTGCAGTCATTGTAGCCACGCCGCTCATTCTTTGCATGATATTCAGCATGGTTCTTTCTGCGATGAGAAGTGAGCGTACCGGACCTTCTGCAATAAATGCAATATCTCCCGGATTTACTCGTTCCCCGTCCTTGAGATAAACAGTAATTTTGATTGAAGGATCAACTTTGTGCAAGACCTTTTCAGCCTCTTCAACACCGGCTAAGACTCCTGATTCCTTTATGATTAGTTTCGAACGTCCCATGGCATCTGCCGGTATGGTTGAAAGAGTAGTGTGATCACCATCTCCGATATCCTCGGCAAAAGCCAGATCAAGCAGCTGGTCAATCAATTTGTCTTTTGTTTCCATAATTATTTTTTATAAATTTGCGCAAAGTTAATAAATTTTATGGAAATAATACTTCTAACAGTTGGCAAAACAAGCCAAAGCTATGTTAAAACCGGATTTGAGGATTTTCAAAAGCGTCTGAGCCATTATATAACATTTAAGAATGAAGCTATTCCTGACATAAGGATTGCCAAATCCACCCCTCCTGCTCTGCAAAAAGAGAAAGAGGGAGAGGCAATCTTAAGTTACCTCTCCCCCTCTGATTTCTGCATCCTTCTTGATGAAAATGGAAAAGAATACACCTCCTTGGAATTCTCCTCCCGACTTGGCAAAGTATTAAATTCAGGTAGGAAACGGGCTGTCTTTGTCGTAGGAGGGCCTTATGGTTTTTCAAATGATGTGTATAGAAGAGCCGATGACAAGCTTTCACTTTCCAAAATGACATTTACACATGAAATGGTTAGGCTCTTTTTTATTGAACAGCTTTACCGGGCTTTTACAATAATGAAAGGTGAACCATATCATCATCAATAAAAATAAATTATTACTCTTTCTCTGTAATTTTCCCTTTTCTATTAAAGAATAAATTCCCTATCTTAGGAGTGAATGATAAGAAAATCAAGACACAAACACAAACCAAATACAGACTTATACAATTAAACAGTATGCTTTTGTTGTCCCTACCAAAACTTCTTGCATCCGAAGAAGTTTCAGGAGAAAGGAAATCGTCTATATTCATAGCAGCGAGTGTGCTCTTCCATTCAATTATTCCATCAACAAGAAATACTATGGAGGGATTGCCTCTTGCCACTTCTTTTATTTGAGTGTCATCAGCGAGATAAATAGGATAGCTTGCCATTGATAGATCCTCCCATTCGGATATCTCCTCCTCGGAGCCTGCTACGATGCCTATCATTTCCACATTGTTCTTTCCCGCCCACTCATAAAGAGAATTTAATTTCCATGTTGTGGCGGGAGATACAATTCTCAAATCGGGAATTAAAACAAGCAATTCCTCCCCTTCCTTGTCAATGACCTCTTCAGTTACATCCCCTTCCCCTTTTACATCCCAGATTCTAAATGTTTTTTCCTTATCATTACCATTCTTTCTCTCTTGCCTTGCAATTTCCTTTCTATCCACAAATCGCCAGCCTTCATCCTCCGAGGGTATGGAGTCCGCATTACTGACCTCAATTTGTATGCCGTCTCGCTCATAAATAAACAAGAATGAAGATTCCTCCTCTTGAGAATCCTCGGCAAGTAAAGATTCTCCAACTTTGTATTCTCTGAAATCAATAAGAGGTTGAGCTATGTATCCATACAGTTCAATTATAACTATAAAAACACCTGAAATTATAAAAAGGAGCCATTGCAATGCAGGAGTTACTACCCAACTGCACTTCAGATTATAACAAATCAGCCATATTATTCCGGCAGATAATATTACGTTCTTCCAAAAAGTTGCCCAATTTGACAATAAAAAAGCATCTCCGAAACAACCACAGTCAGCCACCGGATTCATTATAGCAATCCATAATGTAAGTGGCAACATAAATGACATTATTATCGCTGCCAAAACAGGTGCAGAACGTCGGAAGGACCCTAAGAATAGAAATATGCCAATGAGAAACTCAAATGCGCATAATGAAAAAACACCAACTAAAACAAGATTAGGCCAAATTGACCATCCTATAACTGATAAATATTCTTGAAATTTATACAATGTTCCCCAAGGATCAATCGCTTTGACAAAACCGGAAAAAATAAAAACACCTCCGACTCCCAAGCGCAAAATCCATGTCAGGCAATTTCTCAATAAGCTTTTTTTATCATTCCCCATAATTAAGTTTGATAAGAGCAAAGAGGGCATAATTTATCATATCCATATAGTTTGCCTCTACCCCTTCGCTTATTAATGTTTTGCCATTATGCTCTTCGATTTCACGTGTACGCAAAAGTTTCTGCAGAATTATATCTGTGAAACTGGAAACCCTCATTTGTCTCCATGCTTCATCATAATCATGATTCTTATTTAGCATTAGAGAGGTGGATGTTTTTAGAGCGTCTTCATATTCCTGCAGAGCCTCCCCTTTATCTATCCTTCCTCCGGGTCCGAGTTTCAGCTGGATCAGAGCAATAGCGGAATAGTTTACAATCCCGATAAATTCAGGTTCGATTCCCTCATTTACCTTTACTGCGTTTTCACCCTTCTCCTCAATTGATCTTATTCTCCTTGCTTTAATATAAATCTGATCCGTGAGGCTTGAAGGACGCATAACCCTCCACGAAGTTCCATAGTCTTCAAGTTTCTTTTCAAAAACCCCTTTACACAGCTCAATCATGGCTGTAAACTCTGTTATTGTGTCGTGTTTTTTGTTTTCCATTTTTTAATCAACTTTATGATGCAAAATTAATCAATTCATAGAAATCTCTTATTCATTTTTTAGTTTAAAACTTTATTTTTATTTTTATACTATAAAATTTCTTTTGCAAACTATGATTTTTACCTTATAATTCTTAATTTTGCATTATTGTTAAATCTTTTTCTCCTCCTCACATTAATAAATGATATCATTCCTACCGGAGTGGGCGGCACAAGAGGCTATTTTAATGGCAATGCCTACTGAAGAAACCGATTGGGCATATATTCTCCCTGAGGCAAGAGCTCAATATTATCGTATCATTAAGACATTTAGTGACGAAAAGATTCATGTTGTGCTTTTATGTCATGATAAGACGGAGACAGAATCTGTTCTCTCAGGGTGTAATATGAATTATATCACTCTTATCGAGACTGATTATAATGATACGTGGACCAGAGATTATGGTCCAATCTCGGTCATTAAAGATGAGAGGCTTCGCGCTTTAGACTTTGGATTTAATGGATGGGGTTTAAAATTCGCAAGCGATAAAGATAACCTTGTGAATCTGAATCTTAAAAAAAGTTTAATTATCCCACCCTTAGTCTATAGTAATGAACGGTCCTTTACTCTTGAAGGTGGATCAGTGGAAACTGATGGAGAAGGAACCCTCTTGACAACTTCCCGATGCCTCTGTTCACCAAATCGAAATGGAGGTTTATCAAAAAAGGAACTTCATGATGTCTTGGAAAGAAGACTTGGAGTGAGTCATATTCTATTTCTGGACTATGGAGCACTGGAAGGGGATGATACAGATTCACATATTGACACTCTCGCACGTTTGGCACCGGGAAATACAATCATTTTCACCGGATGCAGGAATACAGAGGATTCGCAATTTGAAGAACTCCTCAAAATGAGAGCTCAATTGACCATGTTTCGTACAATAGATGGCAATGCTTTTAATCTTGTGGAATTACCCTTACCGGAAGCAATTTTTGATGAAAACGGACAAAGATTACCGGCTACATATTCCAATTATCTGATAACTGACAAGATAATCTTTATGCCTACATATAATCAACCGGATAATGATTACCTTGCGATGCAGACTTTAAAAATTGCATTTCCCTCCCATAGAGTAGTTGGCATTGATTGTACTACTCTGATTAAACAGCATGGTTCACTCCACTGCGCGACAATGCAAATACCTCAAAATCTCTTTAATTCAGCTATATATGATAAATGATAATGATAATCTCTCCTCTCAAGAGAAAATAAATCCGAACTACGAGAATTTATCATCCGAAGTCTTAGATAATGATCAGATTCTCAGGATTGGAGTTGTACAACACGCCTTTACAGAAGATATAAGTGCAAATCGTCAGCGCAACTTGAGTGCTATCGAGAATCTTGCAGCCGAGGGCGCTCAGATCATCGTGCTTTCCGAACTTCATGATTCACTCTATTTCTGCCAGTGTGAAGATGTGGCAAATTTCAAGTTTGCTGTCAAACTTGATGATTTCATTAAGTTCTATTCGGAGGCGGCTGCCGAAAACAAAGTAGTAATTGTTACAAGCGCTTTTGAACGTAGAGCACCCGGATTATATCATAATACAGCGGTTGTCTTTGATTCTGATGGGTCAGTAGCCGGAAAATATAGGAAAATGCATATCCCTGACGACCCGGGATTTTATGAGAAATTTTACTTTACTCCGGGTGATACAGGCTTTGAACCTATTAATACTTCAGTCGGTCGACTTGGAGTACTTGTTTGTTGGGATCAATGGTATCCGGAAGCTGCAAGATTAATGACACTCCGCGGAGCAGAAATACTAATCTACCCCACTGCAATTGGATGGAATCCTGATGATTCATCTGATGAGAAAGAGCGTCAAAGAGACGCATGGCTGATTATCCAACGTGCTCATGCTGTTGCTAACGGATTACCTGTAGTAAGTGTCAACCGGTGCGGTTTCGAAGAGGACTTGTCAGGTCAAACCTCGGGTATTGATTTCTGGGGCTCAAGTTTTATTGCAGGACCTCAAGGAGAAATTCTCCACATGGCCCCGGAGGAGCAACCTGAAGAATTTATTGTCAACGTCAATAGGGAAAAGACCCAAAATGTCCGTAACTGGTGGCCTTTCTTACGCGATAGAAGAATAGATGCTTACGGCGGTTTATCATCCAGATTCCTTGATTAATGACACATCTTATAGAGATTGGCTTTATGACAAATTTTCTCGAAGCCAATCTCTAAAATTATCTGCCTCCCCCTCCATCCCCATTTTTTCATAGATGGAAATTATTTTTTCTACCGGCTCTTTGTCTGTCCTATTCTTTTTAAAGGCAGAAGTATAAGCCAATAAAGCCGCCGGTAAATCTCCCGTTTTCTCATAAATCCTTCCCCTACACATTAATACCCTATAGGTCATCTTCCTATCTTTTTTCTGCACTTCCCGCAGAACCGAGAATGCCTCTTCATAATCTCCATTAATAGTAAAGCATTCCGCTTCTCCCATTTTAGCATCCATATTTCCCGCATCTAAATCACAAGCCTTTATGAAATTCTTTTGGGCAGATATTACATCATTTCCTTCATGAAGAGATATGTTGCCCAATATAACATATTCCTTCGACAACTCCTTTAACTTAGCTTCCATTCTTTTGTTGTCATTCTTTAGGCGGGAAATAATATTCAATTTGTGGGCTATAAATCTTCTTACGGAGCTCTTTTCAAGAACACCGGCATTTTCATGAACATTCCATAATGAGTCAATTGCCGCCCTATAATTTTCCTGGTCAAATTCATGCACAGCATCTAAAGAATGTTGGCGTGCCAAAGATTCCTTTAAAGCATCATCGATTTTTCTTTTATCATTAAATTCCTCACTAAACATTTTAGCTCCCCTGCTTACAATAATATCCCTTCTGCTAATCGGATTTAAAAATGTTATTCCCTCCAGCGATCTGCATCTGCTTAATGCCACATAAGTTTGTCCGGCGGAAAAAGCACCCCCACTCATATCTATTGCGACATTATTGAAAGTCAATCCCTGACTTTTATGAATAGTAAGAGCCCAAGCTGCCCTTACGGGATATTGAATAAATTGACCTAATATCTCCTCCTTAACCTTCTTTTCTTTTTCAGCGTAAGAATAGGTGATATTATTCCAAATCTCTCTCTCCAACTTCTCTTCCATACCGTTCTCAAGCCGAATGGATATAGATGTAGAATTGATTTCTGTAATTTTTGCCAAGCTCCCATTTACCCAACGCCGATCTTTGTCGTTCCTTATCAGCATCACCTGGGCATCTTTTTTCAATATCAGGTTTAAATCAGTAGGAAGCAGCTTCTCAGGAAAATCATCTATGATTTCTCCTTTAAAGACAAATTCCTCTTCCGGCAATGAATCCATTTTCTCCTTGTTAATCACGGAAGCCAAATCTCTCCTTGTTGTCAATGTAATTCCAAATTCATCATTAATGCATTTATTTTCCCTAACTTCAGAATTCAGTTTTCTTATATCATCAACAGTTGTATGATTTATTCTTAGACGATCAAGAATCCCAATAAATACAGGATCACTTTGCCGGTAGATCTTCTTTAACTCTATAGAAATTAGATTTGCGGAGTTATAGACCAATGCATTAAAAAAGAAAAAATTTGTATAATACTTCGATAATATAAGGCGGGTGTCGGCATTTACCACAGGCTCTAATTGAAATATATCTCCCACAAGAAGTAACTGAATACCCCCAAATGGCTTGCCACGTCTTCCCGTTACCCCCCTGAGTACCCTATCGATAAAATCAATCATATCCGGTCTTACCATCGACACCTCATCAATGATGATCAATTCAAGCTCCTTAATTAATTTTCTTTTTTTACGTGAAAATTTCTTTGGACTTTTAAAAATTGATATAGAATAATCGGGATCATCAGGAGGCACAGGCCGTAATGGCATCTGAAAAAATGAATGGATTGTAACACCGCCCACATTTATAGCTGCAACTCCTGTAGGAGCCAAAACAACATATTTTTTTGCAAGTTTTTTACAGATATATTTTAAAAAGGTCGATTTGCCAGTACCGGCTTTTCCTGTTAAAAATACATTCGCATTAGTTTGTTCCAATAAGCGATATGCTTGTTGGAATTCAGGATTATCCAGGTCTATATTATTGAATGCTGAATCCAAATTAATTATTATAATCAAGTATTTTTATTCAACTAATCTCAATGCCCCTATAACAATCGCTATCTTATGTATGTCGGAAAACTCTACCTCATAATCCCTGAATCTGGGCTCAGGATTTAAAGAATGGCAGATTATGGTGTTCTCTGTTATTCCACTGATCTCTTTCACGGCAGCACCATTCTTACTATCTATGACACATACTTTGCCAATTGGAGGGTTAAACCGGTCATTAGCAATTCTGCAAGCAAGCACATCTCCCTCTTTATATTTTGGAAGCATTGACTCCCCCATTACCTCTATAGTAAAATCATAGTCGCTTAGAAAAGAAATTTTTGGTCTCATATCATCACCATATTCACCCTCCGCGACATCATCCATAAAACCGGCTCTTGCTACTGCCGCAAAATGAGGTCGCAAATCTTCCCCGGCTTTGTCTATATTGACACTTCGACGTGAACGGGTAAATGAATTATCCATGATAAATTATAATTAGAAGTTTAACAAATTATCTTGTAGAATACAATCTCAAATCCTCAATTTCCTCCACCATTCATAGGAAGAAGGATTTAGATAAAATAAAGACAACTTGCTCAAAGACATCATAATTATCTATCTTTAAACAAGTTGACTTCCGTGGAGCATACGAGACTCGAACTCGTCACCTCTTGACTGCCAGTCAAACGCTCTAGCCAGATGAGCTAATGCCCCTTTACAAGGACAAAATTACATCTTTTTTCTAAATTATCAAAATTATTTTTGAATAATTTTCTATTAATGCATTTTTATCCTCTTGTA
Source organism: uncultured Porphyromonadaceae bacterium (assembly GCA_947176915.1). Taxonomy (GTDB): domain Bacteria; phylum Bacteroidota; class Bacteroidia; order Bacteroidales; family Muribaculaceae; genus Lepagella. The sequence goes on along the minus strand of CAMWSM010000004.1, from coordinate 41,068 downwards.
TTTATCTTAAAAAGAAAATTTAGCTCGCGGAAGTTGTGTTAAGAGTAGGAGTAACAGGTTCGTCAGTGCAAAGAACAACCAGAAGATTACTTACCATAGCTGCCTTTTTCTCGTTATCAAGTTTAACAATTTCACTTTTTTCAATTCTTTCAAGTGCCATTTCCACCATAGAAACCGCTCCTTCAACAATCTTCTCTCGTGCTGTAATAATTGCTGAAGCCTGCTGGCGTCGGAGCATCACTGCAGCAATTTCCGGGGCATACGCAAGATAGTTAAGTCGAGCCTCGATAACCTCAAGTCCTGCCATTGCAAGACGCTCATTGATCTTTCTCTCAAGGAGTTCATTGATAGTGGTGCCGCCATCTCTTAAGGTTATTTCATCAGGATTATTCGCATCTGATTGATCATAGGCGAAATGTCCCGTAACTTCTCTTAATGCGGCATCACTTTGAATTCTTACAAATTTTTCAAGAGCTCCCTGATTGATTGTACTCCCGGTGCTCCCTAAAGATTTCGAGTCAAGATCAAATACAACCTTGTATGTATCTTTAATTCTCCATACCAACACCATTCCGATAAGCACAGGGTTTCCTACCTTATCATTGACCTTAATAGGCTCAATGTCCATATTCCTTATTCTTAGAGACAGTTTGCTACGGTTAAGGAAGGGATTTACCCAGTAGTATCCTATCTTTTTACAGGTTCCGGCATACTTGCCGAAAAAAATCATCACACGCGCCTCATTCGGTTCCTGAACAAAATAGCCTACACAACCCAATATGAAAATAATGAAAAGCAGAACACTGATCGGTATAGTCCAAATCAGATTATCTTCTCCACCCAAGAGAAGAGTGGCTACAATCAAGAGAGGTATCAGTATAAATGTAAAGAAAATCATGGCAAACCCATTTACGCATAGTCCACCATATTCGTATTCATGATTCTGAGTAATTTCCATTTTTTGAAACTGATTTTATGAATATCTTTAAATATAAATCCTCTTATAACTTCTAAATAGGTTCCATATAACGAAAGGAAGCCAAATCAGGGTCTCTATTGGACCCAGAGCAATTAAGGTCCAGACTAAAAATAATGCGCTACACACTGTTTCCAATAATATTCTTGGTCTTTTAGACATTGCCTTAATATCCTTATTTCCCCAAAGAACAAACATAAGACATACGATCCATACAAGAGTTGAAATGCCGGCAATGATATAAAAACCAGTTTCAAAATTATATAAATTGGATCTACCTAAGAATTTTCCCATTATAAGACTTATAAGAATTGTAAGAACGCACAACAAAGTTGTAGAGCTATTACCAAAATTAATAAATCGATTTCTCATTTCTTTAAAAATATGTTAATATAATAATCACTCCTATATACCAGACCAAAATATGAAATTTAGGTTTATGCTTTCATAATTGCCTGATATTTTCATATTTCAAACTTACTTACCATTTTGCAAAGGTAATAAAAATTGTTGGGAAAGATTATAAAAATAATCAATTTTGAAAAAACTTCGATTATTATTAAATTCGCACTCTAATTTAGCTCAATTAAATAACATATAAGTTTATGAATAGCGGGTTTGTTTGCGACATGAATTTCGAAGGAATCCTTATAGGAATCTTCACCTTTCTCATTATAGGCCTATATCATCCTCTCGTGATAAAGGGAGAATATTATTTTGGTCGTAAAATCAAATGGTGGTTCCTCATTGCCGGCATAATTTTTCTGATACTCTCTCTTCTTTTTAGCAACACATTGATTTCTACTGTTTTCGGCGTGGCCTCCTTCAGTTCTTTCTGGAGTATAAAAGAAGTGGATGAACAAGTGGAGAGAGTCAATAAAGGATGGTTTCCTTCAAATCCCAATAAGAAAAAGAGGGTCAATAATTGACCCTCTCTTTTTTTCTTATTAAAAACTTTTATCAATTTTGTCCGAGCATTGTCATGTGATAACCCAGATTATTAAGTTCAAGTGCCATTCCCATGAGATAAAGTTGATGAAGGGCATCTACGTAGGCAAGAGCAGCCTCCTTAGTTCCGGGTTCAAGATTGGAATGATGGAGGGCATGATATGTTCTCGCAGCACACTCACCCACCACTGCTGACATTTTATCCGCCTCCTCTTCGGGAAGGTTCAATAAATCCTTAAGGATATAATCGTCCATATTGTCATATCCTTTCGCATCTCGGAGTCCCTTATAGAGCTGGTCAACGGTTTCTTTGGAATATTTCTCCCAATCAATATCCCAATAAAAAGCAAAAGCCATTCCAATGAACATCATCCATCCAAGGGAAACGTTCGGATAATCATTAAACTCTCTAATACCATCCGGAAGATACGCCTCCTCCAGAGAATGCCAAAGATTCTCAAGATCCGGACATTCAGGCAATTTCTCATCCACCAATTTCTCACTCATTAAATAATGATGGAGATCCTTTGAAAGTTTGTTTTCAAAATCAGTCATATCTATCTTTTTTATAAATCGCAGAGGAGATGAAACAATTTCATCTCCTCTTATTTAACAATTATAAAAGATAAAAAGATTATCACGTCTATTTACAGAGGCTTTTCAATATATTAATTCTTTCAATCGGATCCGGAGCACCAAAAACATAACTTCCTGCTACCAAAATATCCGCACCGGCTGAGGCAAGCTCCTTGCCTGTGCTTTCATTCACACCCCCATCCACTTCAATTAGAGCTTTAGAACCTGTTGATTCTATCAAATGACGCAACTGACGTGTTTTTTTAATTGAGTTAGGAATAAACGCCTGACCCCCAAACCCCGGATTAACCGACATTAGGAGAACAAGATCAACATCTTCTATGATATCTTCAAGCATTGCCACAGGTGTAGAAGGGTTAAGAGTAACACCAGCCTTCATTCCAGCCTGATGTATACGTGAAACAGTGCTGTTTAAGTGAGTGCAAGCTTCATAATGAACGTTCATCAGCCATGCTCCGCAATCTCTCACTTGACTGATCCATTTATCAGGTTCAACAATCATGAGATGAACATCCAAAGGCTTTTCACAAACTTTCTCTACCGCCTTTATCACCGGGAATCCAAAAGAAATATTTGGAACAAACACACCGTCCATCACATCAATATGAAGATAATCAGCCGAAGATTTATTTATCATCTCTATCTCCGGAGTGAGATTAGCGAAATTTGCTGACAATAATGAGGGTGAAACTTTCATAATATCCAGGTTATATGATTATTCATTTTTGATTATTTATTTCTACGCTCTCCCCCTTTTTAGGTTTGAAAGCATTCCAAAGGATAAATATAAGACATACTGCTGCAATGCCATAACCTATCCAAGTGAGATAAGAATTATATTCTTCCACTTTTTCAAAAAGCTGATCAGGGCTCACTGTCTGAGCAAGCCAATATCCTAATACTCCCAGAACCCCATTCCACACCAATGCTCCCAAGAATGTAAAAATGGCAAATTGGCCAACATTCATACGAGCAATTCCGGCCGGGATGGATATTAATTGTCTGATCGCTGGAATCAAACGTCCTACAAATGTTGAGACAGCCCCATGTTTATCAAAATATGCCTCTGCTTTCTCAACCTTCTCCTTATTAATCATAAATATATGACCCAACCGACTCTCTGCAAAAGAATAGACAACAGGCCTGCCGATCCATAAAGCAAGATAATAATTTATAAACGCCCCTACAAGTGCCCCGAGGGTTGCTATAATAACAACCAAAAATATATTCATATCAGAGCCTGCACCCGTATTCGTACAGGCAAGATAAGCAGCCGGAGGCACCACTACTTCCGACGGAAAAGGAATGAATGAACTCTCAATAACCATGAAGACAAATACAAACATATAATTTGCATTATCCACAAACCATTGGAAGAACTGACTGGCATCAAAAAGAGCCAATGGTATCAAATCTAATATCATCTTTTAAATTAGTTTTTCTTTGTTTTATAAAAATAAAATTACGAGAAGTTGAGCAATTACCACTCTTGAGAACATTGCCATTGGATAAACTGTTGCGTAACTGACGGCTGCAACGTCTCCGGGCAAAGTTTCATTTGCATAATTAAGTGCCATCGGATTTGCCATGGCTCCACAAGCCATTCCACACGTAGAACCAAAGTCAAGTTTCCAAAACCTCATAGCGAGAATGCCTACGATTAATACCGGAATAACGGTAATCATGAATCCCGAACCTATCCAGACAACGCCATCCCCCCGGAGGATTGTCTCTACAAAATGAGCTCCGGCATCCAAACCGAGACATGCAAGGTAAAGCGACAAGCCTATTCCTCGCAACATCAAATTTGCACTACGCGTAGTGTAAGTAACCAGGTGCAGGTATGGACCGAATCTGCCGAGCAATATCCCAACCACTATTGGCCCCCCGGCAAGACCAAGTTTAACAGGTACTGAAATGCCGGGAATCACGATAGGTATAGAACCTAAAAGCAATCCTAATACCATACCTATGAATATGACAGCAAGATTAGGATCTTTCAATTTAGCTTCGGTATTGCCAAGGACTCGCGCTACTTCCTCAATCTGTTTCTCCTTCCCTACGACCGTCAATCTGTCCCCAAGTTGAAGCAACAAACCGGGTGTAGCAAGAAGGCTAACCCCGCTTCTTGATACTCTTGTTATATTAATTCCGTAATTATTTCGCAATTTAAGCGATCCAAGTTTATGACCGTTAATTTCAGGTTTGCTGATCACAATGTGGCGGGATGTCAGACTACTGTCAATTTTATTCCAGTCAATATTTCCGGTGTTCCAGTCCCGGCTTTCATGCTCTCCAAAAAAAGCCGTCAGTGCATCAACTTCACGCTCGGTTGTTATAATCATCATTCGGTCGCCTTCATGAATCACACTGGTGGAAGTCGGTATCATTACATCTCCTCCATGCCATAAACGGGATATTACAAACGGAGTTTTTGATACCTTTGCAATTTCTTCAACCGTCTTTCCGAAAATACCCGGATTCTTTACTCTAAAAGTAGCAATAAATGTCTGGTTCTCATCCTCCGAATCCTTGGTCCTAATATCCCTCGGACGGACAAAACATTTTCTCATCACAACAATTGCGAGTATGACACCCACTACTCCCAAAGGGTATGTTACCGCACAACTTAATGCTGCGCCATTGGCTGAAATGCCCACCTGATTAAGAGCTTGTTGAGCAGCTCCCAAAGAGGGAGTGTTTGTCGTAGCTCCACTGATAATTCCAACCATATCCTGCATCGGAATCTTAATTAAATAGGAAAGTCCTACAGCCAATCCGGTGCCCACCAAGACAGTCGCCAAACCTAAAAGATTAAGTTTCACGCCCCCTTTTCGAAAAGAACTGAAAAAACCCGGACCAACTTTCAAACCGAGCTCATATACAAAAAGTACCAGACCAAAACTTTCTGCATACTCCAACATGGCATTATCAATCGACAAGCCAAGATGACCGGCAAGGATACCGGCAAAAAATACCCATGTAACTCCCAATGATATACCGAAGACCTGGATTTTTCCCAATCCCAGTCCAACAGCAATAATCACAGCCAACACTATAACAGCCTGCAAAGGAGAATGAGTTATAAAAACATTAGTGAGCCAATCCATATTTACAATATTCCACACTCACGAAACATCTTTTCATAATACTCTGCCTTTTTCTCCAATTTCAGCGGGTATGCTCTGCTTGTAGATGGCATTCGCCAAATTGATAAACCGTCGGCGGATTTAACCATCTCCCCCATCTTTGGCACACTCGTATCAGTAAGTCCGGATATCACTCCTGCTGCTTTTTCGCCTGTCGTGCAGAGTGTACGACATTCAGGCATCTGATGTAATAATTCCTTCAGTGGAACAGGCTCCAGAATATTTAAGAATTTATCTGACGCATTCCCCTGGAGCCTTTCTACTCGACGAGCGGTGTCATTAAGGGCGATTCCTTTCTCATTTAGCAATCTCTTAATGGCAGGGAGATTGAAACTTTTACTATCTTCATTACATAAAGCATAGCGGTCTCCAAGGAAAATCAACCCCATCATATACCAGAAGTCATTGGTGCGGTTCGGGTAATAAAAATCCATCGACCAGCGTTTAGGCTGAGGAGGAAAAGTTCCCATTATAAGAATCTTAGCCCCGGGAGGAATGAAAGGAGGCCAGGGATGAACTTCTGTCTCCATCATTTTAACTTTAATGCTTCGACCAATTTTTCAGCCAATTTTTCAATCTCGGCATAAGTATCTGAAGAAGCGGCATGTTTCATTTCAAGACTGGCAACAGGCTCTATTTTCATCTTCTGGAGATACTCCTTTAATGTTTTGGCAGCCGCTGAAGCCCATGTAAAGGAACCGAAGGTTGCCACTACTTTATTCTTTAATTCTCTGGTCTCCATTGCTATCATAAACTCCTCTACAGGAGGGAAAAGATGCATTGAATAGGTTGGCCCACCTACAATCAGACCTTCATATCTGAAGGCATCGGAAATCATGGAACTAAGATTCTCTTTGGCTGCATTATGAATCTTAATATTTTTAACACCTTTTGCTGCAAGCTGACGTGCTATAGCCTCAGCTATCTCTCCGGTATTTCCATACATTGATCCGAATATAATAGTTACGCCAGGTTCACTCTCGTATTTACTAAGCCTGTTATAAATATCCACAACACGATTGATATGTTCATGCCAGACGGGTCCATGAGTAGGACATAGAAAATCAATTTTGAGAGTGGAGGTCTTCTCCAATGCCTTTTGAACAAAACGTCCGTATTTGCCGACAATATTGGAATAGTAACGATACATCTCATCCCAATACCACTCTACATTCATTTCATCATCAACTATTCCGCCATTCAAAGCGCCAAAACATCCGAAAGCATCTCCGGAGAATATTACACCATTCTCTTCAACATAAGTCATCATCGTCTCCGGCCAATGAACCATAGGAGTCATAATAAACCTTAGACTTTTTTCTCCTAAATCAATAGTTGCTCCATCGGCAATTTCCATAAAACGCGACTCATCCTCAATATGGAAAAAACCCTTTATCATGGCAATTGTTTGCTTATTTCCTACAATCTTCAGTTCCGGGAAATGAGACAACACCATAGGAATACCTCCGGAATGATCAGGCTCCATGTGATTAATCACGAGATAATCAATGCGAGAGTCGCCAATTTCCGAATATATTGATCTGATAAAATTACGTACTGACCCGATTTCAACAGTATCAATAAGTGCAGTCTTGGTCTTACCCTTAACTATATAGGAATTATAACTCACTCCCTGCGGGAGCGGCCATAATCCTTCAAAACGGTCGGTTACACGATCATTGACTCCGACATAATATATACCATCGGTGATTTTGCGAATATTCATAGTCTTTATCTTTATTTTTGGGAAAGCATATTACTTTGTGGAATCCCTTTGTTATATTAACAATTTCAAATGCAAAATTACTTAAAAATAACTTTAATACAAAGTATAGATGTATGATTGACCTTTTTTAAGTAATTTTGCACTCTGAAATAATAATATATTTAGAAAACATCATCAGATGAAAGCATCTTTAATAACAATCCTTCTTTTGATCATTTCCAATGTATTTATGACTGTAGCCTGGTATGGTCATCTCAAGCTCCAGACTTCAGGCATTTCCAAAGATTGGCCCTTATTCCTGGTAATTGTGGTTTCATGGGGAATTGCATTAGTGGAGTATTGCTTCATGATTCCCGCCAATAGAATAGGATTTCAGGATAATGGAGGACCATTCTCTCTCTTCCAACTCAAGATTATCCAGGAAGTGATTTCTCTCACTGTATTCACTATTCTGGCAATGTTCTTTTTTTCCGGTGAAAAACTTCATTGGAATCATATCGCTGCTTTCATTTGTCTTGTTGCCGCTGTATGTTTCACCTTTCTCCCTTCAAAATAATATTATATGAAATCTGTTCATTTTGCTCCCGTACAAGGGCATACTGATGCGCCATATAGACACTTTCACAACTTAATATATGGAACATCATCTAAATTTTATACCCCTTTTATCCGACTTGAAAACGACTCCATCCGTCAACGCGATTTGAAGGACCTCCTTTCCCCTCTCAATGATAACACCAGCATTATACCACAAATAATTTTTCGAGACAAAGAGGAGTTAAATGTCTTGGTAGAAAAATTAAAAAAAGAGAAAATATCAAGAATTGATCTAAATATGGGTTGCCCCTTCCCCCTTCAGACAGGTCATGGAAGAGGAGCTGCAACAATCGCCAATCATCAACTTGCCGAGTCTGTGGCAGAACTCATAAAGAAGAATCCAGACATCTCTTTTTCAGTAAAAATGAGGCTTGGATTATCCCAACCTGATGAATGGAAAAGTCTCCTGCCATTGCTTAATAAGGTAAATGTTTCTCATATTACTGTTCATCCGAGAATTGCTCGCCAACAATATAGCGGAGATTTATTTCTCGATCAGTTTGAGCAGATACTTGAACAAAGTTTAAATCCGGTGATTTTTAATGGAGACATACGGAAACCATCGGATATAGACCTTATTTTTTCAAAATTCCCTACAGTTGCAGGCATAATGTCCGGAAGAGGTGTCCTCGGCAGACCATCACTCCTTTCTGAATGGAAAGAAGGCTCTGAGTGGACTCATGATAAGCGTATTGAAAAAATGCTTCTTTTCCACAGAAGGCTTCTCGATTACTATACAGAAAATCTTTGTGGAGAAAGTCAGATCATATCAAAGATAAAGCCTTTCTGGGAATATGCGGAAGAGGAAATAGGCAGGAAATCCTGGAAATCAATTAAAAAGGCAACTAACATTGCAAAATATCATTCTGCGGTAGCATCTATAAAATAATTTAAAACGTCAAAACATGAATATAATCATCCTGACTGCAATGGATAAGGAGATGAACCTTGTCATATCTTTGCTTAACAATCCTCACAAGGTAACGTATGGCCATATCGCTGCTATAAAGGGGAAAATAGGAAATAATAATGTAACCGTGGCAAAATGTGGCATTGGTAAAGTTAATGCAGCTATAAGAACCCTTACTCTCATTAAAGAGGAAAATCCTGATTTGATAATCAATACAGGGGTTGCCGGAGGGGCAGGTCTTCCGATTGGTACAATCTTGATTGCCGATAAGGTGGCGTTTGATGACGTTTGGTGCGGACCAGGCACGAAATATGGCGAAGCTGACGGATGTCCGTTATATTTCACTCCCTCTCAAATGGTTATTGACGTATCTAAAGAGAGTGAAAATGAATTTCCTTTATGTTATGGTCTGATCTGCACCGGAGACAAATTCATTTCTTCAGCTGAGGAGATAGCTATCATTAGAAATCATTTCCCCGATGTCAAAGCTGTGGATATGGAATCAGCAGCCATAGCTCAGACATGTTTTCTTAATTCCATTCCCTTTAACATCATACGTGTAGTGAGCGATACTCCCGGAGAGGGGGAAAATATACTCCAATATAAAAATTTCTGGGAAGATGCTCCAAAGAAAACTTTTGAGGCAGTAAGAAATATCATCACAAAAATTGGGAAGGAGAGTGTTGAATGAAGGGGGCAATAAACCGTTCCACCATTAAAACCCTCATGCTTCCGATTGCTATGGTGGCAGGGGCGGTATTCTATAAATGGATGGGCTATCTTACATTCCTTTCTCCCTATCTTATTTTTACAATGCTTTTCATTACTTACTGCAAACTAAAAATAAGTGATTTCCGGCCTAATAAATTTGAACTATCCCTTTTACTTACACAAATAATTCTTGCAGCTGCATCCTATTTCCTTACTTTTTTCTGGAACAGAACTTTGGCTGAGGGGATATTTATCTGCTTCATAATCCCTACTGCCACAGCTGCCCCCGTCATAACCTCCATGCTGGGTGGGAGCATTTCTAAAGTGGCAACCTATAGTTTGATATGCAATGCGTTTGTCGCAGTTGCCGGTCCACTTATGTTTGCTGCTATCGGAGAGCATCCTGAGATTACTTTTTTACAATCTTTTTATATGATTTTAATGCAGGTATTCCCTCTCATTCTGGCACCCCTTGCATTAGCTCTCCTACTCCGATACGCCATCCCCGCAGTTCATTCACGTATCGTCGGCATGCAGCAGTTATCCTTTTATCTTTGGTCAGTATCTCTTTTAATCGTTGTTGGCAGTTGTGTAAGTTTCACAATAAAAAACTGGACCCCGGAAGCAACCACTACAATGATTCTTCTTGCTTTCGGAGCCCTTTTAGCCTGTCTTATTCAATTTAAGCTTGGCAGAATTATAGGAAAAAGATTCGGAGACAAAGTAGCCGGAGGACAAGGATTAGGACAAAAAAATACTGTTCTCGCCGTGTGGCTCGCCCTTGCATACCTTAATCCGCTTGCATCACTTGCCCCTGCATCATACGTTGCATGGCAGAATATTATTAATTCATGGCAATTAATGCGCCATCAATCAAATGTTAAAAAGTTGGATTCTACGGTTCCTGAGAAGGATTAGAACCTTTTTTGCTCTTCTTCCCTACTTCCCATCTTTTATGCCTCCGAGGACTTCTTTTCTCTTCGGAGGTATTTTTTTCTGCCCTACTTATTTTCTGACCCGTCCTACCCTCTCCCTTACCACGCGAAAAACTTTCCCTCCTCTTATTATCATATCCAGGTGTTTCCCCCAGATCAGGATCAACCGGAATCTTCTCCACCTCCTTCCCAAGCATTCTCTCAATACTACGAAACTTTCCCCTCTCTTTCTCACTTATAAAGGTTATTGCATTCCCCTCCTTATCGGCTCGGGCAGTTCTTCCTATTCTATGGACATAATCTTCGCCCTCATGCGGGACATCATAATTTATCACCGTCTCAATGTTATCTATATCAATTCCGCGTGCAATTATGTCAGTCGCAACAAGAACATTGACTCTTGAGGCTTTAAAGTTCAACATTACCTCCTCTCGCTCATTTTGTTCAAGATCGGAATGCATTTCCGCAACTTTTATCGACATCTTCTTTAAAGACCTCGATAAATCCTTCACTTTCTGCTTGGAAGATGAAAAAATGATTACCCTTTGAGGAGGATTATCCCGAAAAATTCTTTCGAGAATAGGCATCTTTTGAAATTCATAGCATACCACCGCGCTCTGCTTTATTTTTTCAGCAGGTTTTGACACCGCTATCTTTACCTCGGAAGGGTTGTTTAATATCTGTTTAGCCATTTGCTGAATTTTAGGAGGCATGGTGGCTGAAAACAGAAGAGTCTGACGTTGTTTGGGAAGATGAGCGACAATCTGCATAATATCATCGAAAAATCCCATATCGAGCATCCGATCAGCTTCATCAAGAACAAAGAAAGATACTTTTGATAGATCTACATATCCCATGCTAAGATGAGCCAGCAGCCTCCCGGGAGTAGCAATGACAACATCTGCCCCATTTTTCAATCCCTTACGTTGCTGCTCGTATGTATGTCCGTCGGTTCCTCCATAGATTGCCATACTGCTAACAGGCATGAAATAAGAAAACCCTTGCATCTGACGGTCTATTTGCTGAGCTAACTCTCTTGTAGGAGCCATTACGACACAATTTACGTTATCTTGTGGGAAATTATCATTTACCAATCTTTCTATGATAGGCAAAAGATAAGCCGCTGTCTTTCCGGTTCCGGTCTGTGCCACTGCCAATAAATCTCTCCCTTCTAAAACTGGAGGGATGGATAGTTCCTGTATCGGAGTACACTCGTCGAAGTGCATGTCATAGAGTGCATCCAGCAAATCGTCGTTTGTAAGGATATCTTCAAATCGCATTTTTACAATGTTTAATAGGGTCTCACCTTATTATATGATAAACAACTTAAGCATAACCCATAAAATGAAAATCAAATCTCTTTCTATAAATTTTAATAAAAATAGAAAGAAAAGGTAAGGCTAAACTCTAAATTTGATGCAAAATTAATAATTTTAATAATTTTGGAAAAATTTTTGTTTTTAAATACAATAATATCCATCTACTATCAGTTATACTATTGAAACGACTTTACTTACCAACAACATGAAAACGAACAATTCGTTCCAAAAAAAGATTCTGGGTCTACAAGCAAACCTTCTCAGTTTTGCTTATCAGCTCACCGCCAATCGCGAAGAAGCACAAGACCTCCTTCAGGACACTACCCTCAAGGCACTTGACAACGAAGAAAAGTTTGTTGACAATGTGAATCTTAAAGGGTGGGTATTCACCATCATGCGTAACATCTTCATCAACAATTACCGTCAAAATGTAAAGAAAGCAACGGTAATTGACCAGACTGAAGATCTCTATCATCTTAACCTATCGCAAGATTCCGGCTTATCTACTCCGGAAGGCTCCTACGCAGTAAAAGAGATTTCTGCTGTTCTCAATGAATTTGCCGACGAATACAGAATTCCATTCAATATGTATGTTGCCGGCTATAAATACAGTGAGATCGCAGAAAAAATGAATCTCCCTGTTGGGACTGTAAAAACAAGAATCTTTGTTGCTCGCCAGAAATTGCGTGAATCACTCAAAGATTTCAGATAAGATTAAGATATAGAGTTTATTGCATGAGTCAGTTTCAAGGGTTCGTCTTTATTCAGACGAACCCTTTTTTTATTAAATATAGTTGAGAATAAATAAAAAAGCATTTCTTCTTTTTTCCCTCATATCACCTACCACAAAATATGAGAGCCAACTCCCTTACCTACTTACTTAAAAAGAGAAATGGAGGGATATTCTTACCCCGCTTTTATCACACCCCGGAGTGTTTCGATATGTAAGTCGCCATACATAATCCACACGCAAAAACATAAAAATATTATCAATACCGACCCCTGCTTCCATATATGGTACAGAAGAGAGGGTCTGAGTCTGAGCTTGAGAGGGAAATAATAATAAATCCTCGTTTTTAGATGGATTATTTCTATCCGACAGGCCCCCTGTCAGAGCTTTGAAAGTTACAACCTCTCTTAACTTTAATCGCTTTAGTAAAGGAATCCGGTTAAATAGAACTCCCAATCCGAAGTAACTTAAATCAACGGATGCATATTTATCATTGGCAAACTCCATAGGATTCATTAAAGAATAACTTTCAGGCTGTATGGTATAGGTCAGATTGGCATTCGGCCACATTAAAGCAGGGAAAAAGACAGAACTCCATATTATTCCCCCTTTTAGAATCATATCTGTATATCCAAATGCAGAGAACCAAAATCTTTTACGAACAGACAACTCGGTGTTATTTATCGTAAATGCAGAATTAAATAAACCTTTTGGTCCAAATTCATGGGTAAGCTGAAAAATCCATGAATCCATATTGACCGGACTCCTTTTTGTTCTTCCCTGAATGAACTTCTCGCCGGGAGCCCATCGCAAGGATACAGAAATAGAGTTTTCTCTGTAATGGGTCAAGATTCTTCCATCAGAGAATTTGAATGGTACCCACCCGGTAGCTTCCTGTTTCCATAATTTAATTCCTGTTTCTAAAGAAAAGTTGTTCGGAAGTTCAAATATGTAGCTCAATGAACCTTGTCGCTGATAAGTTGCCAGAACACTCTCCATTCTTTTAAAAGAAAGAAAAACGTTATCAGCATTTGCAAAAAGATAATGCTGCCCAAGCATATCAATATCATATTTGTATTTCAAAGAAAAGCCATGTCGAGGCCACTCATTAAAAAAATTCCGCTTTGAGGGGAATGAATATTCCAGCAAACCTTCATATTTCCACTTCCTGTCTCTTGTTCCGTATGCAACATATCCGCTTGCAAAAAAATGAGGATTCAAGGCAGCCAAAGTCATTCCTCCAAAACGCAAACGTACGCCTTCAACCGTGTTGCCGCTTATGAAAGTATTTATCGGACCTATCTCAAACTTACTTGGATTGCCGGTTTTTATATAACCTTCTACCAAAAGCTTCAGCCCTTTCTCCCCCCAATATAGTATTGGATTTCTCCGAATCTGTTTCATTAACCCACCCATCCTTTCTTCAGATACACTCAAAGGAATTTTACGTACCTCATTCCAAAAAGACAGGTCCTTTTTCCCGGATTCCTCCGAAATAAATAATGAACCCATCTCAGAATAATATGATTTCAATAAGGAATGCTTTTCATAACTGAAGTTATCATATATAGTAGTCTTTCTTCCATAGATTTTAGGCAATTTTGATAAAAGCGACATCTCTATACAGACATCATCATATACTTTAATTCTGTTTCCAACGCTATCTTTTTCGTATGATAGATTAATAAAGATATTATCAATCAAATTCATATTGATGTCGCTTGGAGTTCGCATAATTATTTTCTTAACAAACATAGTAGTATCTCCCAGAGGGACATAAATCTTTCCATTGAATCCCATCGTCTGTGGATTATGTGGAACAAATGAAAGTTCTATGCAACGTTGATTACCCAATTCCACTGTATCCGTAAGATAATACTTATATACGTCAGGTCCGATTTTTGATAAAGGGCTGACAAACCTGTTCTGAAGCAAGGTAATATTATCTTTAAAAGGATCTATTTCCCGAACTGCATCCTCAAGAATAATTCGCATATTATCTTCATTAATGAACTCATCCACGCCACAGCTTCTGTATCCGGTAATAATCTCCTTACTGCCTTCAACTTTTTTTCCACTCAGACATGTAGATTTTTTCTCCTTTAACATAAGATTAAGGATATCCCTGCCCGTCACGGGAGATTTGTCAATATAATCTTTGAGAAACTTTCCACCTTTTGAGAGATAGCCGGAGGTAAAATCACCCTTAAAATCGTTAAGACCAATCAATGTCTTTTCATATTTATCATAACTGTAATAGTCTGCTTCTGTAGGATCATGATCTTTTGATTCTCTTCTTAATCTTTTTACAAATTCTACAGCAGGATTATTTCTCTTTGAATATTTCTGTTTGCCCGGGCGAATCTCAACTTCCTTTAGTTGTGTTTGAAATGGTGATAATTTTATTATCTGAATAGAATCTGATTTATTAATATCTAATTTAGCCTCTTCAAAACCCGCAACATAAATTATCCATTCCTCCCCTTCTACTATCCCTTTAAGACTAAAGAAACCATTTTCATCAGCAACAGCATTTCTTTTGGGAGTAAGACGTGAAATAATATTCGCATTAGGCAAAGGCTCCTCCGTTTCTGCATCAATAACGATTCCTTTAAAAATTCTTCCAACGTTATTCTGTGATAAAACAGGAAATGTTTTGATGCTTAGAAGCAAAAGAAATATCGAAAGAAAAGTATATCTGATTAATAAATTCCTATCTCTTATTATCTGTTTCATTTTTAGGATTAGCTGATCTCTGAAAGATATTTTTTATATAACGTAATTATATTCCAAAAATTTATATTTTATCTTTATGATATCTATTCTTTTTATTATTTTTGTCATTGAAAAACAATATTATTATGGCTTTAGAAATAGAACATAAATATCTTGTGTCGGATGAATCTTTTAGGGAAGAAGCCTCAGAAGTGCATTTAATTCGTCAAGGCTACCTCAATAGGACTCCGGAAAGAACTGTAAGAATAAGGATTCTTGATGAGAAAGGCTACATCACTGTAAAGGGGAAAAATAAAGGGGACAAACGCCATGAATTCGAATATGAAATTCCTTTGTCGGATGCAGAAAAGATGCTTGATATGTGTTTGCCGGGCGTGATAGAAAAGAAAAGGCATATTGTCATTTTCAAAGGATTCCGATGGGAAATCGACGAATTTTTCGGCAATCGTTTAGGATTAATTACAGCAGAGATAGAATTGCCCTCATCTGATACAGTTTATCCCCTTCCATCATTTGTTGGTGATAATATAACCGGAAATTCCAAATATTATAATTCCAATCTCTAAATTTGATTCCGTTAATTTTTACCTGAGTTCTGTGAAATATTTTTGAAACCCAAGGGAAAAGGAAATCAAACATAATTCATAGCCTCTAATAAAGCCAACTTGAAAAAGTTTATTTCCTTTTCTCCAAAGCTTTCAGCATCATGGAGAGTTCATCTCTTACATCCTGCAGCCGCTCTACTATTTCCGCTTTCTTTGAAATGTTGGTGCGGTTAAGTCGCATCTGCTCCTTGGCTGCCTCAACTTTTAGACCTTTAATTTTGAGAAGAAAATAAATTATTTTCAATGCCTCTATATCTTCAGGTGTATAATATCGCTGATTTCCGATACTTCTCATAGGACTAACCTCCGGAAATTCATTTTCCCAAAATCTTATGGTAGATGTCGGTATGCCGAGAATTTCTGAAACCTCACTGATTTTGTAATATTTTTTTGTTAAATCGTGCATGGCAATATTAAAAACTGTAGAATGGTTAATCCATTAGATGGCCGGCATTGTCCGCCTTCTGCATCATCTCTGCAAATTCCTTAGGACCTAAATCCTTAAAAAAATAGTTTACAGGATTCTGGGCTTCTCCCTTAAATCTAACTTCATAATGAAGATGCGGACCGGTAGACACGCCCGAACTTCCAACCTTTCCGATAATTTGTCCTCTCTTGATTACCTGTCCCGGTGCCACTAATATTTCTGAAAGGTGGGAATATGTCGACTTATAATTATAATCATGATTAATTTCTATACAATTACCTGCACCCGCTTTTCTTTCTGCCAATTCAACAATACCATCTCCTGTGGAAATAACGGGAGTTCCTGTTGACGCCGCGATGTCAATTCCTTCATGATATTTGGAATGTCCCGAGATAGGATCCCGCCTGTATCCATAGCCTGAAGCAAGAGAAAAAGATGAAGGGTTGATTGGCATAATTGAGGGGATATGGCTCATTTTTTCCCTCTCCTTCCCCATTCTCTCCCTTAGCTGCTCATAACTCTGAACTTGTGAAAAGATCTGCTTCTCCATAAGATTCATTCTACGATCAAGTTCACTGACAAGCGCAGCATCATTCAATTTGTCAACACCCCCACTGTAACGTGTCTCCTTTTCAAGTCCGGCCAGACGTTGAGATTGGCTCATAGGCTCCATCTGCATCATAACGCGATAGAAATTATCATCGCGTTCAATAAGCCTTTCCAACACTTTTTGGGAATTCTCTATTCTTCTGTTCAATATCTTATATTGTGTCCTTAATTCACGATTCTCCTCTCTAAGATTTTCTTCCGTAGGGGAATCAAAACAATAAAATACAAGGAGAAATATAATGATACCGAAAAAAAAAGAGAGTCCCCCTATTTTTGCCCATAAAGTTATCCTTGAGCCAACCGTTTTATAGACTCGCTCAAAATTATCCGTTTCGGGATTATACTTGTAAAGAATCTCTTTTGCCATCCTTTAATAATATCCTATTGAAGAAATGGAGAAATGTAACGTTTTGTCCTTCTTGAAAACGGGATTAAATTAATTCTCTCTTCGGAAGAGGGGCATATTGTTTGCAAAATTAAGGGAATTCCCTTAATTTTGCAAATTATTATGGTTAAGTAAAAATTATCCTCCTTTATTTTAGACTATCTTAATAATTAGATAATATGACATCAAACGAAATCAGAGAATCTTTTAAGAATTTCTTTCGTGAAAGAGGACATCAGATTGTTCCTTCCGCGCCCATGGTAATCAAAGACGACCCGACACTTATGTTTACCAATGCCGGCATGAATCAGTTTAAAGACATTATTCTTGGCAACCGACCTGCCACCCACAAAAGAGTGGCGGACAGCCAAAAATGTTTGCGTGTTTCAGGAAAGCATAACGATCTCGAAGAGGTAGGACATGATACTTACCATCACACCATGTTCGAAATGCTTGGCAACTGGTCGTTTGGTGATTATTTTAAAAAAGAAGCTATCGATTGGGCTTGGGAATATCTTGTCGACGTCCTGAAACTAAATCCTGACCGACTATACGCCACCGTTTTTGAAGGATACGCACCGGAAGGTCTTGAAAGAGATAATGAAGCTGCCGGATATTGGGAGAAGCATCTGCCCTCCTCTCACATCATTAATGGAAACCGTCACGATAACTTCTGGGAAATGGGTGATACGGGTCCATGCGGGCCTTGTAGCGAAATTCATATCGATCTTCGTTCGGATGAAGAAAGAGCTGCTGTCGACGGAGCTTCCCTTGTAAATAAAGATAATCCTCAAGTAATTGAGATTTGGAACCTCGTCTTCATGCAGTACAATCGTAAGGCTGATGGTTCCCTCGAACCACTCCCCGCAAAGGTTATTGACACCGGCATGGGATTCGAACGTCTTTGTATGGCACTTCAGGGCAAAAAATCAAATTATGACACTGACGTTTTCACTCCAATTATTGAGGTAATTTCTGATATAACAGGCCTGAAATATGGTGAAGATGAAAAAGTAGATGTGGCAATGCGTGTGGTAGCCGACCACTTGCGCACTATCGCATTCTCAATTGCGGATTCTCAATTACCTTCCAATGCCAAAGCCGGATATGTAATTCGTCGTATTTTACGTCGTGCTGTAAGATACGCCTATACATTCCTCAATCGAAAAGATGCCTTCTTATATAAGCTTGTGGATAAACTCGTAGAGCAAATGGGAGACTCATATCCTGAATTGAGAGCGCAAAAAGACTTGATTAAAAAAGTGATAAAAGAGGAAGAGGAATCTTTCCTACGCACTCTTGATAATGGCATTAAGCTCTTGGATTCCTTGATTGAAAAAGCAAAAAAAGAGGGAAAATCTGTTATTTCCGGTAAAGACGCATTTACATTGTACGACACATACGGCTTTCCCCTTGATCTCACCGAACTTATCCTGCGAGAAAACGGGATGACTCTTAATCAGGAAGAGTTTGACACAGAAATGACCAAACAGAAAGAGCGTGCCCGCAACGCTGCTGCTGTTGAAACCGGAGACTGGACTATCATAAACAACGGTGATCAGAAATTCGTAGGTTACGATAAGACTGAATCTAACACAAACATTCTCCGTTATCGTAAAGTCAAGCAAAAGGGAAAAGAATTTTATCAAATAATTCTCTCGGAGACTCCTTTCTACGCTGAAATGGGTGGTCAGGTGGGCGACATAGGAACTCTGACAGCTGATGATGGTGAGGTTATTGAGATATTCGATACTAAGCGCGAGAATAATATCGGAGTGCATCTCACTCATAAATTGCCAACCAATCCCGCTGCCGACTTTGTGGCGCGTATTGACGAAAATTCAAGAGCCGCTACTTCCGCTAATCATTCCGCAACTCATCTCATCCATGAAGCACTTCGCGAAGTTTTAGGAAATCATGTGGAACAAAAGGGTTCTTTCGTATCTCCTGAAGTTCTTCGTTTTGACTTTTCTCATTTTCAGAAAGTTACTCCGGAAGAACTTCGCAAAGTCGAACACCTTGTCAATGCTCGCATCCGTAAGGCAATGCCATTAGAGGAGGCGCGGGAAATGCCAATTGAAGAGGCACGCAAAATGGGGGCGATGGCTCTTTTCGGTGAAAAATATGGCGATAAGGTTAGAGTCGTGAAGTATGGCACCTCAGTTGAGCTTTGTGGAGGCACTCACGTAGCCAATTCCGGAAATATCGGTATGATCAGAATCTTATCGGAAAGCTCAATAGCCGCCGGAATACGAAGAATCGAGGCTGTTTCTGCAGCCGGAGTAGAAGAGATTCTTGATGATATGCAAGACACCATGAAAGATGTGTCATCATTCCTTGGCAATGCATCTAATGTCAAAGCAGCCGTAGAGAAGGCTATCAAAGAAAATTCTGAACTCCGTAAGCAAGTAGAAGACTATATGGAGGAAAGAGTTAGAAATATTGCTTCCGAAATTCTCGCCAATGCTAAAAACATAAATGGTGTGTCCGTATGTCGCCTTTCCGGTCCTCGTCTTCCGGAAGTAGTAAAGAATGTGGCTTTTACAATTAAGAAACTTTCTCCGGAGCATACCGTTTTTGTAGGAGGAACATATACCGGTAATAAACCTCTTTTAACATTATTGCTTACTGATGATATTGTTAAATCAGGTAAAAATGCCTCCAACATCGTTCGTCAGGCTGCTAAATTGATCAAGGGAGGTGGAGGCGGACAACCCTTCTTTGCTCAAGCAGGAGGCAAGGATATCGATGGTCTCTCTGCCGCTATCGATAAAATTATGGAGTTGCTCGCTCTGTAAAAATTTTTCAACATAAACCAATAATTCATGTGGTTCTTAATCATAAGTCCGGGGGAATTTTTCCCCCGGATTAAAAAAATAATTCTATGAAAAATATCAGCATTTTTAAATTAGTAATTATTCTCTCAAGCTTTTTTCTCTCATCGCAATCTTTTGCTCAATCATTTGCAGTGGTTAACAAAGATGCTAAAATATTTGATGAGCCAAATGTTAAGGGATATGTTACTCTCAACACTCAAAATCAAGAAGTGACTCCCCAATCCGGAATGGTTTTTAAAATTCTTGAGAATAATAAAGGATGGTATCTTGTGGAATATTCTCCGGGATTAAAAGGTTACCTTTCTCAGCAATACACTTGTTCTCCTGAAAGTGTGCCTAACGCAGGGATTTATCCCGTTACAAATCAGCCGGGGAGCAAAATAGCAATTTCCTTTAAAAATGGAATATGGTCAGCAGAAGCGTCGGGAAAAACATTCCAAGGTAAAGCATTTGATAATATTGTGGTATTCTTTAACTCAGACAACCAGCCGGCTTATTCTTTGGTCAATTTAGAAGGAAAGGTCATAGCCATGAGTTACGACAATTCCATAACCAAGTTTTTTTAAATCCTCATTTAAATAGAAAAGGCTCCGTCATTTCACGGAACCTTTTCTTATTTCAGGATACATATATTGTCCCTTACCTTTCGTAGCCTTTCCATACTCCACTGCGTGTCGCGGACAAGAATGATAACAAGCAACGCATGAACAACAATTCTCACCCCACAAGGGGAACCCGGAATCAGAAAGCCTTATATTTTTCAACGGACAATTTTTCACACAAATTCCGCAACCTACACATGCATCCGTATGATGCCACTTTTTTGGAAAAACTCCCCAGCGTTTAAAAAGAGGATAAACAAGTTTTGTCTTTATCCATGCCATAGACCCCCTGACAACAAAAACACCCTCTTTACCTTCACATAGTCCTGTAACAATCTCGGATATTCGTGCCGGAGCCTTGTCAAGCTTCTCCTTTTCAACTTCTCGTGAATCAACATCAAAACCGGGAAGTAGTACATAATCATTTGGCATGATAACACTCCAGATTGACTTGATTTTTATTCCTTTTATATCACAAGTCCTTTGAATCATTTCTGGAGCAAGCGCCACTTCATCTCCACATGTCATAACAACCCATACAGGAATACTTTTATCCTTAATGACATCAATAAATTCCTGGGAAAAATGGGAAATAAAATTAAGTACAAGTGGAGGGACACCCCATGCATATACCGGGAAAATGAATCCTAACATTTCTCCTCTAAAAACTTCCTCATTGGGATTTATTTGTGAGATAAGGCCTATTTGCTCCCCCAGCCTTTCTCCAATCGATTTAGCGGCGGCTCTGGAGTTTCCTGTCCCCGAAAAATAGTATATCATAATTTATTGTACCGTAAAGATCTTAAATATCAATTCCTTTAATAGTTCATACTCATTCTGGGTAGAACCTATGCCTTTGATTTTCGCATCATATTCTCTCACAGCATGAACCGCTCCGAGAACCATACGGGCATTATATTTACTCAATCCCTCCCTATAATCGGGGAGCGCATAAACACTTTTAACTTCAAGAAGCTGCATGAGTGAAGCATCGCTCTTGTCTCTGGCTACACTTGCAACAAAAAGTTTAGCAAAATAATTAAAGATTGTTGCCGCAATCATTATCCCCGGGTTCTGTTTGGGATTACGAGAGAAATAGTCAACTATCTTCATTGATTTGAGGTAATCTTTCTTTGCAAGAGCTTTTACCAGTTCAAAGGTATTATAGTCCTTTGAAATGCCAATATTACGTTCTATAAGCTCAGGAGAAATTCTCTTATTCTCTCTCCCTCCGGCAACAATTAACTTGTCTATTTCTCCAAAAAGTTTGCTGAGGGGATTCCCTATATAGTCACACAATAAACCGATTGCTTTCTCATCTATCCCTATCCCCTTTTCATTACAGTAATCTTTTATCGGACCTTTTAATTCATAGTCACGAAGCTTCTCACTTTTAAATACAACAGTGGAAGGTGTTTTGGCAGATTTCAAAAGAGAGGAAGTGGCATTAAGGCTTCCTCCCTTATATACAATCACTAATACAGTTGTATCATTAGGATGAGCAAGATAGCTTGACAATTTATCAAGCTGCGCCTTAGCATTAGTCATTGCCTGAGCCTCTTTCAATATCACAAGCTGACGTTCAGACATAACCGGATATTGCTGCGCGGAGCCTATGACAGATGCCATGTCTGCCTCGGCTCCGTAAAATACTATTGAGTTAAAATCACGATCCTCCTCCTTTACTACATTATTCTCCAGCGCCTTGACAATACGATCAAGATAATAACTCTCGTCGCCCATGAGAAGATAAACTTTAGCGAAATCACCATGCTTGACTGAGGTCATTATTTCTCGAAATTGAACGCCCGTCTGTTTCTTAGCCATACTTTTGCTTCCCTTTCCGACTTGTCAGATATGTACGGAAAAAATATATGAACACAAGGAAAAGCACAAAACTTGAAAGTGCGATCCAGGGAAAACTGTCGCTTTGAGCGATTCCCACATTCTCGAAAATTTCTTTCTGCTCAAACATATTGGAATTAAAAGTGAGCACGACTATCGAATTATTGAAGGCATGAGCGAAAATTGGCAACCAAAGATTACGCGACCATATCAGCAAATATCCAAAAAATGCACCCATAAACAATCTTGGAATAAAACCAAAAAACTGAAAATGGAGGGCACTGAATACAAAAGCTGTAAGCCAGACAGCAACCCAGGGTGCAACCTTACTTCTTATCAGAATATTCTGTAAGCCGCCTCTAAAAAAAAGTTCTTCCGAAAAACCTGTCAGCAATCCGACAATCAGCACGGCAAAAGTCAGTATTAAAGGAGAAGCTCCGGAAAGCATCTTCTCTACAATACCGCTGTTTGCATCTTCCCACCCGCGTAAAGTTTCCTCCACACTCTTCATTGACTCCGGAAGATGTAGGTTCTGATTCCAGTCAACTAACCAATTCAATGCCGGAAGAACAATTATGAACGCAATGACAACTCCAAGAAATGACCAAAAAGATGGAACCCTGTTTAAATAAAGCCATTTATCAGGATGTGGTGTGCAAAAGCGCGCTGTAAACCATGCCGGAAAACAGAACGCCAATAAACATTGTATGGCAGATGTAATCAAGACTTTCTCCCGCTCTCCAATCCATCCTATCTCTCCTATGCCAATAGCTATAAATCCTGTCAATACCAAGGAAATAAAAAAGGTAATAAACAGGACAAAGAGTCTTACAGCCGGTATTTCTCTAATTTCTGTAGCACTCATCAAATATTAAATTTTTTTCGGCGGAACACAAAATTACGTCCTAAATATTTCTCTCTTACCACCGGATTATCAGCCAATTCCTCACTCGTGCCTTGGAATAATATTTTCCCTTCAAAGAGAAGATAAGCCCTATCAGTAATACTCAAAGTTTCAGGGGCATTATGATCAGTAATCAAAATGCCTATATTCTTCTCTTTTAATTTATATACTATTTCTTGAATATCTTCAACAGCAATCGGATCGACTCCGGCAAAAGGCTCGTCAAGCATTATAAATTTAGGATTGATTGCAAGACATCTGGCTATTTCCGTGCGCCTACGCTCACCTCCTGATAACTGATCTCCAAGATTTTTTCTAACTTTCTGGAGCCTGAACTCAGCAATAAGGCTTTCAAGTTTCTCTTTTTGATATTCTTTTGTAGTAGGAGTCATTTCAAGCACTGCCATTATATTGTTCTCAACACTCAATTTTCTGAAAACCGATGCCTCCTGAGCAAGATAGCCGATTCCAAGCTGAGCTCTCTTATATACAGGGAAACCTGTAATATCCTTATCATCAAGAAAAATTCTCCCCTCATTAGGAGTTATCAAGCCGGTGGTCATGTAGAAAGTTGTTGTTTTTCCGGCACCATTAGGACCAAGCAACCCAACAATCTCCCCTTGAGTTACATTTATTGAAACATGATTGGCTACTGTACGCTTGCCATACTTCTTGACAAGATTATCCGTGCGGAGAATTCCCTTTTCCGGAACAGCCACAGAGACCGCCTCTATTTCCGGATGGTTATCCTCTTCCGTTTCTGTTTCAGTAGTAATAATCTCTTCTTGCATATCAGGTTCAGGAGCTGTCTGCATCTCTTTGGATACAGCTTGCTCCTCCGGAGTTAATTCCTCCTTATTGTTCTTTCGGAATAAAGGGAATATTTTCATCTTAATAAAGAACGAATATAATCTGTCAGCAATTTTATTGCAACCTTATTATTCCCTCCTTGTGGAATAATAAGGTCGGCATAACGTTTACTTGGCTCTATATATAACTCATGCATCGGTTTAAGGGTTTCCTGATAACGGTCAATAACCATTTGAGGCGTTCTCCCTCTTTCGATACAATCTCGAGATATTACCCTTATGAGCCTCTCATCGGCATCCGCATCAACAAAAACCTTCACATCCATCATATCACGAAGTTCTTTATCCGTAAGGACAAGGATACCTTCCACAACCACCACATCTCTTGGACGTAGAGCAGTGGTTTCCTTTAAACGTGAGCAAGTGAGAAAATCATAAGTGGGCATCTCCACTGACTTTCCCTCCTTAAGTTCCATCAACTGCTTGCAAAGAAGACTCCATTCAATTGAAGCCGGCTCATCATAATTCATTTTGAGACGTTCTTCAAGAGGTATATGCGCATTATCCTTGTAGTAACAGTCCTGTGGAATCACTGTTACTTCATCCTTGGGAAGAGATTCGATAATCTTCCTCACAACCGTAGTCTTACCCGAGCCGGTTCCCCCGGCAATTCCGATTACAAGCATATTTTATCGCTATTGGATTATTTTTTGGTAAAATTAATAAAAATTCGCTTTGCAAGCAAACTTTATTTCCCTTTATCCGATAATAATATATATGATGTCATGGTTTCGATTGACTCTATCGAAAGAAAAATCCATTACTTCCACCTTATCTCTTCTCTCAAAAAGTTTTTTTATTGTTTTTTTATTAATTTTGCACTATCTTTTCAGTCTAAGGAATTAAATTTCCATTTCTGAATTAATTAAAATTCATAAGATGTTAGTATCTTCAATAAAATCCTTTGGCAAATACTGCCTATTCATGACCCAGGTGTTCCGGTCTCCCGACAAGTGGAAAGTTTTTTTTCAACGCCTTGTCCTGGAGATAAGCAAACTCGGAGTTGACTCCATACCTTTGGTCATTATCATTTCGCTCTTTATTGGAGCCGTAATCACTATTCAGATGACCATCAATATCGTCTCTCCCCTGATTCCATCCTACTCCACCGGTCTCGCTACCCGTGAAATTCTTCTATTGGAATTTTCATCTTCAATGATGTCTCTTATCCTTGCCGGCAAAGTTGGCAGTAACATAGCCTCCGAGATTGGCACTATGAGAGTAACTGAACAGATCGATGCACTCGACATCATGGGTATAAATTCGGCAAACTTTATTGTGTTGCCAAAAGTCATAGGCTTTGTGCTCTTTGTCCCCGTACTTTGTGTGCTATCAATGTTCATGGGCTTGGTGGGAGGCTGGTTCATAGCCGAGTTTACATCTATGATTTCTGTTGAGAATTATGTATTCGGAATCCAATCCTTTTTCAACGAATGGTACGTGTGGTATGGCATTATTAAGACAGTCGTTTTTGCATATATCATAGCAAGTGTGGCTGCCTATTATGGCTATTATGTTAAAGGAGGAGCCCTTGAAGTTGGTCAGGCAAGCACGAAGGCTGTGGTCTCCAGTTCAATCCTTATTCTTCTGGCCGACGTAATACTCACTAAAATGCTCTTGCAATAATCCGGAGCTTAAGATAATTTTAAATCATTCTATTCCCTTAACAAAGATGATTGAAGCTAAAAACGTATCCAAATGGTTTGACGGTCAACAGGTATTATATGATATATCAGCAACCTTTGACACAGGAAAGACCAATCTCATAATCGGACAAAGCGGCTCCGGAAAAACTGTTTTCATGAAATGCCTGATAGGACTTCTCAGTCCCGAGGTGGGGGAAATCCTTTATGATGGAAGAAAATTCCGTAACATGAATGCTCAGGAAAAGAAAAAACTGAGAATGGAAATAGGGATGCTTTTTCAAGGGTCCGCCCTCTTTGATAATGAAACTGTGCTCGGCAATGTCATGTTTCCTCTTAAGATGTTCAGCCCGCTTTCTCATGAAGAACAACTTGAACGAGCACATTTTTGCATCAATAGGGTTGGGCTGGTGAATGCTGATGCCAAATATCCTTCTGAAATTTCGGGAGGTATGCAGAAACGTGTTGCTATCGCTCGTGCCATAGCACTCAACCCCAAATACTTATTCTGTGATGAACCGAACTCCGGTCTTGATCCACGAACATCAATTCTTATAGATGAGCTTCTCAGCGACATTACTCATGAATATGGCATGACAACAATTATCAATACCCATGACATGAACTCTGTCTTGGGTATTGGCGAGAAAATTGTTTTTATCAATAAAGGACATTGCGACTGGATTGGCAACGACAGAACAATTTTCAGAAGCACAAGTCAGTCGCTTAACGATTTTGTTTTCGCTTCCAAACTATTTCAGGAAGTCAAGGTCTTCCTTGAAAGAGAGTATGAGGCTGGAAAAGAGCACTGAATTCCTTGATAAAAATACTTTTTACCTCTTCAAAATCCATATCCTTGCCGGTTTCTTTAGCGATGGAAGTTACTCCTCGGTCAATAAACCCGCAAGGATTTATTGCATTGAATCCACTCAAATCCGTATTGACATTCAAAGCCAGGCCGTGCATAGTGCAGAACCTGCTGCATTTTACACCCAAAGCGCAAATCTTTCTCTCCTTGTCTCCACCCTTTCCAATCCATACTCCGGATGCTCCCTCTATCCTCTCCCCTTTTATTCCGTAATGCGCTATTGTTAGGATCACCGCCTCTTCAAGATGCCACACATAATCTTTCACACCGAGATGATGCTGCTCAAGATCTAAAATCGGATATGCCACAAGTTGACCGGGGGCATGAAAGGTTACATCCCCCCCTCGCTCAATTTCAAAAACTTCGATTCCTCTCTCTCGTAAAGCATCAGAAGACAATAGCACATTTTCTTGGTGTGCATGTCGTCCGAGAGTAATCACCGGAGGATGTTCTACTATTATTAGATATTCCTTCTCCGGCTTTATCCCACCTTTCTTCTTTTCCACCATCCCATCAAATAGAGTATGTTGAAAAGTCCACGCCTCTCTATAATCAAGCAACCCAAGATCTATCACCTTAAGGCAGCCGCTATTGTTAGTAGACATGGCGTTCGGCATGATAACTGGATCTAACCATAGGACTGCTCTCAATATGCCTGAAGCCCATCTCCTTCCCGATTCTCCCGTATTCAGCAAATGTATCAGGATGGATATATTCCTGAAGAGGATAATTGGTCTTTGCGGGTTGGAGATACTGTCCGATAGTCATCACTTCACATCCTGCACTCAGCAAATCCTCCATTGTCTGAAATATTTCATCGCGTGTTTCCCCTAATCCTAACATTATTCCAGATTTGCTGCGAATGCCGCTTTGGGCAATTCTTTCGATCACCTTCAAAGAATTATCGTATGTTGCAAAAGTTCTGACTTCAGGAGTCAGTCGTCTTACAGTTTCAAGATTATGCGATATGACATCCGGCTTTTCTGCAATAATTCTATCAATTAACTCCAATCTTCCCTGAAAATCCGGGATTAGAACCTCCATAGTTACACCCGGACAAAATTCCTTTATTTTTCGGATCATTTTCGCCCAATGTGCCGCTCCTAAATCAGGAAGATCATCGCGATCAACCGAAGTTATCACGACATGTCTTAATTTGAGTTGAATAATGGACTCCACTATATCATCCAACTCTTTTTCTTCAAGAGGCAAAGGTTTGCCATGCGGCACATTGCAGAAACGACAATTGCGTGTACATATATTTCCACCAATCATAAATGTAGCCGTGCCGTTTCCCCAACATTCTGCCCTGTTCGGACACATTCCGCTACTGCAAATTGTATGAAGATTCTTCTCATTAAGAAGACCTATCACTTGACTGGTTTTGAATCCGCGTGGGAGTTTTATCTTCAGCCAATCAGGTTTTCTTCTGTAATCAGCTTTGGTATTATTTTCGGTCATCTTATCTATAGGTTTCATAAAGAATGATTAGAGAAAAAATGAGGCGCAACGATAGTGCGAAGCACTCCTATTCACTGCAAAATTAGTAAATATACTTAAAACGACAAATTCCATTTTTCTCTCAATTCTATGTCGTTTCTTTTATTCATACACAATATAGACACATATCTTCTTAAAAACTCAACATCATTTTGAAAATTTTTTCATATTTTATGGCTCTGATTAATTCTTTGCTCCTTTCTGATATGCCTTTTTTATTCTCTTTTTATTCGTAACAAGTTTGGAAACTACTCCAAGATTTTGTAATTTAGCAAAAAATTAATAAATCAGTAATCTTTAATATATCTATTACCTTTCATCAGCAATGAAAAAATATCTCATTACTCTTTCTTTGCTCCTATCAGCCTTTATGATATGGGCTCAAGATGGGGTTACATGGTCTTTCAGACTCATTGGAGACAATACCCCTCACCCTTCTGTGGAAGCAACTGCCAGAATTGAGTCAGGCTATCATCTCTTCAGTCTTGATAACCCTGCCGGAGGATCAAATCCTCTGGAGTTTCATTTTGAACTAAAAGGATGTAAATTAGACGGACAGCCCAAAGTTAATAAACCTTATATAAAGGAGTATGACGAAATTTTTGAGGTTGACCAGCATTTTTACACCGGTACTGTATCCTTTACCCAGCCGCTTAAGGCAATTGATCCGACTTTTTCTATTGATTGGGAAATAAAAGGGCAGACGTGTAATGACATGGGGTGCATTCCCGTGTTTGCTTCTCATTCTTTTTCCGGGAAAGCTCCTGTAGTAGAAACATCTCCCCTCCCGGAGGATAATAAGCCTGAATCTCTTGAAGAAGCCGCTTCTCAAAAGTTGGCAGAAATGACCGATTCTCTCCAATCTTCCGAAGACCCACTGCTGCCGGCAGTCAACAATTCAGGCATATCCCCTGCAGATGATTCATGGTGGGAAAACGTGGAAGCGGAATTGAAAGTTTTTTCTGACGATCCTTCTCAACAGACACGCTCGCTTCTCTACATCTTTCTTGCCGGTTTTATTGGAGGTCTGATCGCTTTGGTTACTCCTTGCGTTTGGCCTATGATTCCAATGACTGTAAGTTTCTTCCTTAAGCAGAATAAGACAAAAAAGAAATCCGTAGCCACAGCTGCGATGTATGGTTTATCCATAATAGTGATATATGTCGGACTTGGACTTATAGTTACAGCTCTTTTCGGAGCCTCAGCATTGAACGAACTTGCCACAAGTGCAGGTTTCAATATCGCATTCTTCATTCTTCTTGTCATTTTTGCAGTCTCATTCATGGGAGGCTTTGAACTCACTCTGCCCTCTTCCTGGACTAATAAGATGGATTCCAAGGTGGACAGCACCACAGGCTATCTCTCCATATTTTTTATGGCATTCACCCTTTGTCTTGTTTCATTCTCATGTACAGGTCCGATTATAGGCACACTATTGGTCGAAGCTGCTGCTACATCCAATTTTATTTCTCCAGCAATCGGTATGTTAGGATTTGCAATTGCTCTTGCTCTCCCTTTTTCAATTTTTGCCATGTTCCCCACTATGCTGAAGGCAATGCCAAAAAGTGGAGGATGGATGAATACAGTTAAGGTCGTTCTTGGGTTCCTTGAACTCGCTCTTGCTCTCAAATTCCTTTCTGTTGCAGATCTGGCTTATGGATGGAGAATACTGGATCGTGAAGTCTTCTTGTCTTTGTGGATTGTAATCTTTGCTCTGCTGGGTGTGTATCTTCTCGGGAAACTTCGCTTCCCGCATGATGATGAGGTTGAGAAAGTCGGTGTGCCCCGTTTCATGCTCGCATGCATCTCTCTTGCTTTTGCAGTCTACATGCTTCCCGGTCTTTGGGGAGCACCGCTCAAAAGCATCAGTGCATTCTCCCCTCCTTTGTCAACTCAGGATTTTTCACTCTATGAGGGAGATGTTACCGCACAAGTAGACGATTTCGAGGAGGGCATGAAACTTGCCCGACGTCTCGGCAAACCGGTGCTTCTTGACTTCTCCGGCTATGGCTGCGTGAACTGCCGCAAAATGGAAGCCGCAGTATGGACAGACTCAGAAGTAAAAAAATCCATTGATAATGATTTTGTTCTTGTAACACTGATGGTGGATGACAAAAAGCCTCTTCCGGAGACAATTAAGGTGAAAGAAAAGGATGGCACTGAAAGAACTCTTCGTACTTACGGGGATAAATGGAGTTATCTTCAGCGCTCAAAATTTGGAGCTAACGCTCAGCCTTTTCATGTTATCGTAGATGAGAATGCACGTCCGTTAGCACCGGCATTCGTTTATAAAGAGGATATTCCCGCTTACCGATCATTCCTCCGTCAAGGAGTCGAAAACTATAAGAAATAAATCAATAAAACATTCATAATAAATCCGGGCTGCTGGAATAAATATTCCAGCAGCCCGGATTTATTATTTCCAGCACTTTCTTATATTCCCGGTGCCATAAAATTGGAAAGTACATTTCCCGGTGCTCCTTTCTCCATCAATTCTTGGCTGAATGTGAACGATGCTGCGTCAGTATCAGTAGTAACGGAAAGTAGTGCGGGTCCCTCAGCTGACAACCAGCGCTTCATGGCAGGTTCAAGCTCGGAGGGATCACTGACCGTCTCTGCCTGATAACCCATGGCTTGAGCTACAGCCGCAAAATCTGGATTAACAAGATTTACTTCACTTGGAGAATAATCTGCAAGTTCCATCTCCCATTTTACGAATGCCAAAGCCCTATTATCGGCTACCAATATTTTTACAGGCAATTGGTATTGGATCACAGTAAGCATCTCTCCCATCAGCATTGCAAGTCCTCCGTCTCCGGATAAGGATATTATTTGTTTCCCGGGATTTGACACTGCTGCGCCAATAGCCATTGGCAATGCATTTGCCATTGACCCGTGAGTGAACGAACCTATCATCTTTCTACCCTTTGAAGGGGTGAGATAATGGCTTGTCCATACATTATTCATTCCTGTATCCACAGCTACAATGCAGTCCTCTGAAGCAAGTTTGTCCAGAAGAGAAAGCATATATTCCGGACGAATACAATAATTCTTGCCCGGATTTAATACCGGTTCTTGCATTTTGACCTTGATGGCTGACCAATCATCCAGTGCGGTTTTCAAGAAAGAATCATTCACCTTCTTCTGTAATTTCGGCAATAATGCCTCAATAAATAGTTTGGAATCAGAGCGGACTCCCAGTTGCAGATTGGCTCGTTTTCCAAGTCTTTCAGCCCTGACGTCAACCTGAATGCTTCTTTTTTCAGTAGGGAAAAATCCGGGATATGGGAAGTTAGTCCCAAGGATGAGCACAACATCCGCATTTGCTATTGCCTTTTCTGCCGACCACATTCCAAGATAACCCATGTGGCCGACATAGTTAGGCATGTCACGGGTCATCTCCATCTGAGATTTATAGGACGTAACCACCGGTGCCTTCAGAACGTCAGCCAACTCTTTTACAAGTTCGGCTGCGTCAGTGGCACCATGTCCGGCAAAAATAGCCACCGTACTGGCATCGTTCAATAACCGCGCGGCTTCCTCAATTTCTTCTTCTGAAGGCCGAGGGAGCCTTTCAGTATAGGAAGGTACAATAGAGGCGCCATCTTTGGCAGCGGT
Organism: uncultured Porphyromonadaceae bacterium; assembly: GCA_947176915.1. Lineage (GTDB taxonomy): Bacteria > Bacteroidota > Bacteroidia > Bacteroidales > Muribaculaceae > Lepagella. The sequence goes on along the minus strand of CAMWSM010000004.1, from coordinate 9,022 downwards.
TTGAGTTATTACGTCAGCCGGCAGACCGACAACTCCAACCCCTCCTCTTGCCACGGCTGTCTGCATCGCTCCATGAAGCATGCTGGGCACCTGCTGAGGCGTAACTGCCATTTCATTATAAACAGTACAGTTAGAGAACAAAAGTGTTGGGTTTGTCTCTTGAAAATATCCTGTTCCAAACATCGAAGAGGCACATGTGGAAGCAATTGCAAGAACAGGTGCATTTGAACGTTGTGCATCATACAGACCATTTATAAGATGGACATGACCCGGTCCGCTGCTCCCGGCACAAGCCGCCAGCCTGCCGGTCAATTGAGCCTCTGCACTGGCGGCAAAAGCAGCAGCCTCCTCATTTCTCACATGGATAAACTTTATTCTTCCATCTTTGGTAATAGCGTCTGTAAGGGCATTGAGGCTGTCGCCGGTAATCGCATAAATATGCTCAACTCCCGAGTTTGCCAATTGATCCACAACCTGCTCAGCTACCGTCATGGAGTGTTTTGTGTCATTCATAGTTCTTTCTAATATTTTTTGATAACAGATAATAATGGCTTATTCTTGAATTATGTAAGTAAGAGCAGCCTATTAATATTCAACACTCACTTACCTTATTATAAACACATTATGCAGGATATAAGTTCAATTTACAGCCAAAAGCTCAACATCAAACACCAAAGTTGATCCACCGGGGATGCCGGGCTGATTTATTTTACCGTAACCCTGTTCAGAAGGGATATAGATTTCCCATCTATCCCCGACATGCATCTTCTGTAAAGCTATTATCCAACCGGGAATTAAATCACGAAGTCTGAACGCAGGTGCCGTGCCCCCACGGCTGCTGTCAAATATTTTTCCATTAATAGTTTTACCTACATAATGGACCGTTACAACACTTCCTCTATTAGGTTGAACAGACTTTCCATCACCGGATTTAATAATTTTATAAAAGATCCCCTTATCAAGCACTCTAACTCCTGACTCTTCACTTTTTTTCTTAATCCAGTCCCTGTTTTTCTTTATATATTCTTCCTTTGCCATGATCTCCTTTATTGATTAATTTTTTAATAACCTTTGCCGGTACGCCTGCCACCACAGTATTGGCAGGCACATCCTTGGTTACCACAGCTCCCGCTGCTATCACTGCTCCACTGTGTATGGTTACACCAGGACAGACCTGTACCCCGGCTCCAATCCAGACATCATCTTCGATGGTAATTTGTCCTGCATATTCCAGTCCTTCATTACGTCTTTTACTGTCAAGAGGATGCCCGGCTGTGTGTAAACCAACATTAGGAGCAATAAACACATTGTCCCCTATTCTGACCTCTCCTCCATCAAGGACAATAAAATTGTAGTTGGCAAAGAAATTGTTGCCAACATGAATATTATATCCGTAATCACATTGAAATGGAGAGCGTATGCAACAATTCTCCCCTTTGCTTCCTAATATTTCTGAGAGCAAGGCATCACGTTCCTCTACTTTTGTTGGGGGAACAGAATTGTATTGAAAACATCTTTCAGCACTTTCCAACATCTCCCTTTGAAGCTCATCATCATAATTAGGATTGTATAACTCTCCTGCTCTGCACTTCTCTTTCTCTGTCATTATATTTTTTATAAACAGTTATTATCAATAATCTCCTGCCACATGATTCAGCTGATTAAATCCATAGCCGGATAGAGAGACAGGAGACACTGCAAAATTAATAAGTTTTGTTAAATAATTTGAATAAATTTGTCTTGGAAATTAGTAAAACCCAAATTCCAATTATGTTTTTTCAGTATGATAAATATGGATGATGATGAAATTAGGACTTCCGTAATAACTTAGGAATAAATAGAAAGACCGGAGCAGTATAGTAGGGAGATGTATACCAATTTCCTACTTCTGCACTATAATCATGGTTTATATCTAAGGATTTCACTATTGACGGAGGATTCGGGTTATATTATTATTTTTATTAACTTTGCAAAGGATAACTACTTGATTATTCAAAAACTTCCGATTTCAGTTATGTATAAATTTTTTGCCGCCGCAACCCTATTGATCGCTTCTGCATCTTTATCTGCCTCCTCACCCAAATATTTGGCACTCGTTGATTCTGCAGACATGTATATGAAACGGGAACGTTGGGAGGCTGCCGAGCAAACAATAGTTAAAGCCTTAAGACTTGAACCCGCAAATTTCACTAATTCCCTTCTTCTTTCCAATCTGGGGGTAGCCCAGACAAATCAGGGACACTATGAAGAGGCTCTTGAATCTTTTCGTTTAGGCCTAACCCTTTCCCCCCGATCCTCCACTCTTTATAATAATAGGGCTCGCACGCTTCTTTATTTAAAAAGAAATAAAGAGGCACTGGAAGATATCGAAGAGTCCTTAAGCATGGATTCAATTCAGGAATGGCCCCTGCAAATGAAAGGATTGATTTTGCTGGGGGAAAATCGACTTGATGAAGCACAATCCACTTTAAATCTCTTATGTCGTCATTATCCTTATAACGATGTGGGAATGTCTGCATTGGGGCGTATTTCAGAATTGGAAGGGGATAAGGAAGCTGCTTTAAAGTATTATGACGAAGCCCTACGGCTATCTGATGAACCGGAAACGCGATCCTGGCGTATCTTACTTAAAATATCCATGGAAAAATATTCGGAAGCATCTTCCGATATTCGTGAGAGCATTGAAAAATATCCGGAAAATCCTTATTTCTATATATGGCGCGGCTATCTTCACAGACTTAACTACCGACGCGAAGAGGCACTTGCAGATAAGAAAATAGCACTTTCGAAAGGAGCTGATAAACAATTTATTGAACAATTCATCCCTTAACTGAAAGTGTTTTTTCTTAACTCCATAATAGGTTTTTATCTTTTTTATCGCTAACTTTGCAGACTCAAAGAGAGGTTTTGTTCCTCTTACGCTGAAAAAATACATAAACACCGAACAAACATGAATCATCTCATCCTCCATATAGAATACCTCCTTCTCCGCCATGATTGTGTTATTGTGCCCGGTCTGGGAGCCTTTATTGCAACTGCCTCTCCCGCTCTAATTGATGTGGTAAAGGGACAGATGCTCCCTCCCCGACGTTCGGTAATGTTTAATCAAGCCGTTACAACTGATGATGGACTTCTCACAAATTCAATAGCTCGAAAAAACGGCATCTCTTTTGAGGAAGCTCGACAGGCTCTTTTCCATGAAGTAACCAATCTTAAGAATCACTTATATTCGGAAGGTTCCTGCCAGCTTGGGAAAATAGGATCATTTTTAGTGGGAGAAGAAAACACTATCCTTTTCTCTCCATCCGACGCTGCTGGTGCTCTTTCTGTGTGCCCCGGTTTAAAACCATTGAATATTTCTAATAATATCGAACAAAACCTTACATCTGAAAGAGGTTTCCAGGTTAAAAAAAGGAAAGGTTTCATTCGCAGAATTGGAAAAATCGCTGCTGCCATAGCTGCTGTCGCTACGGTAACATTGGCAGGTTTTCTTTATCCTCTCCCTTCTGACAATCGTGAGCAAAAGGCATCTGTTGTTCCGGTAGAAGCATTCTTAAACAATAAAATCTCAAATGAAGTTTCAGCAGAATTAAAAAAAGATTCTATACCTACTATTGCAATTAAAGACACAATTACAAAAGAGCAACAGACGAATCTTCCATCATATTATCTCATTGTGGCTACTTTCAAAAGTAAAGCCGATGCTGAGAAATATGCTGAACAATTCTCATCTTCAGAATTTCCACTTTCAACGGTTACTTCCCGTAAAGTGTCAAGAGTTGTTGCAGCTACTTCAGATAATAAAGAGGAACTTCAATCTCGGCTTAATTCAAAAGAAATTACATCTCGCTTTTCCAATCCCTGGATTTGGGAGAGATTATAATATCCATATCCGATGAAATTAGGGATGTATGATCATAATGCCTTCCTTATAGTTTTGAGAAAATAAATCATACTAACAAGAATTGTCATAAAAGAGATAGGGTGTATCAGAAATTTCTAATACACCCTACTTTCTTTTTTACTACCTTCTGAATTAAAGAACTATCTTCTTTCCATTAATGATATACATACCTTTCGGAAGATCAATCTCGTTAACCCCCACATGGAGCACAATGTGGAATACGACACCATCCAGACGTGCGACGGGAAGAAGCATTGCATCGGATGTCTCCACATACAACTGTCCGGTTTTTACATACAGCTTGACATTTTCTAATGCTGATACAGTCTTGACTCCCGTGGTGGTGTTGGTGTATCCTTCACTCGTGTAAATGCCGGTGTGTATAAAATCCAAATTCTTTGTCTGAGTGCTACCATCATTAAAAATAATCATCATCTTCGGATCTGCATCCTCAACCTGACATTTGAAAACATAATGACCGGCGGCATTTTTCTCTGTCAATTCCTTACCGGGCCAGGTGCCTCCTGAATAATTCTTATCCCCATGATTAACATCCCAAACCCAAGCATAAACCTTATTCCAGTTTGACTTGGAATTATCGAAATATGCAATCCATTCCTTTGATTCTGTCGGATTGACCGGTGGATTGGGATCATCAGCTATCTCTCCCGCTCCTTCGATAGTCTTAACATAACCGTTTGCATTATAGTAGCCGCCATTGACATAGTCCCAGCCATCCTTAGAAGTCTGATCTCCGCCATTGCATGAGAAAATTACTTTTGCTTCAGCCGGTATCTTACCATCACCGGTATATGTCCATTTATAAACATTATTGCCCAGGTAAGACAGATTCTGACCGGGCCAACTGCCACCGGTGAAATTCTTTGAGTTTGACCATACCCAGCAAGTTACAGGCCACCAAGACTCATGCTCGAAGAAGATTGCCTGTTCTCCCTCAGCCATTGCAGGAGCAACCACAGGATCCGGTTCCTCACGATTGGAGCTGACGTTGCCTCCACCGCCACCATTAGGTTTCACAGTCCACGTCTCTTCAGGCATTGTTTCATCTGGCCATGTTTCCCAAGGTTGATCAACAGAAGCAGCTGCAAAGAGATATTTGCCATCTTCTCCAATCTTTCCGGGAGCCTTGGTCTTTTCCGTATCAAGTACGTACACCCGAAGGTTTCCTTTTCCTGAACATTTGGCTGTCAGTTTTCCATCGGTAACATTCTGTATATCACCGGTAACGGCATCAACATATCGTCCGTTAAGAACACCCGTGAACGTAGCATCACCGGAAATAGTCACCAGAACATACGAATCAACCTTATCATCAGTATATCGACGCTTGAATGCCATTTTGCCTGAGCACCCCTCATTGCTGTACTGCCCTTTGCGCAGTGCGGGAACGGCGGCACGAATCTTATTGAGGCGCTGAATATGACGGGCAAGCGGATATTCAAGAGTAGACTTCATGTTTCCTTTTGCATTAGAATAGTCTGCAAAATCCTTTACATCAACACTTCCTTCCAGATAACCGCCGAAATAAGCACGTCCTGTATCTTTTAGAGCAAGAATAGCACCTTTATCTATGTCCTTACCCTTTTGAAATTCTACCTCCGAGCCATAATATAAACATGGGATGCCTCGGAAAGTAAACATCAGTGAAAGATTTTCAGCCCATGTATCCTGAGTTCCTGCAAAGCGGTAATTGCTATCAGGAGCGTAGTCATGAGAATCTACATAGACCACATTATAGGTGGCATCATTATAGAGATAATCCTGATTACGGACTCCGTAGGCGCCTTGTGCTGAATTGAAATTCCAGTGCATCGCAAAGTCAATGACATTCAGTCCGGAATGCTGAGAGTGGTCCGGGGTGTGATAATCATTGCCGTTCAACTTAGCATTATCACTCTTTCTAAGAATGGCATCCGAATGTCCCTTGTCGTCAGTAGCCGACTGAAGAACGGAATCCCAGTTAGTATGGCCGTCAACCGTAAAATAATCTTGTGATCCCTCATCCTTTGTCGGAATTTTCACAATAGAGTCCCATGATGCCGGATCCATATCCCAAGGATAATCCTTATTCTCTTTCCAAGTATAATAGCACGGCGAGCAATTATAATTATCCCCACGATAAATCACCTCCATTGAACGAGCACAGACTTCACCATACATGAAGAAAGGAGCATTGCCTCGATTTTTCTTAGCCTCTTCAGTCTCGGATGCTGCAATAAATTGAGGAATGAACATCTTGTTGAATGCAAGACGTGGGATATGACCTGCAGTATCAATTCTGAATCCGTCAATGCCCATCTTTATGAAACGGGAGTAACATTCCACAAGATAATTAGTTACCGCAGGATGCTCGGTATTAAGATCCACACAATCACCGGCAATCTGACCCCACCACCGGGAAGGATCATCCCAGTCAAACCAGGCTTTGTGGTGATAGTAATTATGAATATCACGATTTGTAAAATCACTGTTCTTCATAATTGCGAGTCGATTGCCATATTGATCGGCGGGCTTCATGCTTTCATAATTATCAGGGAGCACTCCACCATTGCTTACCGTCAAAGGAATCATTGACTCATTGATATCGGCAAGATTTTTAGTATAATCCTTTTTGAACATAGGAGCAAGATGTGCTTCCCCGAAGTTGCCCGTATGCTGCACCACTATATCAAGAATTATTTTCATCCCCTTATCATGAACAGCTTTAACAAGATCCTTGAAAGCAACATCCGCTTGTTCTGCTGTTGCATCTTTATTTACATAACGGTGATCAACTTTAGAAAAATCCATTGCATGATAACCGTGGTAATCCAAACCGGAGGCATTCTCAACTATAGGGGTGATCCATATAGCCGTAAACCCGAGAGCCTTGATATAATCCAGCTTATCAATTAATCCTTGGAAATCGCCTCGCCATTCCGGATCATTGATATTATTGACTCCATCCCAACAGTAAACATTATTATTAGGGTCACCATCATAGAAACGCGTTGTCATCGCGAAATAGATAGTCTCATCGCGGAAATCAGTTCTGTCTCCCACGAATGTGCCGGCATATCCTGCCAAAGAAGCTGAAAGCAGAATGGTGCCGCACAATGCACTTTTTGCAAAATTCATGATAAGGTATTAAATTTTTTATGTAAGAATTTTTGCAAAAATAAGTAAAAAATTTTTATTTTCCAGCCATAATGATACTTTTTCATTATTTTCATTAATAAACTTACGAAACAAGAAGGGCTACAGCTATTCCGGAAAAAATTAACACGAAATTTCCGACTGCGTATGTTACGGTATATCCCATTGCTGGAAGCGTACTTTCAAGGTTATCCTGAATCGCGCCTAATGCAGCCACAGCGTTTCTGCTCCCTGCAACACATCCTAATGTCTCGGCTGCAGAAAACTTAAATAACTTTCTTCCTATAAATATAGATAAAATGAGTGGAATTGTTGTGCAGACAATTCCAACAAAAAATAGACCTACACCAACCTCTTTTAAACCACTTATGAAAGAAGGTCCTGCAGATAGACCCACCACTGCAATGAACATATTCAATCCCACGTTGTCCATTACCCATACAACGGAGCTTGGGATTCTCCCGAAAGTAGGACGCTGATTGCGGAGCCAACCAAAGAACAAACCTGAAATCAAGGCTCCCCCGCTTGTACTTAATGAAATTGGAATTCCATCCATTTTTATGGTGAGTGCTCCAATAAAACAGCCGATTGCAAGCGCAAGCCCGACAAAAGACATGTCTGTCTCAACCGTATGACGATCAGAATAGCCTATTTCATCCACAGCATTCGCAACATCTTCAGGAAGTCCGACAAGCGTTACAACATCTCCGCTCAGCAGTTGTGTACGTGCCCTTACTGGCAAGGATACATTGTTACGCAAGATTCCTCTCACCATAACGCCTTTCATGCAAGCCATACGGCGCAGTTCTCCCAGTGTCTTTCCATCAGCACCTTTCTTAGCAACTGTTACCGGAAGATTTTCTGTGCTGAAATTCATCAATTCGTGGTCAACTATCTCCGGACCTATGGCATCGCTTTCATTTACCATCATTTCCCTACGTCCTGCAAGCACTAAAACATCTCCCTTCTTCACAAGCACATCCGGAGCCGGATCAACAATCTCACCCCCTATTCTAAGACGTTCTATAAAAAGTCTGATTCTTTTCTCCTTGAGGAATCTTTCTATCTCCTCCACTCTTTTAGGAGTGCGGAAAAAAGATGAGTCTGCCCTAAAAGACCTGAATGAAACCGGACGATTTGCAACAATCATCCCCGGCTCAGGTTCAAATTCACCACTGTCGAGTTCAGCTTCTATTTTTGCCGTCTCCGCCTTGACTTTATCTAATCCACCAAGAAGTTTAGGACCAAGATTTGCAATTATCCAGGCTGTTCCGATGGTACCGAATATATATGTTACCGCGTATGCCGAGGGCATCATCCCTATGAAATAGTCCACCTTATCCTTCGGAATATTCAGAGAGCGAAGAGTGTCTCCTCCAACTCCTAATACAGCCGATATAGTTTGCGACCCTGAGAAAATTCCGATGGCAGTTCCCACATTATATCCCATTATCTTAGCGACTCCTATGCAGACACCTACACATATCAGACCTTCTACACAGGCAAATCCCATCTGCTTTAAACCATCGCCTTTAAGCGATCGGAAGAATTGAGGCCCGACGCTATAACCGATTGCGAAAAGAAACAGCATAAAGGCTACCGATTTCAATGGTTCTGCTATAGGAACGCCAATCTGACCTATTAAAACGCCAACAAGCAGTGTGGCAGTTACCGGTCCGAGTGAAAATGATTTAAATTTAAGGTTTCCTAACCAAAATCCAAGTCCTATTGTCAAGAAAATTGGAATAACCGGATTTTGGCGTAATATATCATAAAGCCATTCCATAAAATAAAATTTAATATTGTTAGTTGAAGTGGAATATACTGGTATAACACATGAAATAAAATATAGGTTTAAACAAAAAATAAGGGTCCGAAAGAAAAGTTACTTTTCTTTCGGACCCTTCAAAGTGTCCAAGATGAGACTCGAACTCACACAGCCTACCGGCCACTACCCCCTCA
>CAMWSM010000003.1 GCA_947176915.1 uncultured Porphyromonadaceae bacterium | reverse complement strand
TCTCGTCAATGTCTGGGCATATCTCGTAGCCGTCGAGGAAACTGTAGACCTTGTACTCTATCTCACCTGCCGCATTGACATATTGATAAAGAAGCGCGTCGCATGTATGATTGCAGGACATGTGCACCTCCATAAGAGCCATGTCGAGGCCGACGGAATCCTTGTAGGAATTGAGGGTGTCGAATCTTCTGTGCGCGTCCTCGGATTTGTCAAGCTGCTCGTTGTTGATTGTGAATCCGTCTCCTGCACCATGTGCAGACTTGGTGATTGCGAAACGTTTCTGCAATCCCCACGTCGCAGTCTCCAGATCATCCCATCCGGTAACGACCCACTCCTTGACTTTCTCCTTGACGATGTTGCCGTTTTCGTCAATACGCTCCACTTCCACCTCCTGCACTTCCTGGATGGGGCGAGTGGACTGATAGCGTCCGTTGATGTCGTGAGCCGAAGCCTGGATCTCCTTCATGAAGTCGGTCTGGGTGAGGTCCTGATACCTTGCGCCTTCGTCATTGTCGGGAGCGTAGTAGTGCTCAGCGTTGCTCGGCGGTCTTACTTCCGCATCGTCGGCCACCATGCGCCGCCAGAACTTCTTGCGGTGGTGTTGGGATATGTTTACGTTGACTTTCATATTATTTTAATTGAGAATTGAGAATTTTGAATTGAGAATTATTTCACCTCCGACAAACCTGCTTCGCGGCGCGGGGAGTTACCATTAGACGTTGCTGGGAGGCCGGGAAGCCTCCCTTCCATGGTTGGCGGCGGGAATAGGGATTTGTCTGCTGATGCCTGTAGAGGCCGTCGTATGCGTCGTCGGAGACTTTGGGTTTGGGTTGCTTGCGCTCGCGGGTGTCGAGTTCAAAGACAGCACGGAGGGCGATTGTGGTCATGATGTCGGGTGAGAAGTGATATTTCGCCTTGAACTCTTCAGTCGAGCGGTAGTAGGTCTTGTTGTTCTTGCGGAGCGTGGCGAATATGGCTATCTCGTCGAACATGATGTCGATGATACGGCGCACCTCGTTCTTGTGTCCGTAGGGAATCTGCTTCTCCTTGGGGATTGCCAACGACATAAGGCCAGCCTTGAAAAGCACCTCTGTCTTGCCGAGCAGCTGAGAGCGGAGATTGAAGAACTCGTCGGTGCTGACCGGATTGCCGTTTGCATCGTACTCCTGCATCACGCGCTTGTTCCATGTGATAGGAATGCCGGACGTGAACGCCTGCACCCAATAGCCGTGGCCCGTAGCGTCAAATGCGAAGTTCTTGACCGGAACGCCGTATTTGTCGAGCCTTGACTGAATCCATCCCGCAAGCTCTTCCGGCTTTCCGCTGAACAGCTCCAATGCGATACCCTGCAATCCGCGCCATATTATCATCGGGCATTTGTCGTTCTCGGCCTTGCCGGAGGAAATATCCATTGTGGCGTACATATTCATGTCGTCGTTGACGGGGTTCTCCCAAAGCTGGTGGATCATCTGGCGGTTGACGTTGATTTCCTCCTTGTCTACCGGGCCGAAGTATGCCTCGCCCACGATTGAACGCTGTGTGCCGCCGACCGCGTGAAGGTTGGCGACAGACTGACCTCCCGTGGCGTTGACAAGCTCGCGGTTGTCTGCCGCCGTACCGGTGAAGACGGTAAACGACTTGATAAGGTCTGTCTCAGTCAGTCCGGCTTTGATGTCCTCCGGCTGCAGTCGCGGCTGTGCGCGTTCCACCACTTCCTCCCGTGTGTCGCCCCATATAATCTCGCTCGGCGTGTCGCCCTTGACGTAGAAATAGCGGACCTTGCCGATCATGTCCTTCTTCAGATACCAGTCGTCGCCGAGATAACCCGCATCTTTGAGCATCTGTGTGGTCCAATGCTCGTGGAGGGGGTTGAAGGAGAGGATCATCTGCGGAATCATGCCGGAATCGTCTCGGTTACGCATGAACCAGAAGGAGAACATGCCGAAGTGGTTCATCTCGGTAGCCTCGTCCATCATGATGAGCGAAGCCTGATTCTTCTTGGCGTAGTCCTCGAAGCGTTTCTTGTCCTCCGGATTGGCGTAGTTGAAGTTGGAGTGTATGAGCTGGAGATTGCTGTTCCAATACGACCACACGAAAGACGGAATATCGGCTGATGTAGCCTCGCAGTTGGCGAACCCTCCGCATACTTTGATGCCGTCTGAATAGATTGACGAGCCTTTCTTGGAGTCAAGACCGCGCACCGATATGAGTCTCGCCTTGAAGTCCTGCTTGTCAATGCCGGAGAGGGCTTTGAGATACATGGAGAAGGTCTTGCCCGACGTACCCTGGCCGCACATGAAGATGAGGTTGCATTCCGAGGCGCATACACTCTCCTGCAATCCGACCTGCGGGATATAGTCTATCTTATGGCGAAGCTCGAATCCTCCGACGATGGTCTTGCTCTTGGTCTTGACAGTAGCGAGAGTGCGCGTCACCTTGGGGTAAGGTGCCGGGAACGCTATGTCATGATTCAAAAGTCTTAGACCCATATTGATTCAGAGATAAATTTGGCTCTAAGGCTCTTTCGGGTACAAAGATAATAAAAAATATTTAAAGTTATGTTATCGATTTTATTGTATATGTCATTTTTATTAATTATCTTTGCGCTATGAAAGATATTCGGACGGTATTACTGCATGCGGCCCACGAAAAGGGTATATGCGCGGACGGTTACAGGCAGATGCTTGAATCGGCTGATATTGACGCGCTGATTGACTACTATGTGGCCAATCCCGATTGGTGCATGGAGCGGAATTTCCCCGACTTGGAGACACTTCGGGAGCATTTTGCCGATGCCGGAGAGAAGGGCGTGTTTGTAGACCGGACTTTCCACGGGGAACTGCTGAATGACAGGCAGGTGTATATCTTTCATAATTGCAGAGGGAAAATTAAGATCAATCTGAATGTGGAGAAGAGCATTATCCCTATGCTTTATTTCGCCAACGGATGCAATATGACGGTTGATTTCTACCAACCGGCCTCTGTTTCCAGTGTAAGGCGACTTCCTCCCGTAAAAGTGCCCATATACTCATTCGGGAAGAATGATGTGACGGCTGAGAGCGATGAGAATGTGAAGTTCAAGATCTATAAGCACGATTTGGTATGATCAACTCACGCATACAGATAGAGAACGGCGCAATAGAGGACTTCTACACCAAGTGGGGGTTTATCTACATGAGCGGAGACAGACGTTTCGCTCCGCCTGAGAAGAAGCGTGACAAGTCTTCCTATATCGAGGAAGCGGGGGCGCATGAAGACCCACGCACGGTTGACGATGAGTTTGACTATACGGCGCGGTTTCTGATTGAGACACCGAACAAGAACCTCGTGAACGCCAACTCCAAGATTCATGCATGGAACGAGGCGGTGAGGGAACGAATTGCCGGGAGCGACATCAAGCGTTGCAAGACCGTGACGTTCTACGATGACTACAAACGGTGTAAGATTGTCGGGATTCCGGAAGTCATTGCCGAGGTGGATGAGAAGGACTACTACCGGAGGCAGAACGGGGATGCGATGGATTGCGTGGTGGTGCCGCTGACGATTCATGTGAGTGAGCCGGGGAAGTGTGAGTTTGATAGGAGTCTTGAGTCTTGAGAAAGAGACTGCACGGGGAGCTTAGGAAAGCTCCCACCCATAATATATTAACCCTTAGAGCCGAGAGCCTTATGATGAAGAGCATAAGTGATTAAGGACATACAGGAGCTGAATTTCCCGGGCTACGCAACGATGTGCGCGGCTACCTGTCCACAACCGGACATGGGGGAATGGTGCATTACCTCGCAGATAAGGATTGACGGGCAGATCGCGCCTGACTTCTCTTATGACTGGGAGGTGCTGTTTCAGGGTCATAAATATATTCAGCCACTCCGCAAGCCGCAGGGGAGCAAGGACAACGAGCGATTCGCCTCCGTCATAAGCCTCACGTTCCAGCATTGGGCTATCTATCAACTCAAACGCTGGCCGTTCGTCACGATGCAACCGATTGACAGCGTAACGGCGGTGGCAGACGAGGAAGTTGCGGACGTTAGCCTTAATCTTAAGGACTTCTGCGGTCTCTTCAAGCAAGTGCTCGCTTACTACTACGGCGATAAGATAACCCTATCGCTTAATCCTGAGTGGCAGTATAAGGAAGAAGCCGAAGTCATATCCATAAGCCACACAAAGGTATGGAATGTGCTTGTGCAGGTATTCTATGAGAAATTCGGTGTGCGCTGGGATATAAAACCTAACGGCTCGCCTGACAAGTATGTGATCAGAATCGGTTATCCAACCACGGAGCAGAGCCACATCTTTGAGTATGGCTTTGAGGGCGGTTTGATGAAAGTGGAGCGTCAGACACAGAGCGAGGAAATCACCAACATGCTCAAAGGGCGCGGCGGCGAGAAAAACCTGCCGTTCCGGTATTTCAAGGCTCTTGACCCTCAAAATACTGACTTCGCTCCCGATCCGGATTGGATTGAGGAACTTGCCAGCATATATTTCTCACGGCTTATGCCGGCTACATTCCGCTCTTACGTACAGGGATGGAAGGCGGCGCATGTAAGCAAATATCCTGGGTATACACCAAAAGGAGAGAAGAATGCTTATTCTCCATGGGCGTATCGGAAAGGTTTTACTGACACGAAGTTTCATCCGGTGGAGTTTGTGGCGGATGAGATTGTTGCGCCCGAGAGCACGGGCGGTTGGGAAACCGCCCACCCATATAGACAAATGGAGATATTGCCGGGGTATTCGCCATTCGTGAAGAAAGGGTCTTCGCTTGACAAGTACGGGCCGCTGCTCAACTCGCTTGACGATAACGACGAGATATTCCCGACAATCCAGGGTGTGACCGTCAATCCCTACGGACGCATAGATCAGACAGTGGCCGTAGAGCCGATAACCTCCGACGATATAGCCGACGCAGCAGAGAGCGACGCGCAGATCTCCACATTCGAGGCTCCCTGGCCGGAGAAGACGGAGAAGGTGGCGAAAAACTCCCGCAAGACGATTGAACTGACCGGAACATGGTTTTCCGTCCCTGCGGGCAAACATGCCAACTTTGACGAAGGCAACAAGGTTGTCAAGATAACAAAAGACGGACTCAGGATATGGTATGACTTCAAGACCGGGAAATGGAATATCGGCGTAGGGCAGGTGGCTGCCGGCTATGAGAACGTTGTTATAGAAGAAACTTCCGTTGTGCTGGAGAGTGCGGCGGGCGGTATTGTGTCTGCATCCGGTATTCCGGCGGGCACCTACCGCTACAAAGTGACCTGCAAGGTACACAACACCGCGTCAGAGGACTACAACGTTACCGTATCGCTCGAATCCCCGACGCTGACAGACGCTACGATTGACGACAAGTGGAGCAACGTCTGGCATATCTGGGTGAAGAATATCTGGCAGTCCTCAAAACTGCTAAACGAAACAGACAAGCAGTATGCGGAGAGAGTATGGCGACCGATATTGGGTGACCGCGAGGGAAACGAGGCGAAGGTGCTGTTTACCTCCGGCGCATTGGCTGTCAGCGACGATTACGAGTTCACGATTGTCAGCACTCCGGAATACGACACAAGCAAGACGCTCGACGGAGTGCAGAGCCATTGGAAGATAACACTCGCCAAGAGCGACGCTGACCTTGAATCGCTTGGCGTGTATCTGCCGTCCACAATGAGACAGGCAATCGCCGGAGACTATTTCGTCTTCCTCGGCATAGACCCTCAGCATTACTATACCGATTGGGCAGAGAGAAGGCTTGACGATTGGAAGAAGGATAATCTACGCGACAAGAGCGACATCAAGCCGACTTGGGTGGTGCAGACCGACAGAGTACGACTTAACGGCTACGGCAAGGAGGATGCGCTTATACGTCAACTGCATCCCGGTGACACATTGCGCCTTGCCGATAAACGATTCATCGAAGGAGATTATGAAACCCTATATCTATCTTCTTTAACATACACCTACCGTGAGCCGACAAAGGAGGATGCGGCACTCAATCCCGACGTGGAGATCGTGCTGAGTGACCGCTATGAGGTGTCGGCAAACATCGTGTCAACCTTGCAGGGGGAAGTGTCGGCACTTGCCAAGCAGGTAGGTTCCATCTCCAACATCGAGCAGATCGTGCGGATGGTGGGCGACAAACTCTATCTCCGCAAGGACGGGCTGCCGGACCGCTCGCTGTCTCCGACCGAGTTCGCATCGTTGCTGACCTCGCTTGGTTTCCGTAGCGGAATGGTAGGCGGCGCAGGCTGGGGCATCTACAAGGACTCGAACGGCAACTGGGTCATAGAAGCCGACCGCTTCATGGCGCGTCAGGACCTGGAGGTGAACAACCTTGTCATCAATCAGGTGACGGGACAGGGCGGCACTGTGGTTGAATCCGCCGCACAGATGGAGATCACGCGTGTAGAAGAGCTTGACAATGGCTATAAGTGTTACTTCGACCAGCACGAGGGTACGGTCGCGAATCTCTTCCACGTTGACGATGTGGCGTGGAACAACCGTTATACGCCTGAAAACGACCCGCTGAAATTCTACCGCCGCAGGGTTACTGAGGTGGGAGCCGACTATGTGGTGCTGTCCGATACCGACGTGAACGGCACGGGTGTTCCGGCAGAGGGCGACGTGATTGTGCATCACGGCAACTACACGGACAAACAGCGTCAGTACATCAAGGTTCGTGACGTTGTGGGGGGCGGCTATGAGAGATATATCGAGGGGCTTGACTCAGTAGACGCGGAAGGTGAGGAATACTATTTTGTCGGAAGACAGATCGGCGATACTCCGAGATGGTTCATCGGCAACCGCGACAAGGAGGCCGGAAGCGGGAAGAGTGACGGTTCCTTCATCGAGTACAAGGACAAGGAGTTCAACCTTCACAACGTGGCTCTCTCTGTCGGGAGCCGTATCGGCGACACTAAGTTGGGTGACTTGATTGAGTCGTTTGATGCCACGAAGTATCTGCGGAAGGCACTGAATCAGTCGACGAAGGTGATCAACGGGCTTGTGCTGACGTCGGCGATCCTGCTCGGCACCACCAACGCGGCGGGCGAGAGGGAGACTTGGGCCGGACACAGCGGCCTCTACAACAATCCGAAGTCGATCGCGTCGTTCTGGGGTGGTCCGATGGTGGATAGGTTCTATGACGAGGACGGCAACACACTCTCCTCTCCGTCGGTCTCCGGCTATGCGGCCTCTTTGGTGCGCATGGACGGCTCGGCCTATTTCGCGAAGGGGAACATCGGTTTCGAGGCCGACGGAAGCGGATGGCTCGGCAACCACGACAACGGCATACGTTTCGACGCGCTCGGGACGATGACGTTCGGGTCGGGCATCAAGGTCGCGCTCAACGGCTCTGACAAGAGTCTTAAGGAGACCTTGGAGAGTCTTCTGAACTTCAACGCGGGGCTTACGGGGCTGCTGACCCCCTGCGACGCAAACGGCAATCCGATCCCTTGGGCCGATGCGACGAAAAGCGACGGGGCAGGGGGCATCAGGGCGAAGTCGCTGAAGGCGAACGTCGGCCTGTGGTCGGAGTCGTTCGTGTCGGCACGCGGAAGGAATCCCTGGCAGGACAGCGGGCCCGTGGGAGCGTCGGCGTTGAAGGACCTGAACGATGTCGCCCTCTCCAATCCCGCGAGCGGCCAGGCTCTTGTCTACAACGGCACCAAGTGGGTCAATCAGACAATCAACACGGGGCTGAACACCACCGAGCTTGCGAATTACCTCACGACCAACGACTACGCGAAGAAGAGCGACATTCCATCTTTGAGTGATTACGCCAAGAAGAGCGACATTCCTTCGCTGACGGGCTACGCCACCGAGACATGGGTCAACAACAAGGGATACATCACGGCCTCGGCCCTGTCGCCTTACCTCAAATCAGCCGACGCGGCCACGGTCTACCTTACAAAGACCGACGCGGCTTCCGTCTACCTGGCGAAGTCCACGGCGGCGAGCACTTATCTGACGCAGGCGGCGTTCAATACGTTCGCGGCTTCCTATGACGCATGGAAAGACACGATCGACGACTTCAAGGCGCTTTTCGACTTGATGTTTGAGAAGGACGGCACGGGCACGGACTGGAACATCAAGGCGCTGAGAGGCCTTTGGACCAATTCGTTCGTATCGGCACGGGGCAAGAACGCCGACGGAGGCACGGGCCCGGGGACACCGTACGACAGGCTGGACGCCTGGGGCGACTACTCCACAGACAAGGCCGGATACGTGCTCTCGGCGAAGCTGGGCTACGACCTCCATGCGAACAAGCTGAGCAAGACGGAGGCGGCAAGCACTTACCTTACGAAGACGGACGCGGCGGCCACCTACCAGCCGAAGGGAAATTACCTCACGAGCCACCAGTCGCTGGCGGCCTACCTGAAGTCGGCGGTCGCGGCTGACACATACCTGAGCAAGACGGACGCGGCCACGCTATACCAGCCGGTCGGCGACTACCTTACGGAGCATCAGGACATCTACAGGCTGACGTTCGCTTCGGGGACGTTCTCGGCCAAGACGTACACCCCCAACTCGGGGGCGGCGACGGTCTACATACCGACGACCACCTCGCACATCACGGAGGGGACGCGGCTCTACTTCACGGAGGCGAGGGCGCAGTCGGCGCTCTCGGGGCATACGGGGGACACGACGGTGCACATCACGGCGGCGGAGCGCACGGCATGGAACGCGAAGCTTGACAAGTCGGTCTATGACACTTTCAAGGCAGGGTATGACACATGGAAGTCTACGGTAGACGCATTCATCAGCGAGTTCAACCTATACTTTGAACTGCAGGGCACTACCGACGCGACTCGCAAGATAAAGGCTCTTTTCGGTTTGTATTCCGATTCGTTTATCTCCGCTCGCGGGCTTAACTCGGCAGGCGGTGGCGGGGGTAATTTCGGATTGATGAAGGACTGGCCTTCATCCGCTCCCGACAAAAACGGCACGGATGCTTTGAGCGCATACTTGGGTTGGGGTCTTAAACAGGCGATAGCTGACGTGAACACGCGCATTGACAACCTGCCCACGACCTCAGTGAATCCTTATGCGCTCACCATTCAGAAGAACGGCACTACGGTCAAGACCTATGACGGCTCGTCGGCAGTGACCGCCAACATCACAATCGGATGGGCTGACACGGCGAGCGGCAGACCGTCGTGGATAGGCGCAAGCAAGCCAAGCTACGCATTCTCGGAGCTGAGCTCGCATCCCACCACGCTCGCGGGCTACGGCATCACGGACGCCGTAGCGGCTATTGACGGCAAGGATCTTTCCTCAAATGACTTCACGGACGCTCTCCTGACGAAGCTGAACGGCATCGAGGATGGCGCCAACAAGTACGTGCATCCGACCAACGGTGCGAACACCACCATAAGCGCGGCCAACGGCAGGGTGCTGTCTGCGATCACGGTCAACGCGCAGGGGCACGTCACGTCTGTTTCATCCAAGACGCTTGCGGCGGCGGACATCCCGACGCTCGCGATCAGCAAGATAACGGGACTGCAGGCGGCGTTGGACTCGAAGCTGAACGCCTCGGTATTCAATGACTTCATGACGCTTTTCAATGAATACCTGGAGTTGGAGGAGGTGAACGGCGTGAAGAGGATAAAGGCGAAGCATGGTTTCTATTCGGTGGATTTCGTGTCGGCGAAGGGCCTCAATTCCGACGCGGCTGCGGGTTCGGCGTTCGGCCTCATGCGCTCGTGGCCCGCTACGGCACCTGCCAACACGACGACCGACGCCCTGGGCGCGAACCTCGGGTGGGGATTGAAGACTGACATCGACGGCCTGAAGGGCAGAGTGACGGCATTGGAGGGTAAGAACTATCTTGACGCCCTCGCCATATCCACCACGGGAAGCGGCAACGCCGTCACGTCCGTATCCCAGTCAGCGGATAAGAAGACGCTGACCTTCACCAAGGGAAGCACGTTCCTCACGGCGCATCAGACGCTCCACACGCTGACGATTCAGAAGAACGGGACTCAGGCGGGGACGTTCAAGCCGAACGCCGACGCCACGATCAACCTGACGGACGTGGCTTCGGCGGCCACCCTCTCGGCGCATACCGGGAACGGCACCGTCCACATCACGGCGGCTGAGCGTACGAAGTGGAACACCGCATCTTCAAACCTTGACACAATCCTCGGCTCCGATGCGAGCGGGGTCATCGACAAGTGGGACGAGATAGTGGCGTTCCTCGACACCTACACCGAAGCCGACACGCTGGCGAACCTTCTCGGCAACAAAGCCGACAAGAGCGTGCAGGTCATCGCGGGAACCGGACTCACGGGCGGCGGCACGCTCGCGGCTGACCGCACCCTGTCGCTGGCCGCAAGCGGAGTGACCGCCGGGACGTATTTCAAGACGACGGTGGATAAGTACGGGCGCGTGACGGCTGGAAGCAACCCCACGACGCTGGGCGGGTTCGGAATCACGAACGCGTATACGAAGACGGAGGCCGACGACCGTTACGTCAACGTCACGGGCGACACGATGACGGGGGCGCTGACTCTTCCACGCCTGAACATTGCAGGTTCGGCATCGTCGTCCGCCTATCTTACGGCGGACAGTGCAACAAACGTCTACTTCAACGTCGGAGGCAGGACGCAGTTGGTGATAGACAATGCCTCAGCAGTCGTCAGGCCGGGAAGCTCATACAACAACGTGTTCTCGTTCGGTGCGTCATCATACCGTTGGGCGAACATCTATTCGGTATTGGGCAATTTCTCCGGACTGATAACCGCGTCCGCCGGAATAAAGATAGGCGACGTGACCATCACCTATGACTCCGCCCAGAAAGGATTGAAGATCAGCGGCGGCGGCCTGTATTCCGAGACATACATCTCGGCGAGGGGAGCGAACTCGGCAGGCGGTAGCGGCACGTCCTTCGGGCGTCTTGATGATTGGAGCAACTACAACGCCAAGGGCACCGACGCGCTGTCGGCTACGCTCGGCAAGGGACTGCTTGACCGCATTGTGTCTTTGGAGGGGAAGAACTACCTCAATGACCTCGCGGTGGTGGTCAGCGGCTCGGGCAACGCCGTGACGGCCGTAACTCAGAGCGCCGACAGGAAGACGCTTACGTTCACGAAGGGCACGACCTTCCTGACGAGCCATCAGTCGCTCGCCAACTACGTGACGCTGAACACGGCTCAGACGATAAGCGGGGTGAAGACGTTCAGCAACGGGTTCAAGCTCAACACGGCCACATCGTGGACATCGGGAGACAGGGTGATCCCGTTCTCGCAGTACGACGACATGTCGGTGATACGCTATTACAGCGACGACGGGGGCAAGGGACTGACGTTCAATCCCGTCACGGGGGCGCTGAAGGCGGGGTCGTTCGTGATGCGCGGTGGGACGTCGGCGCAGTTCCTCAAGGCTGACGGCTCGGTGGACTCCACGGCATACCTGGCATCGTCGTCGTATACAGCCTCGAACGTGCTGGCCAAGCTGCTGACGGTGGACGGCACGGGTTCGGGTCTGGACGCGGATTTGCTGGATGGGGTGCATAACGGGGATTTGACGGCAAAATATCTTGTCGCCATCAATGATGGGACCACCGACCTCAATACTCTTGGGGCGAAATCGGACAAAATTACATATTATTATGCGGGGGGCGGCTCCACCAACGCAAACCGACCTACGACAGCCAATCCGTTCGGAGTTTTCAATCTCCGTGTCGCAGACGGATATATGGCTCAGCTTGCAATTCAGTATGACCGACCATATACGCGGTATTATAATAGTTCAACATGGGGAGCGTGGAATAAGATAGCCTTCACCACAGACAACGTCGCCTCGGCCACCAAGCTTCAGACGGCACGCACCATCTGGGGACAGAGCTTCAACGGAACCGCGAACGTCACGGGGGTCCTCTCGCTCGGCAGTTCATACGCCGAGGCAACAGGGTCAGGTTCAAGGAAAACCCAATACACGGGCAATGGGGTCAAACTCATCCACGATAATTCGTCGGCATTCGGCATGACGGCGTATGCGTCGGACGGGACAACCTCGCTCGGTACGGTCGCCGCGTCATACGCAGTGAACGATGCGCTCAAATGGTTCTTCTACGGCGGAAGCTACACCGACCCTGCGATCGCCGTTCTTCCGAACAAGAACGTCGGCATAGGTACGACTGATCCAGGCTATAAGCTTCACGTCGTCGGCTCCGTCCGCGCCACAACGCAGGTGATAACCCCGCTTGTCACGAACACGGCCATCCTCACGCTCAACGGGACCTCGGGGATCTACCTGAAATACAACAACGACGACACGAAGGCCCTCTTCCTCAAGGATACGGCTTTCAAGCCGTGGGATGCGGCCAACAACAAACTGAGCCTGGGCACATCGTCGGCAAGGTGGAGCAACGTTTACTCCGTGCTGGGGAACTTCTCGGGGCTGCTTACGGTGGCGTCCTCGATGAAGATCGGGGACTGCACGGTGACGTGGGTGGCCGGCAAGGGGCTGCACTTCGACAGGGGGATCTATTCGGACGGGCACGTCAGCGCGCGGGGGGCGAACGCGGACGGGGGTTCGGAAGGCGGACTGATACAGACGGTCTACGGCAGCAAGGACTTAGGCAAGACGTTCTCGGACACGACGCTGACGGACACCTTCAACGCATTCACGATAAACAAGATCTGGACCGAGAAGGCGGACAAGACGGCGCTCGGCTCCTACTACACGAAGGGCGAGACCGACACGAGGCTGACGAACGGAACGGTGACGAAGGTGGGGACGGCGACAAAGGGGTCGGCGTCGCTTCCGGTGTACATCAACGCGGGAACGCCTACGGCGTGCACGGCCTCGTCGCTCTTCTCGTCGCTGACGACGTCGAACAACGCCATCTCCATGACGGTGGCGGGACAGACGCGCACACTCACGGTCCCCTTCGCGACCAAGTCATCGTATGTGGCCTCCACGTCACCCATTCCGGCAACGGGACAAGTCCTGGCGTATTTCAGCGGACAGCCGACAATCGGCACGGACAGCGGCAACGCCTTCAAGGGATCGTCGGCGACCCACACGCTGTGGAGCTTCCCGGACGGGGGGACAAGCGTGTCGTCGGGCAACGTCGCCAACGTGCAGGTGCTCCGCTTCTCATGGGGGACGACATATTTCCATGAGATATTCACCTCGCCGAACTACAACGACGTGTGGCACCGCTCCGTGATAAGCGGCACGGCCAAGGACTGGGAGCGTTTCATCACCACCGGCAACTATACGGACCATATCAAAAAGATAGGCACTGCGACTGTGGGGAGCGCCACGCGGCCGGTGTATCTCAGCGGAGGCACGGTCACCGCGGGAACCTATACGTTCGGCAACGGAAGCGGGAACGCGCCGGTCAGCAACGGGACGGTGAACACGAACCTGAACGCGGACATGCTGGACGGTTACCACAGAAACAATCTTTTCAACGGCACATCTGCCTGGATGGGCGGCACGACGGACCTTTCGCAGTCAATCGAAGTAGCCGGAGACGCCAACACATATTACCCGGTAATAATAACGGTCTCGGATGACAAGAAGCTCCCGACCACGGTATCGGTGTGGAAAAACTTAGGCTCGAAGACACCATCCTCGTATTCGGGCAATCACACAAACGGCACGTCCTCGATGTGGCTCCTATACAGAGGACGCAGATCCTCATGGGATGGAAACGGAGGCCACTATCAGACGCTGTACCGTTCAATGCCATACGCCAATCTTTGTGCAAAGACAGAGAACAACGCCAATGTGCATGGCGGCCTCATCGTCTGGCTCAGGGGAGGAGGGTGTCAATATTACGTTTCCTGCACAAACGCTTTCACAGTAACCGTATCGCTCACGGAACACACGCTTGGAACATCCGGAAGCACCTCCTATAAGGTCGAGCCCACCACGACCCTTGGAAACCTCGGTCAGCTCAACACGGGCTTCGTCCTCTATGGAAAAGCCACATCGGCTTCAAAACTCGCGGACAACACCGCATTCAAGGCATGGGGTCAGACCTTCTTCGAGAACGGTGTGCCGAAGACGGTGAGCGGCAGCCTCAGTTCGGTGGGGAACATCACGGGGAGCGGGGCGATGACGGTGAGCTCCACCAACGGACGGCTGACGCTGAACGGGGCTGCGACGGGGCTTGACCTGAAGTTCGGCAACACGGACTCGAAGTCGGTGATACTGAACGGGACGGCGTTCAAGCCGTTTGACGCGGCGACCAACAACCTGACGCTGGGCTCGGCGTCGGCGGTGTGGAGCAACGTCTACTCGCGCAACTACACGAGCGACACGACGGCCTACCTCTCGAGCGGGACGGCGACGACGAGCGTCATCTTCCGGATCGGGACGACGGAGGTGGCGCGTCTGCTGCAGCCGAACGGATACCTCGGCCTGGGCACGACGGCCCCTGCCTACCGGCTCGACGTCAACGGGGCGGTAAGGGCGAACTCGGGGGTCATAGGCAACACCGCGGACGCGTTCCGGGCGGTGAACAAGAGCTACGGCTTCATCATACGCAACGACAACTCGGGGACATATTTCCTTCTCACGGCCAAGGACGACGCGTACGGCTCCTACAACGCCCTGCGGCCCCTCCGCATCGACAATGCGACCGGGCGCGTGCAGATCGGCAACGGACTTACGGTGAACGAGCTGAAGATCGGGGACTGCACGGTGACGTGGGTGGCCGGAAAGGGACTGCACTTCGACAAGGGGATATATTCCGATGACTTCGTCAGCGCACGGGGAGCGAACGCGGACGGGGGTTCGGAAGGCGGACTGATACAGACGGTCTACGGCAGCAAGGACTTAGGCAAGACGTTCTCTGACACGACGCTGACGGACACCTTCAACGCCTTCGCGATAAACAAGATCCATGACCGCGTGGCCTCGCTTGAGGGAGGGTCGGCACTCTCCGTCGCGACCACGGGGACGGGAAACGCCGTTACGGCGATCAGCAAGAGCGGCACGGCGATAACGGCGACGAAGGGGGCGACGTTCCTGAAGACGGACGGCAGCAACGGGACGCAGGCGGGGGCATCGGCGCTGATTCGCAAGCTGACGGAGGCGTCGGGAGACGTGGCGGACACGACGATGTTCGTCACCAGCCACAACGCCCCGTCGGACACCAACAGCCTCTTCTACCGCAGGCCCGCGACAAAACTCTGGAACTACATCAAGGGGAAGGGGGATGCGGAGTACCAGGCGAAGGGGAGCTACGTGACGACCGACACGGCACAGACCATATCGGGCAAGAAGTCGTTCAGCTACTCGATCGGGGTAGCCCAGACAGACGGGAGGGGCATCGGGATATCGCTCTACAACGGCACGGAGAACAGCCAGACCTACGGCCTCTTCTTCGGCAAGACGGACACGCACGGCACGCACGGCTCGGTGACGGGCGACTGGGCGACATACCTCACGATGAACGGCGCGGCGACACGCGGATGGGTGTTCCGCCACAAGGCATCGGACGGGACCTACTCAAACGTCGGCTCGGTCAGCGGATCGGGGGTGGCGACGATGAGCAGGTACCGTGGCGCGGCTGTCAGCTCCTCATGGTATGACGGGCGCGACCACGCGCTTCTGCGCAATACCGGCGTGCCTGACGACCAGGACATCTACGCTCCCCTGTGGTCGGCGAAGACCCGTGCGGGCTCCTGGGAGTGCGGCACCTATACGAGCAACAGCCTGAGGTTTTCATATATAACCGATGTTGACCATGACGCCAAATCAAACACGGCCACCTCTCAGATAATCCTGTCTTCGACAGGGGCCTTGACGGCAGCCAAGTTCATAAGGTCGGGAGGGACGTCGGCGCAGTTCCTGAAGGCGGACGGCAGCGTGGACGCGACGGCGTACCTCTCGGTTTCGGCGGCCGCCTCCACTTACGTCAAGAAAGAGGGAGACACGATGACGGGGGCGCTGACCGTACCGACGCTGACAATCAGCAACACCGAGGGTAAGGCTCACGTCGCCTTCTCACGGGCGGGCTACAACTACCTCACCGCTCCTGCAAGCGGATTCTTCTGTTTCGTGGCAGACGGCAAGGCTGTGGGTGATGCCAATTCCGATCTGCAGATAAAGGCAAACGAGATATTGCCCGGCACTACCAATCTCGTGACGATGGGAACGTCGTCACGGCGCTGGAGCAACATGTATTCGGTCAACGCCAACGTGTCGTCAGCGGTGAAGACGCCGCAGGTGTACAGCCAGACCATCCTGAAGCTCGTCGGAGTGAGCGAGGTGCAGCTGAAGTTCAACAACACGGACGAGAGGTCGGTGGTGCTCAACTCGACGGCGTTCAAGCCGTTCGCGGCGGCTGACGGGGCCATCGAGCTGGGCACGGACGCGGCGCGCTGGAAGAAGGTGACGGCCTGCAGCATGCGCCTCTCCTCCTCCACGTCGGGACAGGGGGGCGACACATACCTGGAGCTGTGGCGGGGGACGAACGCGTCGTGGAGGATACTGAACACTTCGGGCGACCTGAAGATCCAGAGCAACTACACGGACAAGGCGGGTGACTACTTCAGCTGCATGACGCTCAGCTACAATACGGGGAACGTCAGCGTGCTCGGACACCTGCTGCCCGTCAACGGGAGGACCAAGAACCTCGGGAGCGCCGAGAAGAGGTGGAACGAGGCGTACTGCCAATGGGCTTATGTGTGCACGGCCGACAAGGTGGACAAGTCGGCGCTGGCGTCGGCGACCAAGATAGGGGGAGGATACTTTGATCTGCACCACGCCACGCCATACATAGACTTCTACTTCGGTAACTCCGCAACGTACACGAGCCGGATCATCGCGGAGGCGAGCGGACGGCTGAAGGTGACCGGTACGCTGAGGGTGGTGACGGGGATGTATTCGGACGGGTACGTGTCGGCGCGGGGGCAGAACACGAGCTCGGACGCGCGGCTGAAGCGGGGCCTGACTCCGTTTGAGATCGAGCTGGGCAAGATCGCGGAGGCTCCGTCGGTGGGGTTCGAGTGGCTTGACGGGAGCCGCGACGTGGGGTCGGTCGCGCAGTACTGGCGGGGAGTCTGCCCGCTGCTGACTCCGGAGGGGCCGGACGGGTACCTGACGCTGCAGTACGGGAAGACGGCGCTGCTGGCTTCCATTACCATAGCGAGGAGGGTGATGAGTCATGAGGAGCGCATCGCCCGGCTGGAGAGGGAGAATGAGGAACTTAAACGTAAGATTGAGGTTCTGGAATCGGGGAGGGTACAGGGCGGTTAGGAAACCGCCCACCCATAGCGCAGACTGGGGGCGGTTGGGAAACCGGCTGCCCATGGCGCAGACTGCGGGCGGTTGGGAAACCGGCTGCCCATAGAGACCGGATATAGATAAAGAATAATAAAGAAAGGAGACATTAGTTATGGGACATGCGAACGGAGTGATAACGGCTCCGGTGAATACGGACGACGTGAGCGCGGTGCTGGGCGTGGCGAGCCATGACGTGGCGACGCTCTGCACGAGCGAAAGGAACAACAAGTGGTCGAAGCATAAGCCGGTTCGCGGCGAATCTCCCGCGGATTACGACACCTGGGACCGCAACACCGGAAATGTCCGGGCGACCGTCGGCTATCCGATCGTGTGGGGAATGACACTGCCGTTCAACACCGCCCTGCAATTGAAGCTGTCGGCGGCTCACAGATGGCTGAAACCGCTGGCGATGAGGGCCGCTCACTTGAAAAGCGAGTCAGAGAGCGCGAACGTCAGGGCCTACGAATACGCGCAGCCCGTCGTCGGCACCGACTTCTGCCGGCTTGGGGATTATGTCGGCTACAATGACAACGCTCCTGAGGCATGGACCTGTGGCGTGCAGGGAGCGACAGCGATCGCCGGTTCCTCCACATGGACGGGAAGTCCGGGTATGCTTCTGCAGGCGGATTCATTCGATACCGCCGAGATAGGCTTCTACATAGGTATGCCCTCCGACGCTGACATATCCTTCAAGGACCTTTACAACATCCAGGGGTACAGGTTCATCGTAGAGCTTTACAAAAACGACCAGTCTTTCCCCACCGACTCCACTGCTCCCGTGGCCGTGCTCGTGGCCATGACCGACATAGCCTCCATGAGCTTCGGCACTACGTTCTCGATCCTCATAAGCCGCATAAACACGCTTTTCGGTTTCAGCGGTGACGGCGAGAAGAAACTCTACGCTGTCGCGGGTGTAGTGCGGTTCTCTTCCAATCCAACCCTCACCGAGGAAAAGAGGACAAACAACACCGGTATGGGATGCGCCGTTCTGAAATCAGCCGATTATGCGAAGATCGTGGAAGGCGAAGGCTCCATACCACCGTGGACGACCAACAACAAACCGTTCATCTGCGACATAAGGCTGCAGGCATACAGCAAGCTTGCATTGCAGGTTGTCAAGTACGCTAAGCTCACTCCGACATCCGACACATACAAGGACCTCCCGACATCGGCTACCACCGCCTACGGACAGGACGGCTTCCGCCTGCAGGTGACGGTGCAGAACAAGGGCACTTCCTCTGTCACGCTCAACGGCGGTTATTCCGGAAGCGGAGCATTTCCGCCTAAGATCCAGATTCAGGCGACTGGCGCGTTCGATACGTCCGACCCTTCATATTCCGCGATGTGCCTCTCTCCGGTGGAAGGAAAGTGGCATGATGTCGTGATGTGTACGGACGCGGCCTGTACCGCTTCGGGGCAGATAGCGATCGCCTCCAACGCGTCGGCGAACGTATACTTCAAATGCGCGGGCATAATGCCGATCGGCCGGTCGTCCGGATTCACGTTCCGCGTCTCGACCGACAACGGAGCCACATGGGTGATCACGGGCAGATTTTCGGGTGCGTTCCTCGTGCAGTGACAATCAATCAACAAACCATAAACCATAAATTTTCAAAAGACATGAGAGAGAAGAAAGAGAAGACGGCCAAGGCCGCAGTTAAGACAACAGTGAAGGCAGACACCGCCATCGCGGCCTACAGGCTGCTCACCACACCGAAGACGCAGGAGCGCGACGGCATGAAGCTCTCCGGACTCGACACGAAGGACATATTCACGGTGCTCCGCGCCGCCAACGCGCTGAAGCCCGTGGCGGTGGCGTTCGAGGATTTCCAGAAGGACGCGCAGGAACGCCTGAAGCCGGAAGGCTGGGACGCGAAGGTGGAGAGGTTCGCCGAGGCCACGGAGGATGAGAAGGCCGAGATAAACCGCGCCGCCATGGAGTACAACGACCGCGTGAACGAGTGCGTGGCCACCGAGCTGGAGAAGGAGAAGGAGCTGGACGCTTACGAGCGACTTTCCGAGGAGGCCTTCGGAAGGCTCGTCAGGGACAACGGGCACCTGCTGGACGTGCGGTCGATAATGCTGCTGCAGGAGGTGCTGGCGTAATCACAATCACTTAACAATACATGTATATGGAACTGAGAAAGACAAGCGAGAGCGTGAGCCGCACATTCGATGCGGAGGGAAACGCTCAGGAGCGCGTGGAGAGCGCGAATTTCGAGATCATCGACGGCGGCAGCACGGTGGGAAACGCCAACGTGGGCATCGGGTATGCCTCGGCCAACATCAGCGTCTCTGATTTCGGAAGCGTGGCCGAGGGTGAGGCGAGGCTGAGGGAGGTGCTCGGAATCACGGAGTAATCAACCATGGGCCGCAGGGTCGCGACGTGGGCCCTGCGGCATTAAAGACGCTACGGAAATGGATCTATCGGAGATAACGACGATGCTGGGGACCCTGCTGGGCGTGCTGACTCCTTTGGGAGGCGCGGGCGCATGGTTTTACCGCAAGCAGAACAAGCGGCTGAAGGAGGCCGAGACGAAGCTTGCCGAAGTCAGTGTCGATAAAGGACGGATCGAGGCGAAGAAGCAGGAAACCGACCGGCTGCTCGCGCAGATCGACCATCAGCAGGGCACCATCGACAAGCTGACCGAACGCAACGAGAAGCTCGTGCAGATGAACGCCGAGAAGGAGGATCGCCATCAGCAGGACATCAAGGACTGGCAGGACCGCTTCGACCGCGCAACGGACCGGACGAGGGAAGTGCAGCGTGAACGCGAGCAGCTCGCCAACGACAAGGTGGCGCTGGTGGAGCAGATCGGCGAACTGAAGCTTGAGCTCGCCAGGAAGAAATGCGAGGATACGGAGTGCCCTTTCCGCAGGCCTCCTACGGCTGATACGCCTCCTATGCCGGATATGGCGAGGGACGAGTGGCATGCGGCAAGGGACGGAGCCGGAGGCTCCGACACCGAAACAAACGGTAAACGATCAATAGCCAACTACAAAATATGATTAAGATAGAAATCGACAACGGCCACGGAATCAAGTCGCTGAAAGGCTCTCCCGACGGACGGCTCAAGGAGTGGAAGTATGCGCGAGAGATAGCGCGCGAGGTAGTGAAGAGACTGAAAGCGGAGGGGTACGACGCGGAACTGCTCGTGCCGGAGGACGCCGACATAAGCCTCGGCGAGCGTTGCAATCGAGTGAATGCGGTGTGCGACCGGCTCGGGACAAAGAACGTCTGCCTCGTGAGCATACACTGCAACGCGGCGCCTCCGGATGACGGAAGGTGGCACAACGCGAGAGGATGGGAGGCGTGGACCTCCGTCGGGCAGACGCAGGGCGACAAGCTTGCCGATTGCCTGTATGACGCGGCGGAGAGGGTGCTGAGGCCGCTGATTCCGGACCTGCGGCTGCGCGTCGATACGACGGACGGGGACCGGGACAAGGAGAGCAACTTCGCGATACTGCGGTGGTCGAAGTGTCCGGCCTGCCTTACCGAGAACCTTTTCCAGGACAACCGGGAGGATGTGGAGTGGCTCCTCTCGCTTTGCGGACGGGACGCGGTCGTGAGGCTGCATGTGGAGGGGATAAAGGCTTATGTGGGTAAGTACGGGAAGAAGTAGGACGGGAGCTGAAGCTCCCTGGCAGTAAGAAAGAAAATTCATCATGAAGGACTTTGACAAAAAAATATTCGCGGAGTGGGGCAGGGCGGCCGCTTCGGTGACGGTCATGACCGCGCTACTTCTGCTGGCGTGCGTGATGTGCGGGTGCAGGACGCGGTGCGTTCCGGCGCCGGAATACCACGCTGAGACGCTGAAGACTGACACGGCCATCTACAACGCCATACTCAGGATGATGCGGGAGTCGGTGAGGAGCAATCAGATGTCTTCGGATTCGCTGACCCATTTCCTCAGGGAGACCACCACCCTCAATGAGCAGGGAGACACCACAAGGCACGACCGTGTGGAGTACATCTATCTGTCTTCATATAAGGAGAAGGAATACGAAAGGATGATCGAGGAGCAGAGGGATTCGATCGGCATCCTTAACGCAAGGCTTGAATCCGTCAAGCAGGATTCTATTCCTGTGCCCTATCCGGTGGAGCGAAAGCTGACGAAGTGGGAGAGGACTAAGATGGACTTTGGAGGGATTGCTTTCGGGGGATTGGGGGTTTCTGTTATTATCATTGCCTTGCTGGCTTGGCTGGCAAGGAAGAGAAAGAAATAAAAATTTAAAGTTTCATTAGCGATTTATTTGGATATTTAAAAATAATTTAATAACTTTGCCGTATGAAGCGTGAGATATTGTGTCCTGAATGCAGAAGAGCCGGACGTAAAGGCAAGATTCTCGCCAAATGCGAGGATATGAACGGCAGGGGAGACCTTTATCTTTTCTGCAAAGTCTGCAAGAGGGAAGTTCACATAAAGATGGAAGACATAAGTCTTGACAGATGAGAGAACGATAATACGTGATGGGATCATAGCTCAATCGGCGAGAGCGTCTGCTTTGCAAGCAGAGGGTTCGGGGTTCGAGTCCCCGTGATTCCACAAACCCAAATGAGGGATGGGAATATGGTCATACCATCCCGTGTGAAAGAACGACCGATATTATCCAAAGCGACCATGCGCTCCGATAGATTTGCTTTATTCGGTTGCGTCGAAGCAAGAGGCAGGTTGAAGACCTGAGCGTTGGGTAATATCAAACAGGACATTGGCTCAGTTGGTAGAGCGTCGGTCTCCAAAACCGAAAGTCGGAGGTTCAAGTCCTTCATGTCCTGCTAAACATTGTGGGATGGAGCAGTGGTAGCTCGTTGGGCTCATAACCCAAAGGTCGCGGGTTCGAGTCCCGCTCCCGCAACAAAACGGCCCTATCGTCTAATTGGAATAGGACACCAGATTTTCATTCTGGGTAATACGGGTTCGAATCCCGTTGGGGTTACAATAATGACATAGTGGCCGAGACGGTCAGGCACCGGTCCGCAAAACCGGCTACGGCGGTTCAAATCCGCCCTGTGTCTCCATTACATATTCAATCAAAGAGCCAAGAGCCATATCCCAGCAATGGGGTGTGGCTCTTTCTTTTTATTAACGCAAACACTTCAATATGAAGCAGAAACTTTTGGCAGCTTTGGAACAAAGGTACGGCGGTGCACTTGGGTCAAAGAATGAAATCTACGAGAAGGTCGTAACTGCCTACGGAAATCTCATCACGAGCGAGGAGCAGATACCTGACATCGTGGCAGGGGTTGAGCCTCTTCTCAAACAATATCAGAGTGTGAACGATAAGCTCCGTACTTTGGAAAAGAAGAACGAGCCTCCGAAACCCTCTGATGACGGCAATCAGCCACCCAAACCAAACCCTGAGCTTCCGAAGCCTGCGGACGAAAAGCCGGACTTCAAGGCGATGTTTGCGGAAGCACTCGCTGAGGCAATCAATCCGCTTAAAGAGGAACTTGCTTCCCTTAAGGCCGCTAAAGCCAAGGAGACGGCAGTGGCCGCGCTTGACAAATTCGTGAGCGAATGGGACTACGCCAAAGGATTTCCTTCGGAAAGCGAGCTGGCAAAGCGTATCGCGCTGAAGGTCTACAAGGCCGGAGGCGAGGCCATGACCGGGGAACAGCTTATCGCGGCATTCCGTGAGGAGTTCGATCCGGCGGTCAAGGCCAAGGGCGTGACGGACTTCACGAAGCCTTTCGACAGCGACGGAGGGAGCGGAGAGGAGGATGCGGACTTCTCGTCGTTTGACAGGGCCTCGCAGAAACTCGGGTGGACCGAGCCGAAGAAATAACCCTATTCATTAACCCCAAACCCCAGATTTCATATGGCAGACATTGAAAATTACGGAGGTACGTTCAACGCCACCCAAAGCGATCCGACCGGGTTCGGCCGCATCAAGCTCTGGCACGACGTAGAGGAGACATTCCCCGGGGGTGCGACACTTCTCCCCTCGGACGATTGCCCCGTAGGCACGAAAATCCCCGGCGGCACCCCCGTGACCGTGAAGGACAATGTGCCCGGCGGCGCAGGAACGCTCAACGGAGCGACACCGACCGGACTCAGCAAAGACGACCGCTGGATGGGAAGCGACGGATGCACCATTACCGTGGTGACAAAAGGACAGATCTACGAAAAACGCACCCTTGCCACAATCACAGCGGCGCAGAAGGCATACCTCAAAGGGAGCATCGGATTCATCAACGCCTAAAGCACAACAG
This sequence comes from uncultured Porphyromonadaceae bacterium, assembly GCA_947176915.1. Lineage (GTDB taxonomy): Bacteria > Bacteroidota > Bacteroidia > Bacteroidales > Muribaculaceae > Lepagella. The sequence goes on along the minus strand of CAMWSM010000003.1, from coordinate 52,474 downwards.
ACATGGATAGATCAATCAATTCATACATCGACGTGATGAAGGCCCTCGGCATCGGCACGCAGAAGAAATTCGAGTGCTGGTATGAGAAATACCTTCAGGGGCGTGAGAACATGAACTTCAACATGGACGGCTTCACGTGGGACGACGCTCAGATCGGCTTCGACTACGAGTTCGCCGAAGTGACCGACACCGTGACCGCGATGGCGACCTACCTTGACATCTACTCTCAGGCAGTCGCAAGGGGTCGTGAAATCCCGATGCGCACGATCGCCGGTTACATCCCGCGCCAGAAACGCTACGAGACCAAGGACGAGAACGACTACCGCACAGAGGCGGTCCAGGCGCAGAAACTCGCGGGCGTGGCGGAACTACGCGGCGAGTCGCCTTACAGAGACATCAAGGACTATTTCTCAAAGAACCTCCTTGAGTTCGCCGGAGACTTCCCCGCCTCGCACGCGCAGTCAATCACTTATCAGGTGGGCCAGATGAAGTCAAACTTCTCGCTCGACCTCACGGACGTGAACAACCCCAACGGTATCGTGGGAGTGTCCTTCAAGGCAAAAGCGCCGGCCGAGAACACAATCATGGGTGAGTACTACACCGTGGATGCGGACGGCAACGTCACCTATGACACCACCAAGCGCCCGATTCAGGACTACAACAAGTTCCTCAACAAACTTCTCTTCGACGGCACCTACGGCGCGGTGGAAGTGGAAGCTGACGAGTGGTCGTTCCTGACCTTCATGGGACACCCCGACATCGTGAGGGCAATCGGTTATCTTGAAATCAAGGGTCTCTTCATCTCGGCTAAAGACAACGACGAGGCTGACGCACGCGCGTCAGAAGCCGGAGCGCACATCTTAGCGGTTGACGGCAACGACACCGCGATCATGATCGGCTTCTTCAAGCGCATTTTCAAGAAAATCTCCGAAGTGAAGCTCCACAACGAGATGGTAGCGGTTGCAACGCTCAACGAGACCACCAAGAAGTTCGAGTACCCGCTTCTCAGGGCCTTCAACGAGCATGTGATGCTCTTCCGTCCGACAGGCAACATAGGCACAATGAAGAACGTGACACCGATGCGTCCCGACTCCTCCTATCTGTATAGCTGGATGTTCGAGAAGCGCGGCATCATGGACTACTGGTATGACCCGAAGACCAAGACCCAGCACTGGGAATCGGAGCTTACGGTGCTTGCGGTGCCTAACCGTCCGAAGAAGCTTCACCGTATCGTGATCGGCAAGGCTGCAAAGACTGTTGCGACACGACCCGTACAGGGCGGTGGAGGCACCGAATAACCACTGACACTGACGGAGCATGACGGTAGAGGAACATCTGAGGGGCGAGATACCCGGCTATCCCTTCGCGGATAACGTGCTGAAGAAGGCGGCGTTGTCGCCCATATTCGCCACGCCCACGGCAATGAAGCCCATCTCGCTTGAAGACGTGGTGGAGGACAACGCCACTGACGAGGATTTTGTGCGGAGTCTCACTTACGCGACTTCTACCCTCTATTACTCCGCGGCGGGGGCGTTCAGCGGCGGTTCGCGGCACGAGCAGGTGGGCGACATCAGCGCCTCCATGTCGGGCTTCATCATTACCCAGCGTGACCGCGACTACTACCGGGCCATGGGCGACAAGCTCCGTGGCCTGGTGGGCGCGGACATCGAGGAGACGCAGGCCGACAGCGGCGGGATGTTTGACGCGAGCAATCTCCGGAAGCCTTCACTTACTTCACTTAAGCGCAGACGGCCATGGAACTGATAAGGTTTGAGGATTCGTGCGTGATAAGCCGTGCCGACGGCTACGACGAGGACGGCGGCGAGGCCTTGAAGGAGGTCTACAGCGACAGGTGCAGCTACCAGCAGGGGGTGCAGACGTACCGGGAGTGGAGGCAGCGCAACAGCGTGGTGATTCTCCCCGGGGACGTGAGGATCCGCGAGAACGACTTGGCGATCGTCACGCAGGGCAACGGCGTGAGGAAGGAGTGTCGGGTCAAGACCGTGAGGAACGTGAAAATGCCGATTACGGGAGAGCGGTTCACGCGGCTGGAGATGGAGTATGATCGGGAATTGATCGGGAGCTGAAGCTCCCGGGCGGTAAGAAAGGATAAGGCGATGAGTGACTACACGGCACATAACCTATCGGTGATAAAGGTCGGATTGAGGGATTTCGCAGAGAAGGAAGCGAAGAAGGAAGTGGTGCGCCGGATGCGCGTCATAGCCGGAAAGATGCTTGACCTTATCGAGCGGGGCTTCTATCCGAAAAGCTGGCAGTTTCCCGAATGGACCGCCAATCTCCATGACGCTACCGGAATAGGCATCTATGTTGACGGACACCTTGACAAGTATATGCCCGTGCAGAGGGCTGACACTCCGCAGGAATCAGCGTCGGGGGAGCAAATATGGGGCACAAGAGAACTCTCGGAAGCCCTCTCGAATGCTTCAACCACCTTTGCCAAAGGATTGTGGCTGGTGATGTTCTCGGCGGTTGACTATGCTGAGCAGATAGAAGACATCGGTTCGCCAAAAGACCGAGGAGAGGGCTTCTTCACTGCCCTTTGCGAATGGCTCGGAATGGACATCAAAGAGCAGTTCGGAACGGCAATCGTAGGCATGAGCGGACCCATAACAAGTTTTGTAAGATGAACGTATCGGAACTTAACCCGGACATAGCCTTGAAATCCTTGCTTGACGGCAAGGTGAAAGTTGGCCCGGACGCGAGGATTCTCGAGGTCTATGCCCAGGGTATGCAACCCAACAGCGGTGTCGGCACGGACTTCATCACGATTCTCTATAACGGCGCGGTGAGTTCGTGGACGAATCCGATAGGGGAGTTTGAGGGAAATCTGGCACTGATGATCACCTGCAGGATGAACTCCAACGGCACAATCAAACAGCCGCATATGAGCAGGATCGTGGCGCAGTGCGTGGAGCTTGTGGACCGCAAGAGCTCACAGGGATTCTTTTTCAAGCTCGATCCAACCAACGTGATTACTCCCCCGACCCCCGACTATACAACAGGCTACGCGACAACGGCTTTGAATGTGGCGTGGCACACTTCGAACAATTCATAATGTATAATTCATAATTCACAATCAATATGGCAGGAATCAAGAAACAGGCGATGTCCACCGTATTCGTAGGGCAGAGCGACCTCGTGATATTCGATGAGGTGGAAGACTACAAGACCGCCACCTTCACCAAAATCACCGCCGCGGGGGAATCGGCCGGACAGGTTTCCGGCGACTCGTCGGAATGGGTGGGCGAGGACGCCGAAGTGGATAACTGGAAGGACGAGCAGGGCAAGCTGATCACCTCGATCGTGAAGGACGGCACCGCTGCCGTCAAGTTCAACATGGCGGACCTTTCGGTAGACAACATCGTGAAGTTCCTGAAGGGCGTTAAGCTCGAAGGGCTGACTTCGACCGTGCTTCAGAACATCAAGAACGCCGTGGGCTTCCACATCGACCTCCCGGTCATCACGAGACCTCTCGGATGGTTCAACGACGAGGCCAACCGCGCGCTCTTCTTCCCGAAGGCGAAGATCGTGTCGAGCATCGGCTGCGACGGCAAGAAGTTTACGATCAACTCCACGGCCACAGCCGAATACATCAATCTGCCGACCCTTAAGACGGCGATGATGTTTGACGCCAAGCCGACGTATGAGAGCGACGCGCCGGCGGCGTAAGGAAGACATAACCGGATCGGGCGGCGATTGGCACGATGCTCAATCGCCGCTTTTTAATCAAAAAAAACATGGCGGAGGAGAAGCAGGAAGAGAAGGGCTTCACGATGGACGAGGCGGCGATGGAGCGGTTGCTGACGGAGGCCGAGTTCGTGAGGCGAGGACGGAACGTGATTGTCGAAATCAAGGGTAAGAAGTGGCATCTGCGCCCGACAAGCCAGGCGCAGAACCAGATAATGGCCAACCTTGACTTCGACGTGATGTATTGGCAGAAGACGCTCAAGGAGGGGAATCTGAGCCGGAGGAAGGCGAAGCGCGTCAGCACGAGGATACGGAAGGCATACGCTAAGAAGGCGGCTCACCAGGTGCTCGGGATGTGGCTGAGGTGGGTTCCGCTTCTCTTCGCGTTCATGTGGCGACGCATCTACAACTCGTCTGAGGCGGTGTCGGCCACAATCAACGCCACCGAGGCCATAGGCGAGAACAAGGTTTTTTATTTGGCCAACTTGGGAAGCTCAAAGCAAGCACTCGTTCTCTCTATGACTCAGGTTGGCGAAGCCGTCAGGCAAAGGATGCGTCGTGGGGAGAGCGCGGCGAACATGGTAGAGAAGGACGGTTCGGAGGCAAAGGAGGACAGCAGGTAGGGAGCGCGTTCCTTTTCTCTTCCGACAACGAGAAGATAAAGGGACTCTACGGCGACTACAATCTGTGGTCGTGGCTCCGTTACTGGCACCTTGACAGCGCGGACTACGTGAATATCCTACTTATCGACAAGGGTTACTACGACTATGACTTCTCCGAGCCACCGAAACCGAAGGCGCCGCTCAGACCGAAGAGCACGCGGGAGGTGGGCGACGTGCTCGCCCGGTTCGGCTTCATGACGAAGCTTCATGACGGCGAGAAGAAGCCTTTGACCGCCGAGGAGATGCAGAGGATCGCGATGGAGGAGCAGGAACGATGCACTCAATGAAGTCGGCGAGCGTGAGCAGGGTGTGCCAGAGCGGAGTCTTCGGATCCACCTCGCCCATAGAGTCCACCACTTCGCTGTAAAGTTCTTCGGGTGTGATTCCTACCGCGACAAGGAAGTCGGAAGCGTCCGTGAAGTCGTAGCGGGTCATTGGTTGCCTCCTTTCTTTTTGAAAAGACCGCATGCGCGAAAGATTAGAAACACCGTGCCGATAAGAATGCAAGCAAATGGTATCCACCCGTATTTGTCAACTATAAATACCAAAAGCCTCATGACGAATGGAGCGGCGAGGAAAGCCACAATAGGCGCGAGGATTCTGTTTGACGTTTTCATTGTTCACCTCCCTTCTCGTAGTGGGTCAGAAGAAGCTCGTTGGCCGCAAGATTCGCCGAGATCTGCACGTCGCGTATCAGTTCGGCTGCGTGTCGGAAATTTACTGTAATGAGATTTCCCTCGATTGGTTGGTCGAGGATTCCTGCAAGGGCAGTGGCCGCATGAAGCAGGTCGGAAGCCATAAGGCTCAGGTTTGGTTCTTTCATTTGTTATGAGTGTTTGGCGTTAAGACAGAAAAACGGCTGTCATATCCGTGTCGCCAAACACTCATAACAGTTAGCTCCGCAGAGCCTAAAAGTCACGTTGGATATGACAGCCGTAGCCGTTTATGTATGGGCATAAAAATAGCCCGTAGTATGTCCGAGCCGTTAACCGAGGCTTCAGCGGAATGGTCTAACCATTATGAGTGTTGGCACTGCAAAATTAAGTTAAAACTTTGTAATCTCCAAATATTCTGTGATAAATTTTTGATTCTTAGAATATTATTGTTAAATATTAATATTATATCGCATAAAATCGCTAATATTGCTTTAAATCATATATTGTAAGAGACTATTGCATAGGAGATAAATATTTATTAACTTTGCGATATGAACAAGATTATCACAATAGAGCTGTATGACCGGGACGTGATGGTGCACTTCGGAAGCAGGAAGGAACTGCGGAAGGAACTTGGCAGAATGTTTGACAAGGAGACCGCAAAGGAGATTTCCGGACATTTCGCCGATGTTTCACTCGGAAGGACGATCATACTTGATGGAGGGCAGATAATTCTGTTTATACCACAGATGCCGTCTACCGTCAGCGATTACGCCGTGCTTCAGCATGAGATCTTCCATGCTACATTTTTCATTCTTGAAAAGGCAGGAATAGTCCTCTGTGAGAAAAGCGACGAGGCATATTCCTACCTCATTCAGTTCTTGACTAAGCGGATCCTGGAAGAGTTCACTTTATCTTTTTCTTCCGGTGCTCGGTCTGCGTAGTCCTCGGGTGTTTCTTCGCATATTCAGCGGTCACGAATCTTCCGTTGACCGAATCGCGGTTTAACTCCACGGTGATTGTTTTCTTGTTCGCCATAGGCATTCAGTATTTATGGTTTTGTGGCAATATTGCCGGAGTTCTTAAAAAAAAGAAAGCTCAAATTTTCAATACACAGGGCAGTGTGTACTTACTCATTTGAGCTTCTGAATATGTTTTTACCGATGTCCTGCCCGACACGATTTAATTTCACGACGCAAAGTTACCAAATAAAAATGATATATGCAAGTAAATCGCTAATGAAACTTTAAATATTTTTATTATCTTTGTATCCGTATTCATAACCGAGCCAGAGCCTATGAGCCGCATCACAGAAGTGGTCGGCTCATAATTCTTATACAAGATGGCAGACGGCAAATTGGTTTTCCCGGTCAAGTTCGACCTGGAGGCGGCAGTAAAGGAGGCAAGCGGAGACGCGGACAGAGTGCTGAAAAGACTCGGCACGATGATTAACTCGCGTCCGCTTAAGCTTGGCATAGAGATAGAACAGCCTAAGGGTGGATGGGACAAGAAACTCGGAGACTACGGCAAGGGCAGTATCAACGCCATGCGCAAGGAGATGGCGAAACTTATCGAGCAGTGGAACAAGCTCAGCGAGGCACAGCGCATAACGGACCAGAAGAGCGGTGCGTTCACGGCAGATGCCATGAAGATTATCAACCGTTACAGCCAACTTGTGACGGCGAGCGAGAGTTATGCCCGCAGTCTGGAGCAGATAGCGTCGGCGGCGAAGAAGGCGGCGGACGCGGAGATACGAACCAATCAGAAGGCTCAGGCGGAACTTGAAAAGCGAAAGGCAAAGAGTCAGGCACTTGTAGACATGCTGAAAAACGAGGAGAACAGCGTGACGAGTCTGACCGCACGGCTCAATTTCTACACAAAGCAGATGAACTCCGCTGACAAGGGGAGCAAGAAATGGGCCTACAACTCACAGATGGTACAGCAGCTCAGGGAGCAGCTTGATAAGCTTAATCTTTCTCAGAAGAAAGTCACAGACAATGACGTGAAGGTTACCGAGAAACGCCTTCAGGAGCGCGCCCGCATAAAGTCCGCTCTCCTTCAGGAGGAAAACTCCATTGACCGAGTAAACGCCAAACTGAAGATCTGGCACGGCATCATGAACCGTTCCGTGGAAGGAAGCGGTCAGTTCGCGTATGCCGCCAAGGAGATAGTTAGGCTTGAAGAAAAGCTTGACAATCTCAAACGCAAGCAGATGGAAATAACTTCCAAGCCAATATCGATCATGCCCGAATCCACCCTTACCGACTTAACGGCTAAGATTCAGGCATATCAGGATTTGATGCGAAGGTCTGATTTCGGAAGTAAGGAGTTCAGGGATGCAATGAATGCCGCAAGCAGTCTGACCACAAAATTGGAGCAGATGAATGCAGAGGTCGCAAAGACCGAGAAGCTTCGTCTGTTCAGAGAGGCATTGAAAGCCGCATCTGATACCTTGGAAGGTCTGAATACCCGTCTTTCTGCTTGGCAGTCTAAGATTCAGACTGAAAAAATCGGATCTGACGGATGGAATGTCGCAGCCAATATGATTGCCAAATATAACCGTGAACTGGAAATCGCGACGCAATATATGCAAGACTTCCAGCAGAAATCCTTTCAGGGATTAGGGGAAAGCTGGACTAAAAGCAAAGTCGAGGAAGTGCAACGCTACAGGGAGCAGATCAGACTTCTTTCCGAGCAATTCAACTCTCTCAATGCGCAGGGATTGGCATACGATAAAAAAGGGAATCTGACCGACAGTGCCAAAAACATCTTGACTCAGCGTGCCGAAGAGACAAAAAAACTCTCAGACACCCTACGTACTGCTGATGATGCACAGAAGCAGCACAACGAGGATCTTCGCAGATATGAGGAAGAACATAAAAAGGCTACAGAGGCTGCCCGGAAAGCATTGGAACAATGGAAAGCTACAAGACAGATGCTTCAGTCGAATGAAGAACGCCTTGTAAACCTGAATGCCAAGCTGCAATTTTACCAGTCACTCATTCAGAAACAGCAAGTAGGCTCGGAGGCTTGGAATAAGACAGCTATGGAGGTGCGCCGTCTTTCCGAGGAACTGCAACGCGCCAATCAGTATCTCAACGACTTTCAAAGCAAGGCTTTCAGAGGACTATCCACCAACTTCACGGCACAGCAGACCGAGGCTGTGCAGAATCTCCGCAGACAGATAGACGATATTGACAAGCAGTTCAACAGGCTCTATCAGAGCGGACGCGCCACGAAAGCCGACGGAACGTATACAGACAGCGTGAACGCCATGCTGAAAGAGCGTATGCGTCTGACCGAGGAAATCAACAGGATGATGAAGACCGCCGCAGACGCTCAGCTTGAACGCGAGAAGGAGATAAACCGTCTGATCGAAAGAAGAAACGCCAAGAACAAGGAACAGCAGGCGGCTTACAACAAGGCAAGACAGGCAGGGCTTGAACAATATCGGATCCTTAAGAATCAGGAAAAGACGATCTCCGAGATTTCCGCGAAACTACAGCTTCAAAGACAGCGTCTGAACAACGCCAATATGGATTCGGCGAAGTTCAAGAAGATAGCGGCGGAGGTGGAGCGTCTGACAAGGAAACTTGAAAACGCACAACGTAAAGTGGCGGAACTGACCGGGCAATCTTCTTCAAGCGCAAAGACACGGACAAGAAACATTCAAAACGTCAATCAGGAATACGCTAAGCAACTGACATATCTTGACCGCCTCGTGCGCCGTATGGCCGTCTACGGTTCCATAGGCATGCTTGGAAATTTCGTCAGAAACGTACGCGAGGTTACGGCTCAGTTCGAGCTTCAACGTGTGTCGCTCGGCGCGATATTGCAGGATCAGACGAAAGCCAATCAGCTCTTCTCCGAAATCAAGTCTTTCGCCCTCAAATCCCCGGTCTCCATCCTTGACCTCACGAAATACACCAAGCAGTTGGCCGCATACAAAATAGGCTATGACGAGCTGTTTGAGACCACAAAGAAACTGACTGACGTGTCGGTCGGTCTCGGTGTGTCTATGGACCGCGTGGTGCTTGCCTACGGCCAGGTCCGCGCAACCGGACACCTTCGCGCCTCGGAAATCAGGCAGTTCACTGAAATGGGTGTGCCGATCGTGGAGGAGCTTGCGGCGAAACTCTCGAAGATGAACGGAGAGTTGGTGACGGCCGCAGACGTTATGGACATGGTCTCCAAGCGCGCCATCGGCTTCGACATGGTGAAGGAAGTGTTCGACGATATGACTTCCGCCGGAGGTATATTCTACAACATGCAGGAGAAGCAGGGCAATACCCTTTACGGCTTGTGGGCGAAGTTGGGGGATGCCGCGTCGGTGATGTATGACGAGATAGGGCGTACCGGTGCTGTAAACTCGGTCATGAAAGGGTTGATACAGCTTGCAACTGACCTGATGAAGAACTGGGGATTGGTCGCTGCGGAACTCTTTGTCGTCGGAACCGCAATCGGCATTGTGGTTAGAAGAAATCAGATAAACGCCACCACAACCTCATTACAGGCTGCCGCATTGAATAAAGTTCGCAACGCGGGTATGGCATACAATGCCATTCTTGCCGAGGAAGCCAAGCTGTTGAAAGTCGGGACAGCCGCCCAGCTTCAATCAGTAGCCGCAAGGAAAGCGAATGCAAAAGCCGCTTTGGATGCGGCGATAGCGGAACGTACCGCCGCAAACGCAACCGGGTTCTGGACACGATCTGTTGAGAAACTTAAAGCCGCGTTTATGGGCAACTGGATGACAATCCTCATAACGGCTGCTGCTGCTATCGGAGTAGCGATTGCCGGAGCGGTGGAAAAGGCTACGAGACTCAAACGCGCATTGAATGAGATTGAGGCCGAAACAATCAGATTGCAGACCCAGTCTGTCGGAAGATTTGAGCATCTTGCCGAGGCAGCCGTAAATGCGGCTGACGGAAGCAGGAAGCAACGTGACGCACTCGCCGAACTGAGCAGGACCTACGGTGAGATTCTGCCTCAGGACGCATTGAAGCTTGAAAACCTGCGCCAGATGAATCATAGCTATGGTGAGCTTACGGCGACTCTGAGGGAGTATATCGCCACCCAGCAGATGCAGAAGGGTCTAAGTGAGATTTCGGAGAATTATGGTGCGGAAATCAATAAATCATCGAAGAAACTGATTGATGGACTTGTTTCTGAAATGAAGATAGGGCGTGATGTCGCCGCAAACATCGTCGGCGAAATGCAGAGGGATTTTCAAGAGAAGCTTGAAAAAGGAGAAAGGGACACCCGCACCATAACCCAGCGGATGATTGCTGCCGCCAGGAAGTATGGGGTCGAGATGTCTAACCTTCAGGCCGCAAACGCCGGAAGCCCATGGTATGACCTTATCTGGGCGAGCGATAAGTATCTTGTGGAATTTTACAACGCGCTCGGCGATCTGGACAGGGAATCTGCTGATTTTGAAAACCGGATGAAAGGAATGGCCGGAGCCTCGTATGAATTTCAGAAGGCGATTGAAGAAACTAAAAAGAAAATCAGTGACCTTACACTGACCAATCCTGACGGTTCCGCTATAAACGAAAACACCCTTCTGGGCCAGCAGGTAAAGGCAAACGAGACGATGAAGGTTGTTGCGGATATGATAAAAAGCGACACTTCCATCGAAAATGCGATCAAGGACAAGGAAACGGAATGGAATGAAGACTGGATCCATCTGGTAGCGAGTGTCGATCCGGATAACCTGATGGAGATCACCACCGTTAACTTCGATGCCATAATCAAGGCCCTCAATGCCAAATATCCACAAATTGCTGACAAGATACGTCAAATCCAGAAAGAATGGGGCAATGTCGCGCCTACCAATCCCACTGCCGTCCAGATTCGTCAGAAGTTGCTTGATGTGGCGGATTCTTTCGGGGTTTCCATTGACAAGATGAAGAAATATCTTTGGGATGGAAGCGGAAGCGTGGACGATTATCTCAAAAAGCTCAAAGAACAGCAGGAAACACTCAAAGCAAGACTCAAGGAGAAAGAGCAGACATTGCTCAACATGGGGGTTATCAGTAAGTGGTGGAACAAACTTCTCGGCAAGGATATTGAAGCAGAAGTCGAGCAGATGAAAAAAGAGATTGAGGCTCTTGACAAGCTTGTGCCGTTTACTGAGGGATATACAGTGCAAAAGAAGAAGAAGAGTGGTGGCCGTAAGTCCGACCCACGTCTCCAGAACCTCAAAGAGGAAATCTCGCTTGTGCAGAAACTCTATCAGGAGTACAAGCAACTGGATAAGCAGGAGGGCGCGACGAAAGCCACCGCCGACATGAACCGTATGGCAAAGGACACAATCGCCATGCTCTCCAAGAAGTACGGCATAGGACTTCCTAAGACCGCCAATGACGTTGTGTCGGCTCTTGAAATCCTCTATGGAAAGATGGAGCAGTTGCCGCGCAAGGCATTCCCTTCGCTTGACAAGGATTTGGAAGAACTCCGCTGGACTATCGAGAAGGTAGGTATTGACGATTCGCAGAAGAACATCGAAGCCGAGTTGAAGAAGCTCGCCGACCGCATCTCCCGTACCAAGATGGCGAAGGAGTTTTACGACAAGATACTCTCGCAGACGGGAGACGCGGAGCTCGCAATCAACCTGACCACCTCCATTTACGGAGAGGACGGGGAAAGCCTTGACAAACAGATACAGGAGCAGATCAGGGCGATTGTCGGCTCAACGTCGGCCACTCTCGACATGGGCGTGTTCTTCCCTGACGACTCTCTTGACCCGAAGAAGCTACGGGAGTTTGCTGAAGCTCAAAAGGATGCACTCGGAGGAATGGAGAGTAAGGCGTATCAGGAACTTATAAAGCTATCAGACAACGCCGAGAAAGACTTTGCGAAGACCATAGAGGGCTGGATGAAAGCGACTGAGAAGGCGAAGACCTACGGCGACAAGCTCGCTGACGTGTACCGGAAGACAGCAACTGAGATAGAGGCTATTCAGAAGAAGATGGATAGCGGACAGCTCGATAAGGGCATTGGTTCCGACCTTATCGCTGGATTCAAGCGCAAGGAAGCGGAGGAGGTGGCGAAACTGCAATACGAGGCGTTCAAGGACTCTCCGATGTATGTGCAAATGTTTGATGATCTCGACAATGCTTCCACGCGGATGCTGGGGAACATGAGGAACCGCCTCATCGCCATGCAGGGGGAGTGGAAGAACCTCGATCCTACGCAGTTGAAGGAGTTGCAGGGGCGTCTCAACGAGATAGATACTCAGCTTGCCCGTCGCAATCCGTTCAAGACGATTGCTGACGGCATCCGGGATTACCGGGGGCTGGGCAAAGCGGGGGACGGTCTTGGCAATAAGAGCGAGAAGGGCGCGGAAAAGGCACTTGACGCAGCGGCAAAGGCGCGTCTGGAAGCCGAGAGGGAATACCTTGCGGTGCTTGACGATGAGAAGTCCACGCAGGAGGAGATAGCGGCGGCCAAACTGAAGTTTGACAATGCGGCGGCAAATGAGGACGCAGCGGCGAAGGCTCTTGAGAACTGGAAGAAAGTCAAGGATGCAATCGGTCTTTCCTCCAATGAGCTTATGCAGATGCTCAACTGGGCCGGCGACATAGCCGGAGCGGTGGCTGATATTTCCGAAGCCCTCGGCGCGGACGAGGAGGACGTGCAGTACTGGAACGATGTGGCTTCGGCTCTCGGAGAGATTTCGGGAGGAATACAGGACATCGTCAGCGCGGCCATGAGCGGTAATGTGGTGGGTGTCATAAGCTCGACGCTGACCGCCATCCCTAAGATGTTTGTAGGGTTTGTGAATCTCTTCAACGCCAACAGAATCCGCAAGGCGAACAAGGAGATACGCCGTCAGCAGGAACTCCTGGAGCAGCTTGAATACACCTACTCACGGGTACAGAAGGCGGCTGAGAAAGCTTTCGGCGCAGACTATATCCGCAACTACAATCAGGAGTTGCAGAATCTTGAAGCACAGGCGGAGGCTTATCAGAAACAGGCTGAAGCAGAGAAGAGCAAAGGGAAGAAGACCGACAAGGAGAAACTGAAGGAGTATGAGAACTCATACCGGGACACGATGGACGAGATCGCCGACATGCAGACCCAGCTTGTCGAGAAGTTCACCGGCACCAACCGCCAGGATGTAGCCCGGCAGATGGCGCAGTCGTGGATTGACGCAAGGGTTTCGATGTCGGACACCTTCGCCGCAATCAAGGGCGACTACTCCGAGATGATTAAGAACATGCTCGTGGAGGGAGCCGCCGCGAGGGTCATAGAGAACGCCCTGACTCCGATGTGGGACAAGATGGACGCGATGCTGAAAGACAACAACATTGACGGAGCAATTGATTCCCTTGTCGGCGGCATGGATGATGCGCTCAACGCCGCCAACAACGGTATGGAGGTGCTGTGGAAAGCATTGGAGGCGCGTGGCTACGACATGAAGCAGCTTATCGGCGAGGCAGACGAAAGCTACACCGGAATCGCGAAGAACGTGGCGGGCGCGACAAGCGAGGAGATAAACGCCAACACCGCCGCGCTCAATACGCAGAACTACTATCTCAGCCACGTCCCGGCCATCGGCGAGAACGTGGCGGCGATCAGGATGATCCTGCAGGGAGGGTCGGCTACGGTCTCCGGCGGAAGCGCAGGCCCGGCGAAGACCATAGACTACACCGACCTGCTGACCGCCGCCAACCAGCATCTTGCAAGCCTTCCGAGGATGGAGCGGCACCTGTCGGACATCTACACGCTTCTCAACAGGGTAGTGGTGTACGAGAAGGGGAGGTTTGTTGTCAACTCTTCCCTGAAGGGTTAGGATTTGCCGTACAGCACATAGTCGAGGACGCGGCGGTTGGCTATGTCGATCGCTTCATGGTCTTCCGCTATATAGATGTCGGTTGTATCGTGTCCTGTGCTGTGTCCGAGAGCAAGTGCTATGTCGTCGATGGGAACCTTCAGTTTTCGCGCTATCGTTGCCCATGTGTGGCGGGCCCAATACGGGGAAATTTGCGATAGGTCGGATTCCTCCTTGTCGGATTTCTTTTTATCGGCCACCAACTGTGCATCAATCTTTTTCCCGATTCGTTTAAGCATACCGTTGAAAAGTGATGTATATGACCTGAAGGCCGGAGTTTTCTCCGCTATGATCAGAAGATAATCCGTGCCCTTGTATTTATTAATCAACGCCATCGCTTCCGGTTCAACCTTGATTGAATACAGACGCCCTGTTTTGGCGCGTCTATATTCGATACGTCCGTTGCGGGTAATGCTTTTGAGGTTGTAGAGATCTTTGGTGTTGATTCCACAGAGCATAAAAATCAGTTTAAACATATCAATGTAATATTGCTGGATCTTCGTGCCCTGGTAATTGAAAAGAAGCCGAAGGTCGTCTACCGACAAGGAGCGCTTACGTGTCTTTTCTCTTTGTATCTTGAAGCGTCGAAACGGATCCTTTTCTATGATCTCATCGTCAAGGGCCTTATTGACGATTGCGCGGAGTTTCAGAAGATAGAGCCACCTTGAATTGGTCTTAAGGTTTCTTTTTTCAGCCATCCAATTATCGAAGGCGGTCAGCCATTTGGGTGTTATGTCTGCGAACATGAGAGCTTCCTGATCTTTTCGCAGTGGATTTTCCTCATCCGCGCAGAAGCATTTTATATACCCAAGAGCCTTAGTATAAGTCTCTTGTGTATTAAGGTTACGTAAGGTCCCTATCTTCTCTTCAAAGACTGGATAGATGTCACTTCTCTTACTTTCGGAAGTCTTTGGGCTTTTTCTCCCCTCTATCTCCTTGCGGATGCGCTGCTGGAATTCGGAGGCCGAAAATATCTTTACTCCTTCATCCTTAAGTTGCTCTATCAGATCTTCCAAAACATACTGGTAATGCCGTATCACCATAGACTGTTCCTTGTACCCCTTTGGAGTTTCACCATGGAGTATTTCTTCGAGGGTTTCGGGAGCGACGGATACACCGAGGGAAAGCTCCGAACTCTTCCTGTTGGCCGTCAGACGGAGCATCACAGCATTGTTTCTCTCCTTGCGGACTACAAACTTATAGGTCATAATTGTTAAATTATATTAACTTATATGTTAATTAATATTAAAGATTTTACTCGTTTTCTGCTTGAACGTGTTCAAACAAAAGATACATAATGTAACACATTTATACGAAAAGAAACAGAAAGCCTCTTTATAAGAATATATATAATAATTTATTGATATTTAACTTATTGATATTGTGCTTCATTTTGTTAACTATGATTTGTTAGACATGTGAATTTTGAGTTACTTCAAATTTTTTGTGCAAACTTACAACCAAGAGTAATTTGTTAATTTTAAATGATTTGCCAAGCTCTTGATTTTATGTTCAAACATCGTTCAAACATCGTTCAAACAAGCGGAGGTGATTGTTAAAAGTTTTAACAAATACAAAAACTCGGTTATTTCGGGGTATTGCATATTCTGATTTATCGTTGTAATTTTGCAGTGCATCAAGGGGAGACGATGGCTGAAAATATCACGGGAGTCACGTGCTGATTCCTGAATCCGAAGAGCCGCATAGTCTCCCCACAAGATGCGGCTCTTCTTTTTTTGTCTCAGTCGTAAGACCTGCCGGAACTGAAGTACGGCAGGCATAGGAGGCGGGGGTAGAGGTCATAAAGGCGAAAGCCGCTTTCACGCTGGACGGGATAGTCAACGGCAGGGCGTGATCGTATGGCGATACTGTGGGAACGTCCAAATCGCACTGCAAGGCGAAAGGGTGATGCAGGGACGGCTCGATGATGGAGCAAACACCCAAGCGGGAACGATCATCCGCGACCCCGCCCCGAAACGAAGCGAACGACCGATAGGCCGATTGTGTTCGGAGGGTTGCCTGCCGGGGGTGCGTCGCCCTCAAGAGGCAGACTATACCCTCACTTCGCTTCACTCCCTCAATCCGTTTGTGTTCATGATTATGATGATATGGTGTTTGATGGATCATTATACTGTATGGGTAAATTGCGCTTGAATAAAACTTGATGGATAATTGTATATTTATGCAGTTCTCAACAAATTCAGATGAAATCAGCGTCTGACCTTCGGTTTGAAGCATGCTGAGAATCGGTTGACTGATTATCCGCTTGAATAGCTTCGAGGTATTTTATCACCGAGTCAACGGCAGAAGCCATGTGGGGGTCTTCTGTGGACTCTCTGACCTCGTTGAGCAGGGAGACAGCTTCGGCAACTGACGTGCATTTGCGTGGCTGTCTCGGAGGGTATTTGCGTTGCCGGGCCATTTCCTTCTGGGCGTATTCGATGGAGAGACCCTTGTCGCGGATCAGGAACATGATGTCGCGGCATGTGTCGATGTCCTTCTGGGCGTATCTGCGGGTTCCGGCCGGCGATCGTTCCGGATTGAGTTGAGGAAACACATCTTCCCAATACCGGAGGGTGGACGGGGCCACGCCGAGCATGGATGAGACCTCGCCGGGGCGGTAGAAGGATTTAGTAGTCGGAATCATCGCAAGACAAGTACTGCGTTATTATTCATTACAAAGAAAGCATAGCGGCTTTTGTCTTTGCCAAATTTCACTGTATTGCCATCAAGGTATTCAGGCTTGCCATACCAGTCTTCAACATATGAAAAGATTAGGTCCAGGTGTTGTTTGTTTTCAATCCTGCCAAACTTTTCAAGAGTGATTCGAATCACCTTGTTGTCGGGGCCGAAATTAAGGGTCAGATATTTCCAGTCTTCGCCCCATAAAATGCCATCCGGATTGTATGTAGCAATTTCTCCTGCTTCAGGACTTACACCAAATTGAAGTTTATATCCATTTCTTTCCAATGCTGATAATGCAACTTCTCGCGAATCGCCAATTTTTACATTCATTACGGTTGGCGTTTCTCGACAAGCAATAAGCAATATTAAAAGCAATGGCAGATATAACAGTTGTTTCATAAAATATATTTTCATTAGTTTGGATTGACATTTTCAGCCTCCTCTTTCAAAGTAGAATAAAGATGATCTATCTTCTGTCTTGTTCGGAGGTGCATGGCAATACATATAATGCCCACTACGGAAAGAATAACATTAAGACACCAGAATGTCGCGACATAGGCATCTGTTCTTTCTGTAATAAGAAGGTCTTCGATCCAAAGTCCAATAAGGAATGAAATGCAACTTAGCCCTATGTTGAGCTTTATATCTCCATGTCTCCCATTATACATAGTCTCAAATTGATGCTCAGTGAGAGTGTATGTTATGAGTCCTCCACTTCTCACATTCCTTACATTTTCCCGTGTTTGAGTGGATCGCGTAGTGCCATTTGCACGAGTCGTACCAGATGCCATACCTTAGATGTTTGAGCGCAACCAGTTCCCTATTGACACATCCAATCTCCACGATGCGTCGACGCTTGCTTTCATAACAAACACCTCGCATTCGTTACTGAAGATCGCATTAATACGATCTCGGATCTGTTCGCTTTTGAAAGAAAATGGAGTTGTCAATGCATAGACATTGTCCATAATTTTCTTAGGAGTCCCGTTTCCTATCATGGTGTGCTCAAATCTTTCGCGAAGAATCTGGCGATTGATTTCCACACAAACTATAAATACTTTATCATTCATAATATAAATTTGAAAATCATTTATAACCCAAGCAACCTATCAGTCAGCTGTCTTATACGTTCCTCCTGCGATTTGATGATAGAAGTAAGTTCCTTGATGATCTCATCGGCATTGGAGTTGAAACTGCGCTTATTGTCTTTAATCTCAATATTGCTGTCCTCAAAAAGCGAACCCATTTTTATTCCTACCACATTTGCAATGGCTTCAAGGGTGGAGACTTTGGGATCAACTTTCTGTTCCAGAATACCATGGAGAGCCTGCGGAGATATGCCGCTGTCTGCTGCTATCTGCTTTTTAGTAAGACTTGACGTTTCGATGGCCGATTTAAGTTTACTTACATTCATATGTTGCGCAAAGGTTAATAAAAGTTAAAAATATCAAGTAAACTTGATATTTCAGAAAGTTTATATTAATTTTGCACTGTCTTTAATAAAGAACCACAATTAAGACAATACAAAGGCGGGTCGCTCGTCGGAGCAACTTCTACATAATCACAATGCAAAGATAGTGATTCGCCTTTATTTATGCAAATTTTTTAAGAGTAAATTTAATAAATATGGTAACGCGAGACACTATCAGAAATCTGAAACCCGGATATAAGCTCACTATTGAGTGTTCCGGCGCCGCTGACCTTGACTCAACATACCAGACCGCGTACCAAGTCCGCAAGGAGCTGGGGATACCGAAGGATGTGATGGTCATATCACGGCTCGGCACACAGAATATGGTGGTGGTGGATTATAGGAAAGGAGGAGGCGAAAGATGAATGAGCTGATGAACACCGAGACGATGTCTTCGCTCCAGATAGCGGAGATAACAGGCAAACGACACGATGCTATCTTGCGGGATGTAAGAAACTTATTGAAGCAGGGAGTCAACGCCCACAATTTTGTGGAGGTTGAATATATCGATGCAAAAGGCGAGAAAAGGCCTTGCTTCAATCTTACCAAAACCGGATGCCTAATTCTTGCAAGCGGCTACAACGCTTTACTCCGTGAGAAAATCATCAACCGCTGGATTGAGCTTGAGATGGCGAACCAGCCGAAGGTGCCGACATCGTTCCGCGAGGCCCTTCTTCTTGCGGCAGAGCAGCAGGGGAGGATCGAGGAGCAGCAGAGGGAGATCGAACGTCAGAACACGCTGCTGCTGGCGCAGGGGGAGCAGATAGAGCAGAAGGACCGGGCGATAGCGTCGCTGCATGAGAGGACGAGCTATCTTGACCAGATACTTCAGAGCAAGTCGACCGTCACCACTACCCAGATCGCGGCCGACTACGGGATGAGCGCGAAGAAGTTCAACATCATACTGCGCAATCTCCGGATTCAGCGGAAGGTGGGAGGACAGTGGATCCTCTACGCTCCATACAATACCATGGGTTATGTCCACTCCGAGACGTTCGTTCCGGAAGCCTCGAAGACCGGACGGGTGGTGATGAACACTAAGTGGCTCCAGAAGGGGAGGCTATTCCTCTACAACGAGCTGAAGAAGAACGGCATCATTCCCTTGATCGAGCAGAAGGCATGAGGAAGTTCTACAACCACGTTCTCCACAACGTCCCCCGCGACAAGTATGTGCTGACCACCGACATGTGGGGACAGGGCGGATGGGAGGTCGCAGGTGTCCACGAGAACGGCGACAACTACCGGGTCTTCCTGAAACGCGAACGCGAAACGAAAGGCGGCGATGAATTTGGTGAATGAATGTCCGGATATTCCGGATGGTTGGAAAGGCGGGGTCGGCAAGGTGGCAGAAGTTCTCGGATTAAGCCGGATCACCATCAGCAGAGCCGCCGACAAAGGAAAGCGAAACGGCGGGATTGATTGGATTCCGGGTCGCAATGGCCGGAGGATGTTCACCGGCAAGGAGGTGAAGCGGTTCTGGAGGAGCTATTGAGGCTTGAGAGGGCGGAGCTGAAGCTCCGCGGCGGTAAGAGAGAAAACCGGGGCGGGGCGGGTGGAGACTCCGACGATGCGGGAGCTTGGGAAAGCTCCCACCCATAAGAGAGCACAATGACATAGCGGTTCCTATACGTCGGCAAGGAGTTCCCTTGTACGCAAACGGCGTATAGGATGAGGCACATGGCTATGCAAGCCAAGACGAGAAATAGCTGGAGGTGGCGTCTGACCGATAAACGAGGCGTGAGGTTTATATCGCATCAACCGAGAGCAGGAAAACATGATGCACAGTGATTAACCCTTTAACATTTAGTCCTTGTACCTGAACCGATGAAAAAAAAAGGAAAGGTCGTAAAAAGCCGAGTACAGGTAAGGTCATTAACCAAGGACACGATAACGGAAGCCTTAGGGGTGGCAGTGAGCGCGTATGACGGCGCACCCGGTATAAGGCAGCATGGATGACTACTTGATTGGTCAACTATATATAACGGAAGCCATATAGCTCAGTTGGTCAGAGCGACACATAGGCTTGGTAGTAACGGTAATAGACACCCGGTTTGAAAACAGAGTACGGGAATCCAAGACATTGAGCAGGTCGGAGGTTCGAGTCCTTCTATGGCTGCTAACCAAAATTCAATGAGTATGGAAATATCAGTAAACACAAGGCTCAACAAGGGCATACAGTTGTCTTTTGAGTGCGACCTTCATATAACGGGAATGGGCATAGACGGACTTCCCTCTCTCAATGCCGATGAGATAAGGGAGATGGTAAGATCGCAGTTGGAATCAATCCTGCGATGTCACGGATATAATAAAGAGGGGCAGGCTGAGGAAATCAGTCGCAGCCTTGTCTACGGAGCTCAGCGGTCTCAATCAGTTTCCGAAGAAGGCGACAAAGCTCAGGACCTTCGGGATCTTGTGGCCCAATAGCCTTCATCGCTTCGTCATAAAGCGGTGGGCAGTTAAACTCGTAGAGAAGGATCCTTGCATCAAGCAGACAGTCTTCCAACGCATCTCTATTGTGTTTCTTTGTTCTGTATGATTCGCCACCATCTTCCGAGGCGTAAGACAGAGCAACGATGGTGTCAAGCCTTGATGTATTGCCAAAGGATTCCAAACGGGCGATCAGTTCATTCGCCCTTTCGATAAATTTATCCATATTTCATTATTTTGTTTTCCGACTGCAAAGATAATGAAAAACGGCGGAAACGCCAAGCCCCCGGGGCACCATGGGAACCCCCGCGGGCACCCGCATGATGTAAGTATGGGATAAAGCAAAGCAAGCATTTTTCATAAATGGAAAAAAGGAACGTCGCGACGACGTGCCGAAACAAGTAAAGTATTAGGATATTTTGGAATTATCTGTTCCCCGTAGGGCAATCCGGGAGGACGTCCGGTGCAAGACATAAGCCTATGAGGTCGTGACACATCTTGTAGGCACACAGCAAGAGAAATTGTGTTTTAATCTGATTTTAAGGTTAGTTCCGGGCAGTCCGTGAGGATAGTCCGGTTTTCACAAGCAAGCGAAGCCTGCGATTCGGAGCCGCAGGGGATGCCGATATTGATGTGGCTGTCGGCAGCCTACCACCGCATGAGGGTTCGACTCCCTCCGCTTGCACTTTCCACATTTATATTCATAAGAATCTTGCCCGGACGGTCTGTGAAGATAGTCCGGTTTATTTAAAAATCCTTTAAAACATCAGCATATATGAAGAAATTCAAGATTTTCGGCTTCCACATATGGATAAGCCGCGAGCCGCTGAGGCTCAGGAAGAAGGACAGGCTCAGAAACGCCTACCGCAGTTCACAGCGCAACCTCCGTCTTGAAATGGCGGACAACCGATGCGAGGTGTGCGGCAAACCGATCGACAAGAGCTGCCACATTCACCGGACGCTTCCCGAGGGCTCCGAGGGCCGCAACAACGCGGAGAACATCAGGGTGATGTGCGGGGAGTGCTGGCACGAGCTGGAGAAGAAACCGCACATCCACGGCTATCAGCATTTGGAGGACGAAACGAGGTATGCTGACGATTGACGATTACAGGCGCTGGCTTCAGGACTGCCTGACTATGGGGATTCCGGCAATCAGCACCGATACATCCGCAAGAATCCTTGCGGTAGTCCACACTCTCGGCAACAATGAGAACATCGTGATGTCGCCCAAGTGTAAGGCTGATCTGGAATACATTCAGAAACGCTTCGGCATCGCCGGCGGCGAGGTCCCCGGTTCCGAGATAATAGAACCTTTGAAGGAATATATCGCCGAACTTGAAAAGGCTACGGAAGTCCCGAAATGGGCGGAGAGGATTTTCAAGGAGCGGTACGGAATAAAACTTTATATATAAATCAACAAACATATGGAAAGATTCATCAGACAGTGCGTGATAGGCGCGCTGATAGGGCTTGCGCTCCTGATGCTGGGCGACATCCCGCCGGAGTCGCTTTCGCTATGGGCGACCGCAGCAAGGCTGATAGTGTTCAAGATGCTCGGGGTGCTCGTGTTCGGGCTCGCAGTTGAAATCAACAAGGAATGGAGGGTGTATGGGAGTATGGAGTGACTACATTGACTCGCTGGACATCCCGGAGGGGGACAGGGAGCTGCTCCACCGTTTCGAGGACATGGACTACGGGAGCATCCGTCCGGAGCTGTGCGTGTCGGAGACGGGACGCAGGGAGGCGGAGGAGATGTCGCGCAGGGCTCTCAGGCGGGAGGAGTATATGTGCGGGATAGACTGAAACATTCATCATTACAAAAATATAAACATTAATGGCTATAATCAAGAAAGACACCATTCTTCCGGAACGAAGCATCATCATGGTGCTGTACGGCGTTCCGGGCAGCGGGAAGACAAGCGTGGCCACAACGGCCAACAATCCGATCCTCGTGGACACCGACCGGGGCTATGACCGTGCGGTGCGGATCGTCGACACTTCGGTCGCTACCAAATGGGAGGACATCCTCAGTGACGAGCCTTCTTTCGACGCATACGACACCGTGGTGGTCGATACGGCCAAGGCTACCCTCGACGACTATCTCGTGGAATACGTGTGCCGTCAGAACTACAAGCTGAAGACCAATTCCCTGAAGCGTTTCGGAGAGATCGCAGACCAGTTCAAGGCGTTTGTGAACCGGCTTCGCGCCAAGGGCAAGGACATCATCTTCATATGCCACGACAAGGAGGAGAAGGACGGCGACACGATCAAGCATTCACCGGACTGCACGGGGCAGAGCAAAGACCTCCTGGTCAGGATCGCGGACCAGGTGGGCTATGTATGGATCCAGAACAGGCAGCGCGTGATCACGTTCGAGCCCCTTGACAATTTCGTGGGCAAGAATGTGGCGGAGCTCGGCACGATAGCTATCCCGAACGCTCCGTCGAAGGAGTTCGATACGTGCATGGCCGACATCATCAGGCAGGTGAAGGCCGCCATCCGGTCCAAGTCGGAGGCGCAGCGCAGGGCCCAGGAACTGCTCGCCGACCTGCGGGCAAAGACAGCCGGAGTCGAGACCACGGAGGATGCAGACGCGATCCTCGCCGACTCAAAGGAGCTCCCCGACATACTGAAACGTCCGTTCTTCACCGAACTGAAAGCCGCGCTCACGGAGAAGGGATTCTCCTACGACAAGGATTCCAAAAAATTCATCAGGGATGTGCAAACCGACAGTAAGGGTCACGACGCTTGAGGCTTTCCGGCGGTTCATCACCAACAGCATCGAGCGCGACTACTACGAGATTCCCGAGAAGAGGGTCATCGAGACCATAAAGGGGGATTTCAAGGGTAATGAATACACACGGATCGGCACGGCGTTCCACTCAATTATTGAGACCGGAGAGCCGCGATACGCCGACCCGAAGGACGGATGCCGGATAGATGTTGACGGACACGCCGTAATGTTCAACGCCCAACAGCTTCAAGTCGCTCTTGACTACCGGGGCGAGCATCCCGGTGCGTTCCATGAGATACGGCGGTACAAGGATTACGGACGTGCGGTAGTGACCGGATGTGCCGATATGATAGACGGCATAGAGTTACGTGACATCAAGACGATATATTCCAGCCGTAGCGACAAGGAGTACATGGATTCCTGCCAATGGAGATATTATCTCGACATATTCAGTGCGGATGTGTTTCATTTCGACCTGTTCAGATTTCATGGCTACAGGCCGGAGAAGCATGGTTACGACGTGAGAGGTCTTGAACTGACCCGGCACGCTCCGCCGATAACATGTTACCGCTATCCGGACATGGAGGCCGATAACCTCGCGCTCTTGAACGAGTTCATGGACTTCGCCGAGAGCCGGGGGCTTGTCAGGTATCTGACGGAAGCGCAGATTAAAAGATAAGTACTTGATCGTTTCATGGTATAGATTTATAGGTTAGTTTCGGCCGCTCCTGTCCGCGATGGATAGGGGCGGTAATTGTAAAATATTAAATATTAAAGATTAAATATCAGATGGGACATGATGCGAAATACCCCCCCCCCGATAAGACTTGACGTGACGGCGGTCTCCGTTCCGAAGAGGCCGCGGTTCGTGGAGATCGCAGACGCCGTCCCGCAGGACGTGCTGCTCCATTGGGCGGCCAACCTCTATACGCTGATGAACATGGGATGGGACTATGTGGAGACGGTGCTGGACGTGGTGATTCAGATGCGGCTGTCGGAAACGAAGCCGCTCGTGAGGCGTGTCCGTCAGCTGAAACGAGAGTATGAGCAATTTCGCTCACGGGCGATAGACGGGAAGGCGGAGCGCAACGAAAGGGAGTGCGCGGAGGCGTTCGAGGATTTCGTGCAGAAGCACCTCTCGCGGCTCTTCAACGCGCTGGAGTTCGAGACCATGAAGCAGGACATCCGAAAGGACTACGCCACATTGGTGATCGCGGTGCAGCAGGCGATGACCATCCTTGACGCGGTGAAGGCCTACGCCCGCAGTTGCGACCGTGAGATAAGGGAGAGATACAGGGTGGACGTTCCGGACATGTGCATGGTGCAGGGTGAGTTCATGAAGCTCTACGGCCTTATCCCTCAGTTTGCCGGAGACTGCTACGACGCCAAGCTTCCGGCGCGGAAGCTGACCGCGGGAATACTGATAAACGAGCTTTCAAAAACTGACATTGACATATACTGGGACTGACATGAGCAAGGAGGAGCTTGAACAGACGCCGCCGCTGGAGGAATGCCTTGCGGCGGTCGTGGCGGAGATAATCGGGGACAAGGAACGCAGGGGAACGGCGCCGCCGTACGCCACGACCTCCGAGATCCTGGAGAGGCTGTCGCCGGTCCGCGTCAAGGATGCGCTGAACAGCCTCGTGAGGTCGAGGCTGCTGACATACCATCCTACGCTGAACGACATCGCCTTCGAGTTCACGCCGCCGAAATAAGACAGACAATATGGAAGAGAATGGAATAAGGCCGTGGGACACGGTGCTGATACGTTCGGCGGGAGGGCTGGCGGAGGCGGTCGTGATGCGGCTGTACGCGAGCGGACGGCTGAAGGTGCAGCATCCGAGCGGGCATATAATGATCATCAGGCCGGAGGATGTGGCCGACAACCTCGGCTACCGGCCTTCGGAGAACGAGAGGATACTGAGGCTTTTGATCAAAGACAGAAGCACATAAGGACAAAAGAGGGCGGAGCTGAAGCTCCGCGGCGGTAAGAGAGAAACGGATTATGGATATAGACGCATATCAGGAAAAGGCGGTATCGACCGCCATCTACGAGCATGACGGCGAGATTCCCTTCCTTGCGCTCGGTCTCTGCGGAGAGGCGGGAGAGGTGGCCGACAAGGTGAAGAAAGTCCTCCGCGATAAGGGAGGGGAGTTTGATGCGGGTGTGAGACATGCAATCGCTTTTGAGTTGGGAGATTGCCTCTGGTATATAGCCAACCTTGCATCCGCGATCGGCTATCCGCTCTCCGAGATTGCCTGCATGAACAACAGCAAGGTGGAGGACCGGATGGAGAGGGATGTGATTCACGGATGCGGAGACAACAGATAGCAATGAGCAAGGTATCAATCAACAACCTTACGCAGTACGCGAAGGATATGGATGCAAGACTGCTTCCATCGGATATGTTTGAGGTCAGGATAACGCGCTCCCAACTGCAATGGCTGCGGAAGTTGGTTGCAGTGCAGGTCAAGACCGAGAGGGCGCAACTTGACTACTACATCAAGCGTGACGCGGCGAAGCATCCCGAGCGCAAGACCATAGACCGCTTCCGAGAGAGATTGGGGAGTGCGAAAGGTGCTGAGGATGCGCTTGACAAAGCAAGGAGGATTGAGCGATGACTACCTTCAACGGCTACGAGTATAACAAGTTTGGAGTGTGCACTAACCCCGACAAGCCTTATCAGTTTGGTAATGACCATTACACTTACTTTGAGATAGAGGTCTCCGAAACTCCGAATGGATGGTCTTACGGCTACGATTGGCACTTTGATTGCATGGGAGGTGGTGGACCTTGCGCTTTGGATAAGCCTAATCTGTTTCCATCGCGCTCGAAAGCAATAGTGGCGTGTGCCAAAGGAATCAAGACTTCCCTCAGTTTCCTAAAGGCAAAGAACCCCAAGATGGAAGCCGAACTCGACCGCATAATCGCGGAGGAATCGGGGAAGAGACCCCACTTGAAGCAGTATTCGATATTTGATTATTTAAATGATTGAAGATATGGCAGAAACAAAGAACAACTTCAATAAGAAAGCGCAGATGCATCTCGCCTGCCTGAAAGGGAACGACCAGCGCAAGGATTTGGAGTGCGTGTATTTCAACAACGGATTCGCCTACGCGACAAACCAGCAGATTCTTGTCAAGAACCGAATAGACGAGATATGCGGGCTGGAACCTCACGAGATAGAGGCTCTAAACGGCAAATTCCTTCATGCTGATTTCTACAGGGAAATGCTGAAATATGACAGCATCATGATTGCGGAAGACGGCATAGAATGCACGAAGGGTGACAACAAGGCTTTCTTCTATTTCTCCAAGTTTGAGAAATTTCCTGATGCGGAGAAGGTGCTGTCAAGGGCGTTGAGCCTGCCGTCTGTGCCGATGCCCGAGGTCAGTTTCGACATGAAACTTATTCAACGGCTCAACAAGGCGCTCTACAGGAGCGACAGATGCACGGCAAGGTTCAAAGGTGTCAATCAGCCTATGATATTCGACAGCATGGAGGCCGACGTAAGCAGTGTCGGTATCATCATCTGTCTTTATAAACCGGAATATTGACATGGGATACACAAGAGATTATGACCAACGGCAGGAGGCCGACCGCGTAGCTCGCAACAGACGTGACGAGCTTGACGATACGCTTAAATCCTGCTTCGACGATGGAGTCGAATACGAGAGGGAGCGCATAGTCAACGGGCTGGAGGGTCTGCTGAGCGAAGAGCTGATGGCCGAAGTAAGGGAAGAGCTTGATATATAACTATGATACCCACAGCACAAGCGGTTCAGACATACGAGGTCTGTTCCGGCTATTCGCCTGACCGCTTCGGACGGTGGTTCCTTGAATCCAAACGGATCACTCTCGAGGCCTTCTGCATGAACGAGGGGATAGACGCAGAGGCGCTTCCGCAGCTCGTCGGCGAGGTGCTGACGGAGTGGGAGCTGAAGGAGGAACGCCACCGCGACCTTAACGACGCGGTGAGGCACATGATACACCACATGAGGATCAAGAAGAATGCAAAACGAAATATCCAAAGGCAAGGGGCCCATGCTCCCCGCCAGGACGCAGGATGTTCTGAACGCCTTAAGGGAATCGCCGGAGAGATACTACGACGCTCTGACCCCTGCCAAGGCCGATGAGCCGCTGACGGACGCGACACCTACGCTTGCAAGGATCCAGCAGGGTCTCGGAGCCCCAGGCGCGAGGCTGGCAGTCTCCGTGGCTTTGCTGGAGCTGAGCGAGTGGTTCAACGTGCAGAAGAACCTTACCGACCGGCAGATCGCGATGGTGGCGGACATGATCGTGAAGGTACACTGGGACCTGTCGCTGAATGACATCAAGGCTGTCTTCGAGGAGAAGAAGCAGACAGCGAAACTCTTCGGCAAACTTGACGGCTCCGACATTATGGGTTGGATAGCGGACTACAAGGCGGAGTGCATCGCGGCCCGGCAGAGGCGGCTTGACGAGGAGTGGCGGGAGACGTCGCCTTCCGGGAATGCAATCACATTCGAGGAGTGGTGCGCGCGGACTCCGAAGGAGCTGAACTATCTGGCGAACGGACGGGCGGTGGCGAGGCCGCGGCCTACGGAGGATGAGATGAGGGAGAAGGAGGCGGACTTTCAGAGGTTTCGCCGGGAGTATTTGAAATCAAAGGGAATAGAACCGAAATAATATGAACGACATATATTTTGATAAAGACTGCAGCGAGGAGGATACCCGCATAGTCTCCGATGAAGCGAGAAAGTTGGAATGCCTCGCATACCGCTATTTTGGAATCAAATCTTACGAATAAACAATACGGTCATGGATAAGGAATCAGCGGTGGACTGCTTCTTCTTCTACATGTGGAACGCATGGAGCAGGAAGGAATGCGACGCGCTCTTCGCCGAGCGCAGTGACGAGATATACAGGGCATGGGAGCGCGATCTCGAGGACTTCGGCTCGATCGGGGCTCCTTCATGGTTTTACGAAGGACTGAAGCGCGCGGACCGTCGGGTGATCGCCGACCGCGCCGTGGAATACTACAACGAATGATAATCAACATGCTTTCATTGGACGTGCTGACGTTTTTCAGCGCGATCGACACACTCCTGCTGGGCTATATAGCCTGGCAGGTGACGCGGAGGAAAGGAGGGAGGAAATGATACCGCCGAAATCAAGAGCCATGACGTTTGACGGGCGCTGTGTTTGCGGATGGCCGCATCCTACGTCTCTCGGCAACTGGATGATACGTGACGAGGCGGGGACCGGGTATTTCATAGACCCCATGACAATCAAACAGATGGATGACGATGAAACGAGCGTGCGATGACTGCGTCTATTTCGCCACCATCACCATCCTCGACCACCGCTCCGTAAGCTGGTGCGCACTCGGGATGCTGAGGATAAGGGGCAGGGGCTACCGTACCTGCCCGGCACAGAGACCATTAAACAAGAATCAAAGATGAACACAGAATTACCTAAAGATTACAGGACGGCACGCGACGGGTGCTGGAAGGAGTACCGGGAGGACAACCCGGACATGTCGGAATACATGGAGCGCGACTACAAGGGCGGCTTCCATGACGGATGGCACGCGGCCATGAAGGCCGTGGAGGAGAGAAATACGGAGAAGTACAGGCATGAGCGTGAGCTGAGGGAGCGAGCTGCTATCGCGGCGATGCAAGGGATGCTGGCGCACGGAACAGCAAGCTGCTCCAAGGAATTTGTCGCGAGAACTGCGGTCGGAATCGCCGATGCCCTTATCAACCAACTTAACCCCCATCAATCATGACACAATCCGAAACAGCCCAAAAGATGCTTGACGTGTTCTTCAGGCATCCCGAGACAAAGGATTTTGATGCAAAGGAGCTCACCAAAGAACGAGATTTCGATCAAGACGAATTTGACGAGCTTATGAGCGATATAGCATCCGAATTTTCAGTTGACATACCGATGAAGCCATCGAAATACATCTACGCCCCTCCTGGCATTGACAAAGACAAGTTCACAATTCAGCAACTCGCAGACTATGTAGAGATTTTACTTAACACCGAACAATCATGACACCGGCACAGACAGCAATCATAGTGACAGCCGCGATACTCGTGGCGTTGATCGGCTACCTTCATTGGAGAAAGGGGAAGTGAGTTATGGATAAAGCAATGCAAGATCTGATATGGAGCGAATGGGCGAGCGAGAGGAAGCCGAAATACAACGTAAAGGTCAAAATTGAATATTGGCGAGACAACTACGATAACCGTCAGACAAAGACATTCGGGGCGGTGTATTCATCGGAAGAAGAAGCCGAGCAAACCGTCGAAGCCGTCAGGGAGACCCTAATGAAGTTCCATGAGCAAAATCAGAAGCAAGATGAAAAAGATTCTAAGAAAGATTAAGAAGTTGTTTCGTAGAAAGCCGAGTAGAGAATGGGTAACGATG
Source organism: uncultured Porphyromonadaceae bacterium (assembly GCA_947176915.1). GTDB lineage: Bacteria > Bacteroidota > Bacteroidia > Bacteroidales > Muribaculaceae > Lepagella. The sequence continues at coordinate 22,877 of CAMWSM010000003.1, read as the reverse complement.
AGCAACGCTACCGAGACGGGATTCCTCAAATGCAATCCCAAGTCAACCCGAGAGATGATTGAGGAAGCTTATCCCGACGGTGCGAAGTTCCTCAGTCAACTTTCATACATGCCAGAATGTGACGGTTTCCTGCTGGAGGGAGGGTTCGCCTCCAAAAGCTTTGTTTCAGCAAGAGGAATCAATGTGTACCACATGACATACGAAGAGCTCAGGGAGTTCATGGAGAAGAACCCAGGAATGGAGCTCGTTCGTGGCACCGTCATTCTTTCTCCAAGTACGGGGTTATACTCAGGCGGGTTTAAATCAGCAAAAGAAAAGAACCGATAACACAAATTCCCCGGATGCACCAAATAATCCATAAGATTTAATTATAAAATTAGCACCTTTGCGTCCGGGGATTATTTACGATCATGAATACAATGGAAGAAAAAGTGAAAGAATACTTCAAGCAATTCAGCAAGAAGAACTCGCATAGGCTTATGTCTTCTAAGGAAATTGAGGACGCCTACCTCGCAGGAGCCGCCGAAGCACTCGCAGGACAGTGGTTATCTCCCGCAGACGCGCTTCCGCCTTATTATGAGACCGTGCTTGTAAGGGTCGACAGAAGCAGGCTCAACAGCAGGGAGAGACGTAAGTGCCCCGAATTCAGACTGACATTCAGGGAGGCCGACGATTACATCGTAAAGGATAAAAACGACTTTGTTGTCGGTGTCAGCCTGAGAGTGACACATTGGATGCCGATTCCCGTACTTCCTAAAGACGAAAGCCATGTATAGCTATATCTGGATAGAGGGCGAACAGAACCTCAATGATTTTTGCATGAAGCGATTCGGCGAAAAGCCTCACTTCATGGAGACTATCGGAAGAGTTTCAGGAAAAGGTACAAGTGCAAAAGTACACATGATAAACAAACATCTGACCGATGATGAACTTGCTGACCCTAATCGGACAATGAGTTATCACGATATGTACTTTCTCTATATGGAGCATAACAACGGCAATATTACCAGTCAGAAATTCAGGAAATAATGCGATGGCCTTATGAAAAAAATCAGATTTGATAGAACGGCTATTCTCAGAAAGTGAGGATGAAGTCTACATCGAGATAGACGGTATCCTCTATGACATTGACTTCGGACACGAGGAGGAGAAGTTTGACGGATTTTATACCGCTTATCCTGCATCATTGACACTTAAACCGATAGACATAAGCGAATGAATCCGATACTTCAGAACCAGCTCAAAGCCCTTGATGCCAAATGCAAGCGCAAGCCTACCCCCAAGCATCTCCGTGTCTTCTACGGATGGAGCAAGGTCAACAAGATCCGGAAGAAGGAGGATGTTTCCGTAATCTTTGAGAATGAATGTCAGCGGGAGGAAAGGACGATGAAGTTCATCAACAGGATGATGGATGTCGTTTATGTCCGCGACCAGACGGATGGCGAGAAGGAAGGTGCCAAGGGGGCTGTGAGAATGTTCACCGAGTATTCAGTATTCCTTGAGGAGAAACGATTTCATGGAAGTCTTGAGCTTGCATTGAAGTGGAACTTTGAAGCTGATAAGAACAATGTTACGGAGGAGGAAAGGGAGACGATGAGGAAGAAGCTCCGTGAGAGTTACCTTTCCTCCCATCCGGAATATAAGGAGCCGGCTGTGCAACTTGAATTAGATTTCCAATGGTGATCCATTCAATGCTCTACTTTCAAATTCATCAAGATCATCTATAGTGTCTAATTGCCTATAATGAATATGTTCATCAGGCATATTGGGTAGTTTGTAGTCTGGGCAATCAATCAAGATTCCATTGCCATTTTGGCGCACTCGATAGTGATAACCGTTAAACTCTTTTCCCCACTGATGACCATTCTTCAAATACCCTCTATTTATTAACTCGTTATTCCAATCAATAATATTTCCCATTTTAAATTACTTATTATCTTTATAAGTAACAAACATGAAAAAGATAATGTTCAACGATAAATACGGACTCACCCAAGCCGTATTGAGCGTACGCAAGACACAGACAAGACGTATTATCACTTGCCCTAAATCGTTCAGGGGTGAATGGGTTGCAGGATTCCACGTCTACAAACGTCAGTCAGATGGTGCAATGCTTGAATGGCCGAGTCTGTATGATGCAGACGAGTCAACGATTGAAGGAGGGTATGTACTCCCTAAGTATAAGATTGGCGAAATCGTAGCGATAGCGCAAAGTTATAAGAAAGCAGGAATCAGTTCACTCCCTGAAGAGGATGATGAGTTCGGATGCTATGATTTTCCAGCTGAGCAGACAAATGGATGGTCTAACAAGATGTTTGTCCGCGCCTATTTGATGCCCCACCAAATCCGAATTACAAACGTCCGAATAGAGAAGCTCCAGGATATTTCCGATGAAGATTGCATAAAGGAGGGTATAGAGTTTAGTCACAAGGCACAGAGATTTTATGTGAGTAATGACAATGGGACGCGAATATGGCTCGGAGATACACCCCGCGAAGCCTTTGCGTCTCTCATTGATCAAGTGTCAGGCAAAGACACATGGGAATCCAATCCCTATGTATTCGCATACGAATTTGAACTTGTGAAATGATAAATACCACCCAAGACCCACGAGAGTGCAAGCTGTTTAGTAACGGCAAGTGCTGCAGTTCTAAGACTATACAGATAATCGGGCGTTGTGGAACGTGTCCTTTGATATATGACCCGACATTGCCTTGTCCCTATTTCACCCCTAAAAACGATAAGAAATGAAAACCCAATTAACAGTAGAAGAGTCCGCCCACCTCATTGAACTTGGCGTTGATGCGAAGTTGGCGAGCAAGCATACTTTAGGAGTGCAGACACCGACCGATATTCCTAATGTATATCACAAGGTAGGTGGCGGTGAGCCGATATTCAGTCTTTCGGATTTGCTCTCAATCCTACCGAAAGAGATTGACGACTATCATCTAAGTATAGAAGTATCAAACAAAGGATACGATGTTGATTATGAGTTATGGGATAGCATTGAGGATAGGACTTTCTTTATGGGGTCATCGTTTGCTCCCGAACTCATAGACGCGCTCTATCAGCTTTTAATTTGGTGCTTGGAGAACGGACATTTAAAGAATGAGAAGAAATGAAGAATCCATTCAGAACACGATACAGAGTGCAACCGATTTACTACGGAGAATTGGTCGGCACAGCGTGGACTATCACCTACAAGAAATGGTGGCAACGAAAATGGAGATACCTTGAAATGGAATACACGGGATTTGGCTTATGTAAGATGCCGAAACAATATCCTACAAGGGAAAAAGCTATAGCAAGTATCACCGCATATCCTTTAAACTAAAACTGAAGATATATGAAATCCAAATCAAAATACCTATACGCCCTCGCCGCCATCGTAGTCTTGTGCGGCTTCAAGTATTCAAACAGAGAGGGCGGTGAGATAGCTTGCACAGAACAAATGGAGACTCTTCATTATAAAAATCACACCTATATCTGCTACCGATTCAAAGGCAAAGGTGGATTAGGTAACGGCAGTTACGGCTACGGCGGCGCGTCCATCGTGCATGACCCGGACTGCAAGTGCGGAAAAGGAGGTGGGAGATGAAGATTACCGCTCACGCCTGCTTGGAGTCAATGATGGCTAAGGCTCTCAATGATTTAAAGGACGCACATCAAAGACTTGTGAGGGCCAAAATAGCGGTTCTTGAAAACTCTGACATGGAGTCACATAGATTTCACAGCGAAGCGCAGATTGATGTTGATAATGCGACTAAGCGATACTCGGAATTGCTGACAGCGCGAAAGATAATCAAGGAAATGGAAGCGAAAGGAGTTGAGATATGACCGACATTAAGAAAGAAGCCCGAAAGGAACTGGACAACTGCACCGGCATGACGATAGCTGAGATATTTGAAGCAGGTGCGTTGTGGATGCTGGATAATATGAGATATTCATTCAAAGACCTACAAGGATACTTTGACAAAGCAATGGAGAATGACGATTGGGACTATATGGAGGAGGGTCTTGATTGCTTTGAATCTGAAATGGATGACTACCATAAACCTTAAGTGAGATGATGACCGACTACGAAAAGATAATGGCGGAGGAATACGGCGTATTCATGGTTCAAATTCCCGAACCCAACGTGCCGTATTTTGAGGATAATCCGATGCCACCCAAACGCCCCGTCTCTCCCTACGCTAAATTCGATAAGTTTCACCATAAGAAGAAGAGGAAATGAAATCTTACAAAGTGCAAGTAGTCGTTACTAAAACTATGTGGGTGACGCAAGCGGATATTGAGGAGGATTGCCTTTCAGGTAGATTCCAAGCAACCGTTCCCGAATTAGATGAACGTGTCGCTATTAACTTCTGTAAAGGCACTTTAATCAATGAACTTCAAGATAACCCTAATCGTGGCTCGGCTAAGATATTGGCAATCTATGACCACGATACAAAGGAACTTAAAATGAGAAGAAAATGAACGGACTCAATGGAATAATCCACAACGGAAAAGTGTATGTCATTGAATCGGCTGAGACACCTTGCATAGACTGCGACCTCAAACAAGAGTGCAGTCACGGGATGCTCGTCGGAAGGATATGCTCGGTCATTGACGATGGCGAGAGATTCCGCTTCTCCCAATCCCTGACCGATAAAATCAATGGGAAATGAAACAGGTATATCAACAGATAATCTCTTCCGGAAACGGAGACTGCATGAAAGCCACGTTATGCTCACTCCTTGAATTGGAATACGATTCTGTATGCAATTTCGTGGAATATGAAGACTGGTGGCAAAGGATGGAATTAGTACTCAACGACAATGGTTATGAGTGGGGGACAAGGTTCTTCAATGAAAAGAAAATGGATTTGTGGCATCCGACGGATTGTTTCCGTCCATTCCTTCAATTAGACGAAGGATTCCGGCTCTCCGACATAATGCCCGAAGATACAATAGATGGTCTCTTATTCGGCAGTGTTCTTTCACCTCATAATTTCAATAGTCAGAATTTGAATGAAGGTTTGCACATGGTAGTAATTGATGCAAACTGCAATATCGTACATGACCCGAATCCCGAATATGCCGGGATAGACCATTATCCTCTTTCGCGTCTTTTGGGCTTCAACGGAGTACTTGAAGCGTGGGGAGTGAGGAAGAAGTTAACCGATAAAATCAATGAGAAATGACAGACAAAGAATTAGAAGATAGAGCAAGGCGTGAAATCACGTTGCCTTTGCAGACCACGCTTTATGAAGCCTATGCGATGGGCGCGAATACCCAAGAAAGCGAATACAAGGAATTTCTTGAAGACATCAAAAATGATTTGATGAATGCCGTAAGGTCGCAAGAGTGGGAAGATGTGGGAAACATCATACAAGATATAGAACGAGCATTAAAAGATTAACAATATGACCCCAATCATAAACCCCGCCACGCTGACGGAGGAGCAGAGAGAGGCGATAAAAGAATTGTATAAAGAATTTACATTACAAGCCGAAGGAAAATTAAGGTTTGACATTATCGCAGGTTGTGCTAAAATATCAGCTTTTCATATTCTTTTTGGCTCAGATTTTTTTGAGAAAGGAGAATGATATGGCGTATTTAGCGTGTGACAAAGACGGAACGGAGTGGATTTTTAGCCACAATCCTATACGTAAATTTGAAAAAGCATGGGTAAGCGGTTTGTTGTAATCGGTAATTTTGCATCCTCAGAAATCGGGAGAGTAAAATCCCCAGTATAGGGGGAAAAATAAAAAGACATCCATTAATTTTGTGGGTGAAAACTAAAAACACAAAAAAGAATGGATGCCCGCCCGAAGGCTTCTGAGATAAAGAAGTATCTCATGTGGAGCAAAATCAATGAATTAAAACGAGAAGGCCATAGCATAAGCCGTATAAAAAAGCTGACGGGCTATGACCGCAAGACCATCCGCAAGTATCTTGCGATGAGTGAGGAGGAGTTCAGGAGCCGGGGCTTCTGTGTACGCCATTACAGCAGCCGTCTGGACAAGTACAGGGACTTCATAGTGAAGCGGCTGGAACTATATCCGTTTCTGAGCAGCGCCGCCATCCACACGCAGCTTCGGATGAGCTTCAGCGACCTGGGGAAGTTCGACCCGAAGACGGTGTACAACTATGTCCGGCGTATAAGGCTTGAGGAGAACATACCGATGGAATCGGAGGGGAACGGGCGGCCCTACTGCATGCTGGAGCAGACAGCGGCGGCGGAGTATGCCCAGGCTGACTTTGGGGAGAAGTGGATAGATGACGGCACCGGAGGGAAGAAGAAAGTGTATTTCTTCGTGCTTGTCCTGAGCCGGTGGCGCCATAAGTTCGTGTGGTTCAGCGACACCCCGTTCACAGCCGAGCTTGCCGCCTACGCACACGAGCTGGCGTTCGACTTCTTCGGGGGAGTGCCCCGCAACATAGTGTACGACCAGGACAAGGTGCTTCTGCGTGACGAGAACATGGGTGACTACATACTGACAGCCCACTTCGGCAGGCTTGTTGCCGAATGCGGTTTCCATGCCGTGTTCTGCCGCAAGTCAGATCCCGAGAGCAAGGGGCAGGTCGAGAACGTCGTCAAGTATGTGAAAAACAATTTCCTTGCGGGATATGAGTTCAGGGGGATGGAGACACTCAACAGCGACTGTGCCAGGTGGCTTGAGACGACAGCCAACGGTCTGCCGCACGCCACGACAGGCATGATACCGTCCACCATGTACTGTCAGGAGGAGAAGGAGCACATGCTTCCCTACAAGGGGGTTCCCACCCCACCGCGTCAGGAGCTTCCCACCTACATGCTCCGCAAGGACAACACCATCAGCTACAAAGGCAACTACTACGCCGTTCCCCTGGGCAGCTACAAGGGGCGCGGAAGCAGTGTCCGCGTGCTGGAGAAGGACTCCGGCGTGGAGATCTACTCCACAGAGACCGGCAAGCTGCTGATGAGGCATCCTCTGTGTGCGGAGAAAGGGAGGCTCGTGACCAACGGCAGCTGCCGTCGCGATCCCGACCAGCGCATAGAGACCCTCGAGCAGACCATAACAGGGTGGCTCGGCAACGACACCCCCGTCATGGATTATCTGTGCGCCGTGCGCAAGGCTTTCCCGCGCAACGTCCGGGACAACTTCCTTGCCATCAGCCGCAACATGGAGTCCATAGGCAGGGAGGCGGTGCGCAGGGCCATGGCCCTCCATCTGGAGGCCTCATCCCCGGGGGTGAACGCCATGCTCCAGACCGCAAGGTCGATCGGACGCAGGGACTCGCTGCCGGAGACAGTGTTCACATACGTCCCCCTCTGCTCACCGGGCATGGACATCGGCACGCTTGTGCCCGAGAGGACGTCAATGTCCTCATACAGCAACCTATTCAACTGACACACATGATGGAACAGAACGACACCGTAACAAAAATAAAGGCGTACGCCTCAAGACTGAGGCTGTGCAACATCGGCACGGGACTGGAGGCGACCCTGCACCGCGCCCAGCAGGACAGACCGGGATACTCCGAGTTCCTGCTCGACATCCTGCAGAGGGAGATCGACGCAAAAAGGGAGAAGGACTTCGCCCGCAGGCTGAGGGCGGCCAACCTTCCGCCTAGGCATGACCTGGAGCTGTTCGACTCCAACTTCTCGTCCGGGCTGCCCAAGGGACGGCTTGACGAGCTCAGGGAACTCAACTGGCTGGCGCAGGCCTACAACCTCATACTGATGGGTCCCTCCGGGACGGGCAAGACCTTCATAGCCGCCGGACTCGTCCACCAGGCCGTGTGCAACGGGCTGCGGGCATACATGATGACCATGGAGGACATCATGGGCATAATAAAGATGAAGGAGCTGTCCCCGTCGGCGATGACGGCCTACAACAAGCTGCTGCGCGCCCATCTGGTGGCCATAGACGACATCATGCTCTTCCCGATAAAGAAGCAGGACGCCGCCGGATTCTTCAACCTCATAAACGCCCTGCATGAGAAGACATCGGTCATAATAACCACCAACAAGGCTCCCACCGAATGGGCCGCCACGCTGGATGACGAGGTCATCGCAACCGCCTTGCTCGACCGTCTTCTCTACCGCTGCGAGGTCATAAAGCTGTCCGGGGAAAGCTACAGGCTGCGCAACAGGAAGACGATCTTTGAGGAAAAGACATAGACCGTATCCGCTCTCGGGGGCGGTTTAGGCCGCCCCCGCCGCTCGGGCATCCCCCTCCAGAAGGAGAGAGGAAGAGCAGCAGAGTCTCAAAAACAGTATTTTTGACCAAATTTATAAACCTTTTGAAGCTATTTTAGGGTGAGGAATTAACACTCCCGAAAATTGGGGATTTAAAATTTGCTTATTACATTTGTATAAAAATTCATTCAATAAACTTCCTAACGGCTCAATCGCCAAACTCATAGGGCGAGAACTGACGTGGAATGATGAACCCGTTAAAATTTAATGATATGACAGACGAAGATATAAGGAAGCTCGCGACCCAATACACCGACGAGTTGTTCAGGGATGACGATATGTCGGACTCGAAAAATATTGACGAATATCACGATGTATGGGAGGTTTGCAATTCGTTCGGCAACTTCTTGCTGGAGAAGTTCTGCATCGTGGAGAAGGAGAAAGCGCGTGAGTTGACAAAACTAACGTTGGAGCACGGCGACAGTGACGACTATGGCTTGATAGACGAATTGGTGGATTGGGTATGCGACAACTTCGATGAAGAATACAGAGAGGAGGCTGAGAAATGAAACAGATTGAACGCACCGACGAGGAGCCGTATTTTCCCGAGGACGACATGACCGACGAGGAATACGAGACCTACTGCGAGAGGATGGATAAGGAAATAGGCGAGAGGGACGAGTATTATGACAAACTTAGAAAAGAAAGGAGGATGAGATGACTGAGCATTATGTTTCGATGGAGCAGGCAAAACGACTTCATGAATTAGGCTTCGACGGCGTTGACAAATACTATGTGACCGAATCATTTTGCTTCAATGGCGACCCTAATGATTACTACAGCGAAGGGCAGCTGGTAGACGCTTATATCGTGTACTTTATCAACGAGAACAACGAGGATGATTACCGAGGTGTTCCTGCCCCGAGACTCGACCAAGCAGCGGCGTGGTTGAGAGATAAAGGCATCCATATTTCACTCAATCCGTATAGCATTAGCAATGATAGATGTGACGGAGATAACTACTTTTGGAGTTTTGAGTTGTTCCAAGTCCCCACTGGAGGATGGCTTAAAGAAAACGGAGGAGAGTTTGAATCCTACGAGCAAGCCCTCTCCGCAGGCATAGACAAGGTTCTTGAACTTTTAGGAAAGGAGAAGAAGAAATGAAGGCAAAGGTATTGGCTACGGATGAGATAGTTGAGGTTGTTGATTACAACGATTCCAAAGTAACCGTTTATCGGAATGATGAAACTGAGTTTTTCGCTCAAAATGAGTATAGTCGTGATGAAGTAGAATTTCTCTCCGACACTCCCGAGAAAGTGATTGAGGGTTGGGTGGCAGTTGATGAATGGGGAATTGGCGGATGCTTCCTCCATACTCAGAAGCCCCACGCCGAAAGTAGAGAGTTCTGCGATACTGGAGACTATGAAATTGGATGGGAGAGCGATGGAGAGAAGTATGAATTAGATAGCAAACTCTTCCTGGATATGGACTGCGAGAGCGAGCCAAAGCGCGTAAAATTAACTATAACACCGATGGAATAATGGAACAACAAATATCAACAACTCCCGAGCAGAGCAAGAGAATCATAGCCTGCGGAGTTGACCCGAAGAGCGCGGACTTCGTGTGGATGGAGGATAAGCCTAATCCGCGCCTGGCTCTGCGCACCGAGATAATTGAGGACTCCAACCCCTACATCGTGGGGTATGGATGGTCGTTGGGTAGGCTTTTGACACTACTGCCTCCGATAATCACAGGTAGTCCGTATGAAGACGATGACCCCGACGGCGGCTACGATAAGTACGTCTACGGACTTATAATATACCCCGGCCCGGTGAAATGGCACGGATTATATGCGCCTATGGATGAAGAGGATGGTTTGTACAAACTTTATGAATCCGAGGATGCAAGCGTCATCGAAGCCGTGGTGAGGATGATTGAGACCCTTGTTTCACATAAACGAAAACTTAACGAGATAGAGCAATGAAACAGAAACTACGTATCTACATCAGCGTCCCGGTATCGGGACAGGAACGCGAGGCGAGGCAGAAGGCCGACGCCATCATGACCAAACTGTCAAAAGAGGGACACATCCCCGTCAATCCGCTCAACATCTACGCCGAACACAATCCGACCTACGAGGACCACATCTGCTACGACCTACGCGCCATGCTCGGCTGCGACGCGATACTCTTCTGCAAGGGTTGGGAAGGGTCTTGCGGATGCAGCATCGAGCATGACGTGGCGATGCGGTTCAAGTCGCATGGGAAGAAGGACTTCAAGATCATGTATGAGGAATGAAAAAGAGCAAGGATATTCCGATCGGAGGAATAGGAGTGATTGACGGAATGAGGGTGACGGCAAAGGAGTTTTCATTCAACAACTCATGCGATGAATGTTGCTTCAGCCTTCATGCGGACTATCATCATCCATGTCCCCGGAAGAAGTGTGATGCCAAAACACGGGAGGATAAGAAACATGTTTACTTCGTAAAGGCAGAGGAATGAATAATACAATCCCCGGCATTCTTTGTGGGTGTCGGGGATTTTGTGTCTTATACAATTTCCGCTGAATCCTTAATCCAATAGGAGAGTACGCCTGCTGACAACCTGGATCCTCTCGGAGTGCAGAAGACATCTGGCTGGAGTTCATGGAGGCGGTTGAACTCCGCGATGATTTCCTTTCTCGGCATTCCGGACTTAACCTTATCCATTACCCATTTGAAGGCTGGGGAGGACTCGCGCCATGCTTCCTTGCGCTCCGTATGGCTGATTGCGGCGGCGGCAGTGGCGGCACTGAGATCGCATCCCTTCTCGCGTCCGAAGTGTGTACGGACATTCCCGGTCTTGCTTATCCAATATCCGTGCTCATCCCGCTGTTTCCTGCGCTCGTTAAGGGCAAGCTTTGTGTTTATGCGTCCCATGATCGCCTGACGCTCCCACATGGCGAACATCATTGTAAGCACCGTGCGGTCGGTTGTCGGGAGATCGCAGAATGAAAGGTTTCCTTCTCCCATTTCGTCAAGTATCGCCAACGCTTCCTTTACATTGCGGAAGCGGTCTGTCTTTGCGATCACAAGCAGATAGCCATGCTCCTTGCAGTATTTCATCGCTTTGTTTAAATTGGGGCACTCCGCAAGTTTGGTGCCGCTGTAAACGTCTGTGAATGTCTCTATCGGCTCACAGCGCATAAAGTATTCCGCGATTGCTGACTGAGCCTCCAATCCGAGCTGGCTGTCTCCTTGTTCTTTTGTAGATACGCGCCTCCAAAGCACATACGGTCTGTTGTTCTGTGTCATATCCAGGTCTGTATAAGGTTCATTATTACTTCATATCCGCTCCGTTCTTCAACGCTTCCCCAAAGAACATGATTGCCCCTGGAACAATGAATATCGCCGCTAAAAGCACTTCGATGTATAGATACATCAACGCTCCCAACACTCCAGGCAGCACGACGAGTGCCAGCACGTTGAGCAGCATGTTGAGCCATTTTATTCTTGACAGTCTCATATCGTTTAGTTTTGTACCCCTACTTTACAAACGTATTTCGGGGTTTATGATTGTGTTTATTGTTTCTCTATCTCTTCGTAATTGGCAACCATCGGCATAAGTAATGTCTGCCGCATCTCTCCGTTGAATTTGTTGGCGCGACTGTCAGACGGCCATATCTCTCCGTTGAAATCATCTTCTACCGCAAAGTAAAGTAGATGGGCGTTGTATGCAATCTTCACGTCGGTGTCGCATCTGTCAATCTTTACAACCAACGGCTCGCCAACGCGGTTGCTGGTAATCCCATAACTTTTACTTACCTCATACACTGACACTCTGCACTCGTTGCCGTTTTCGCTTGCTTCAACGATCGCGATGCGGTTCTCTCGCTCAGCTTTTGTCTTGCCTCTGTTCACCTTCAGATAAGAACGTAAAGGCTGGATGGAGTCTTGTGCTATCATCATTATCGCGTCGCAGTTCTGCGGTATCACGCGTCCATAGTCGGGATATGCTATGTTGCGTTCTTGATACTGTGAGCGTACTCCGTTTGCTTCGCAAGCCGTGATGTCGAGTTTGCCGTTTTTCTCCCATACCGCCACGTCAACAAGTTTACCTGCAAGCACGCTGATCGCTTTAGGGTCAATATTGCACTGGAATGGCTTGCCGTTCTTTCCCTCCGGCCATACGCCTTCGCATTTCGCGTCAATGACGTGGAGGATCTTGGTGTTGCACACAATCATCTTGTTGTTGCCCGGCTCTATGCAGACTCCCATGAATTGAGGACGCGAAAAATTCTTGTCTGCGCAGTTGCCGATATTCTTCGCCTCCTTCGGTATGTCGATTGTGAAGTAAGCGATCGGCTCGCCTTTCTCGCGCATCTGCTCTATATCGCAGATGCAGTTTATTTCCTTGATCTTTATTCCTTCGGTGGATTTCTCCGACTCCTGCTTGCCGGGTGTTACTTCCTCAACGCAATCATATTTGCCCTCTCCGTCTTTTAGTTGTTCGTATATAGCCACACGCTTGCCGGCTCTGATAAGTTTCGGAAGATACGTGTCAAGCGCATGATGAGGAAACCCTGCAAGTTCTATTGACCTTGCCGATCCGTTTGCGCGTCTTGTAAGCGTAATGCCAAGTATTTCGCTTGTAGCGATCGCGTCGTCGCTGAAAGATTCGTAGAAGTCGCCGACGCGGAATAAAAGGATTGCGTCGGGGTGTTTCTTCTTCATTTCCTCATACTGCTTCATGAGGGGTGTCTGTGCTATCTGTGCCATAGTTATTTGTATTTATTGGTTGATTGTTGGTTCCCCGCCGAGGTGCCGACCCTCGCAAGTTCGCCGGAAGCGGGGTGAGTGGGGTTAAAGTTTGATAATTGCAAATTCGCCATCGTCCATTACTACGGTAGGGTAAAAGCCCCATTTTGCTTTTACTGCTTGCTTGACAGTTACCAACCTTTTTACGGGGATTCTATAATTTCCACCGTTAAAAAGTATGTTGAACATTTCCACAAAATCTATTATATTGTTCATCTCTCTTGCTTTTGTGCCGTGGGGCGGTTAGTCTTCGTCTTCGTAGTATCTGCAAGATTCTCCGTTGGAGACCTGGCAATCATGCTTAGTGCAAATGTAGCACTGATACCCGGCGCACTTCATGTGCTTGCAGTTGAAACAGTTTTCTTTCATGGTCATTGTCGTCAGTCGGTGATTCTGAAATAATACTCGTATTCCTCGCCGTCAAGATGATCGTGCGCGTAGTTGTCAACCTGCTCCCACATCATGAAATATAGGCGGCTGATCATGTTGAGCGGGCTGTTCTCCGGCTCTTCCTCGCGATAGAAGAAAGTCCCCTTGTGATTGAGCACAAGCGCAAGTTCTGTCAGGTACTCAATGTTCTTGTACCATTCGCGGAAAGCTCGCCTGAATGTGTCGATGATTGCTTCCGGTCCGTATAGATCCGCGATGCAGAAATCATTCCAGAATGTTGTCTTTGGCTCGTAGCCTATCTCTCTTGCCATACTCCATTCGGGGAGTTTCGGCATTTTGATTGTGGTTTCTTTCGGCTGGTCGCCGGTCATGTCAATTACATGTATTTCCATAAGGCTTGTTATTTGCGTTGTGACGGCGTTTTGTCCGTCGGTTGATAGTTTATTTGTCTGGGATAAAATAAGAGGAGAGAGGAGGCTTTCAGCGGTCAGCCCAATAGGTTCTAAAACTTAACTTGTCTTCTCCATATCGTTTCAAGTAGGCGTTGCAGCGCTTTTCTATCGCTTCCAGTGCAATTCTATACCCAGCTAACAATCTCGCCCTGTCGTCGTCGCTGAGTGGCTTGAAGCGTCCTTCGTCATACATTGATTGCAATTCGCTGTCATGCCATCCGAGAGCCTCACGGCAGTTTGTTGAATCCGGTGAGATATTCAGCCATTTCAAACTCCATTGATTGCTCCCGTCCTTGTGCCAGTTGCCGAGCCATAGATATTTATAATAATTATCTCCTGTGCCGGGGCTGATAAAGTCTGCAATCATTTCTCTGAAACTGTCAGTGTTCTCGCCGATGAAATAATCCCGCTTTGATTGCGCCGTTTCTGTTATTCTGCAATGCTCGTCATATCCGGGTCCCTCGTCATGATGCCAGAACTCCGTTCTTAGATCCGGCTTTTGAATTGCCACGATTTCACCGCCCGAGAGCCTGATTGCGACGTTATAATTTTTATAGTCATAACCAATATTTTGCGCCCATTCTTTGCGCTCCTTGTCGGTTAGGATATAATCCGGTGTTTGCGTCTTTCCGTCGCTGTCTGTGTCTGTCTTGTCGCTGTTAACACCCATGTCGGACAACGGGACACTTGCCACGCTTAACCCGTAATTATTAAACAGGCCGCGCAAACCTGATTCGTGTTTCTTCCGGCTGAAGATCCAGCCGGCTCCGAACGAAAGCCGGGAATTAAACCGGCCGCCGATCATCTTGAACTCGTCTTGCAGGGCGCAATCATATTCAGCCTTGATTGCGACGGCCTTTTCTGAGTAGTCGATTAATTTAATATCTGCTTCCATGTCTCAAAATGTTTATTTGTTCCCCGGCTTGACACTTGCGGCATACGTCTAAAACGGGCCGGGGATGAAGTGTTAACGGGTGAATACACACGCCCCGGAGGCGTTAATTACTTTATATGTCCATACGCACAAATCATTCATAAGCATGGTTTCAGCGGCTTGATGGTTAACGCCCTGAAAGCCGTAGAGGACAGCCCCGGAGCGGTCAATGCATATTGTTTTCATATTGGTGGATATTATACAAGTTGGATCAAGATTTCGCCGTTTTTCTCGTGGTAGATGCTTGCTGTTACCCTCAACCCGATTGCAGCGGCGGCCCGCCTCATATGATCGGCGGCCCAGACAGGGACCCATATGGACCCGAAAAAGTCGTTTACAAGAGCGTTGAGGTACTTTATTATTTCTTTCTGTGATTCGGTTGCGTTCATTGCGGTAGTGTTTTAAGGTTATTCAAATGCTTTATATGTTTCGGCTGCCTCAAGGCGATCCAGGCGGGACGGCGTATAATTCGCCATACACATATTATAGAGATTAGCGAAAGCGCGTGAACGGATACAACCACGGAGGGCGGAAACACGGCGCGAGGTGGATTCATTGACGCGATCGAGAGCAGAAGCGAGGGCGGCGGTGTAATCAAAAGTTGTCATGCTATGAAAGGATTTAAAGAGTGAATAAGAAAAGAAGGATATAACAAGCGGCTTTAACTGCCAGGTCCGGAAGGATCACCCCGGCGACGATGAAGCCGACACACGCCGCCAGGTTTTTTGTTTTGCGGGTCATACCGGAATAAGCTTATTTGCGCTTATGCCTACGGACTTATAAAAAGCCGCTGAAATTGCGCTTTTAAGCGTGCAGGGGCGCGCCATAAGTAATTGCATTAATTCAGCCTCAGAAACACCGGAATTTAAAGCCTGATAGACTTTATACAAATATTCCTGCATGGGTGTCAGTTTAATTGTAGCCATGATTTTTTTTGAGTCTTGAAGGGATCCAGGAGCAGCCCGGAGGCCGCCCCGATCCTGATTTGTTGTTATTTGATCATCTTTGCAATCTGTGCTTCTGTTTTTCCGCAAATGTCGTAGTAACTGAAAACATTGTCGGAAGGGATCCGGAGAGCTTGACAGGCTTTAGTTTTTTCGTTTCTGTCGCTAACAATCCGGCCGTAACCGTTGAGCCATTCTTTTTCATTAATTTCTGATCTCTCAATTACCGCGAAACCATGCCGGCGCAAAAATGAAGGGTGTACAACCGGGTAAATCATTTTCAGCAGGTTGAAAGGCTGTCCGGCTGATTTGATTTTTACGGCCATATCTAATTTATCTGTGCCATAGTGATTAAACATTGTAACCCACAATTCAACACGCACCCCGGAAGACTCAAGCCCAGAAATCACATTAAACAGAGCCGCCGCAGCTGTCTCAAGATCTTTAGTATCAACACCGCTGCCAACGCAACAGTCATAAATAACCGTAACTACTTTTTTAGGAGTTTTCACGCGTTTTTGATTATACATATTACGAGGATTGCCGGAAAGATAATTAGGTACATTAGGAGCGAAACCGACAACGGAGTTATAAATAACTCTTTTCGGAGCCGTAGCAGTTACATCGGCATTCATATATTTTCGCACACGCGCCGCCCCTTCAGCCCAGCCCTGAAGCATCATGTTATTAGCAGCCTCAAAGGATTCAGAGCCGTTAAAGGAGATCCCGCGATCACGAGAAGATAAAAAGGACTGATCTTTAAAAACACCGTTTACAGGAGTTGAGGCAATGAAGGAAGAGAGCGCCCCCAGTGAATCGAATTTCTTTATAACTTGTTTCATTGTCTTATCTTTTTAAGGCCGGGAGCAGGAGAGGCACCCCCGGCGATAGTGATTATTAAGCAGCTATTTCATTAAGAGCGTCAAACCATACGCCACGCCCGCGACATTCGGAAGCAAGTATTTTAATCTGATCCTTTTCAATACCCTTAATTAAGAGCATTGACAGACATTCAGCGGCGGAGAATATACCGCGCATTTTTGTAATGTTGGCGATAGCACGATAAGACGCGATCACCTGAACACCGCAAGCGGAAGCGGCCCGGCGGACTTCGTGAATAAAGTTAATTAGATCCTGATCGTTATTTGCTTTAGCAAGCTCAATTTCCGGATCGTAACCTACCGGAAGCACAGCGAAGCGATCCAGGGTTGCACCGTCAAGGCAGTTGCGCCCCTCATATTCCATTGTTGCACCGTGGCCAATCGTATTCCCGGCGGCGATCACTCTAAAATTTTCGTGTGCATCGACACGACCAACGCCCGGAAAAGTGAAATAACCATTAGCAAGTGCAAGATTGAGCACAACAGCCGCACAAGGATCGGAGGCGTCGAACTCGTCGAGCATGTAAAGCCCGCCACGGGTGAAAGCCCGATAGAATTCCGTTTCCTGATACTTGCCGGAAGCATCGACAAAGCCGGTGATCTGAAACTCATTGCAAATTTTCTGATCCGAGAAGAACGGAACACCCAAAGCGGCAGCAGCTTGTTTGCACAAGTGGGTTTTACCAGTTCCGGCAGAGCCGTAAAGATAAACGTTAATTCCGGCATTCAGCAGGTTGACAACCTTTGCAAGTTGCGCGTGCGCCTTTCCTTCGATTTCGCGTACCTCATTAGGGAATTGCACCCTGATAAGATCGACGGAAGGAGCAGAAGCCCCGGCGGCTTTTACGGCCTCATCCACAAGACCGGCGGCCCAGTTATTGACAGCCGGAAGGATTGCACCCGCCACCATAGGAGCCAGGCCGCCGACAGCAGGAGCCAAAGCGGCGTTAAGGCATTCCGAGGCATCCACCGCGGGAAGCTCGACACCTTCAGCCGGAGCAGTGGCGGACGTCGACACCTCAGAGGCTGAAACACTGGCAGCACTTGAAGCAGATGCAGAAGCACCGGAGGCAGACCCACCACGAGAACCGGCAGCAGCGGCGACACGCGCGTTATATTCGGCCGATCCTTCGAACTCCACGACAGCCCCGGGAAGCACGGAACGAACGCCAGCCGCATCAGGTGAAGGAATCAAAATCGAGTTGTTGAACTGATGCAGGGAGACCCCGGCGGAGCGGACGGCCTCCAGTGATCCGTCACCCGATCCGAGAGACTGCGAAAAGTAGAGAACACGGTTGGAGTTGTCGGAGTAAGAGGCGATTCCGGATTTTTTGCCGTTCACGTAGCAACGGCGGAAGGATTTTTCGGTAAGCATGATATTTGAATTTTTTAAAGTTGTTGTAAAAGGAGGCGAGGAGAGAGAAAAACGTTATCGTTGTTAGTTTCTGTATACGCTCATTATGTTTCCGCGAAGATCACAGAAATAAGTATCACGGTTAACCGAGATACCGAAGTCTTTCAGTAACTGAAGATCGGCAGCCTTTAAAGCGCATGTCTCAAGGACCGGACCTGCCCAGCAATACGGATAAACACGCTTGTTTGCCTGGCGGTCAAGCTTCGCAACGATCGTGAAGAGCTTCGATTTTTTTGCCTGAAGGGCTTTAGCGGCTTTAGCGGCCTTCACTGCAGCGGGATTTACTTTTACCCACGCACGGCAAAACTGATCCTTATCTCCTGCGAACTCGTAATAATTCGCTTCGATCTTTGCATACTCTTCAGCGGAAGGAGTAACGCCGGTTCTTTCGATGAATTCAGATAGTAACATATCAGGAAGAATTTTTTAAAGTTTATATTTGCCAGTGTCAAAAATAATGACTATCTTTGCGACTGAATTTTTTAAAGTTTTTGAGGGTTGAAGACCGGGAGGTTGTGAAGCCCTCATTTTAACCAGTCTTGTTTAACCCCTTATCTACTTATATAACAACGGATAAGGGCAAATTGTTCTGTAAAAACCAATAAAAAATACGTCCGATTTGATATTTTAACACTCTCAAACACACTATTTTACAGACCACCCGACGAAGGGGTGCCGGGGGTGCAGAGCCGACCGCCCACGGATTGTTGACTGCGACCCACTAAAATTTTTTTCACAATTTTTCAGCCTTTATTCACAATCACCTAATATTCAACACATTATTGCAACTATTTTCATAGTTGTGTGTATATCCAGTGTAAGATTCAACCCTCAATATGCACCAAAATAACACTATGAATAACAATAGAATATCATGAAGTAAGTGAATAAGTGAATATCAGATGTGAGAAATTAATAAATAGAGTATATCAATATACTCTATATAAGATATGATATATAGAGTAGTAAAAATAAAGTTTTTTCGTCAAAAATCCCGAATGTATGCACTGGGTGTGTTCCAAAACGATGATTTACAGATGATTGATTGAGGTGCATATTGTGGTGTATGCGCTTCATTGGAGGTCTGTTTCCGATAATTTATTAATTGAGTTATTTTATTGATATAAAGGTGATTGTACTATTTTAATTAAAGTAATGTAAGCGATTTATTTGTATATATCAATGTTATTCACTATCTTTGCGATGTGAAACGGATAGATGCGGGTCGCTCCCGTGTCGAAAGGGGCAGGCAGTTGGCCCGTCCGTTTCCTTTCCTTCAACTGCGTGACGAAACAACTGCGAATATGGAAAGACAGAAAAGATTCAACGGGAAGGCTCTTTATCAGCCAGCTGGAAAAGCGGCTGAGTACTCGCCCTGGGCCTGCAATTTCTACACCGGATGCTCCAATGACTGCGAGTACTGCTACTGCAAGCGTGGAGTCATGAGTCATGTGTGGAGTACTGAGCCGAGATTGAAGAAATGCTTCAAGGATAAGACTGAGGCAATCGCCTGCTTTGAGAAAGAACTGAGAGCCAATATTGATGAACTGAGAAAGCATGGCATCCTTTTCAGTTTTACGACAGACCCTATGTTGCCGGAAACTTTGGAATTGACTCTTACTGCAACGGGGTTGGCTGGCATTTCCGGTGTACCTGCGAAGATACTTACCAAACGGGCTGATTGGCTTGATACCTTGATATGGGCGAGCATGAATCCGATTCTGTACAGAGATAAGGTCGCTTTTGGCTTCACTCTCACCGGATTTGACGAGAAAGAGCCGGGAGCATCCACCAATCAGGAGCGCATAGAAGCGATGCGAGAGTTGCATGATATGGGTTTCAAGACTTTCGCAAGCATCGAACCCGTTATCACTCCTGCCATGTCGCGCAATATGATTGAGGCGACCAAGGACTTCTGCGACCTGTATAAGGTTGGACTTATATCCGGCAAGGGGAAGGACTTCTACAACCACAAGCACATGTCGCATTTTTGGGGTTATCTCGCGGATCAGATGATAGCCGGGAATAAGATTTACATCAAAGACTCTCTACTCAAATATTTCAACCTTACACGCGAGAATTTAGCAAGCGGGTGGGTTAACTCAGACTACAATATCTTTCAATAAGGGAGGACTGCGGATATGGATAAAGAGAAACTGAACGAGGCGGCATGGGATTATCATAACACCAATCGCTACGAAGATAATCCTTACAGAGCCGATATAATGGACGCTTTCTGCTATGGTGCTGATTGGCTAATGAAACAACCTCTCGCTGACCGCCTGACGGATGAGGAGAAAGAGAAGATAATCAAGAGGTAT
Organism: uncultured Porphyromonadaceae bacterium; assembly: GCA_947176915.1. Classification (GTDB taxonomy): domain Bacteria; phylum Bacteroidota; class Bacteroidia; order Bacteroidales; family Muribaculaceae; genus Lepagella. Next base: position 2,577 of record CAMWSM010000003.1, on the reverse strand, counting down.
AATGACGAGTTGGATATGGCGCAACATTTCCATAAGAAAATGAAAATGAGTACTGACCCTTCAAGCACACAGCACTTCGCTAAGTTACGCGAGGGTTATGTCTCCCGCTTGAAAATGCTTGAACAAATCTTCGGCAAAGACCTATTCAACGAGAAATGACTATGGAACGCGAGATTAAATTCAGAGGAAAGAGAGCCGACAACGGAGAATGGGTGTATGGTTATTATGCCAAATTGTCCGCTACCGAGGGATATATCCTCACAAGAAATATGGATTGGTTCAACACTACTAAGGTTGATATGTCCACCATCGGTCAATACACCGGACTGAAAGACCGCAACGGCAAGGAAATCTACGAGGGTGACATTATTGTTGCTGACAGGTATCCATTTTTTGATGATGGCAAGCCAAATTATGTCGCTGTTGTTGAGTGGAACGACTGTGGTTTCGGGGCGTTCTATGAGTTGCACAAAGATAGTGATGCAAAAGGAATAAGCGTTGGCTGTCCTTGTGATTTTGATAGCGATACCGCGAATAGGTATAGGGCAATCGGCAACATTCACGACAATCCCGAAATGCTGAAGTGAGAGGTATGGCGAAAGAAGATGACAAGACGTTGGCACTCTCTAAGAGCGAGCGTCAGATATACGCAAAGGAAATGACTTCGACTAAGATAAATGCCGATGCGTGGAATATGTTCCTTATGCGCTCAAATATCGACTCCGAGATAAAGTCGCTGGTAAATGATGCGTATAGCTACGGCTTTAATTTCGTGCTGACTTGCGCGAAAGATTGTCTGCCGAGGGAACAGTACGATAAACTGATACGGCATATAGTAAAGATGCAGAACAAACTTAATCACGATAATGAAATATGACCAACGAACAAAACTTCAAGGTGGGCGACAAGGTGCGCTCAAAAGTGGCGATATTCGCAATTCCGGCAGGGATTAGCGGTGTGGTCGTGGCAATAGCCCATGATGGTCGCTATAAAGTGCGATTGGATGGCGAGAAAGAGTGGCATGGGTGGTATGCAGGCAAGGATTTGGAATTGATTGAATCGTTTGACCGCAAGACCGCTTTTCTGCGTGAACTACAAGCGTTGTTGCGCAAGTATGACGCGAGGATTGAGCCGTATTTCAGTGTAGGCGCTGGCATTTCAAGCATAGACCTCTATTTGGGGAATGACTGTGTGGAGAGTTGGGACAGATCTGTGAATGCCGACAACATAATGGACTTTGACAAGGAGTGAATATGACAGAAGAAGAGATAAAGAAGATGGGGCGAGCCTTTGCTGAGGAAACGAGCAATGGCGATGCGCTTGACCCGCATATTGACTTTGCGGAGGGTTTTGCCACCGAGGTTCTTCAGTGGCTCTCAAAGGACTACGCAATCGTGCCGAAACGCAAGGTTAGAGAAAGGTACAAAGAATCCAAGTTGCGTTCTGAATCCGAAATAAAGTCAGACATTCTCATAGGCAATGCAAGAGTATCGTTGCTTGAAACTCTTTTCGACAAATCGCTTTTTGAGGAGGAGAAATGAGCGTAGAGATAAGAGACCGAAACGGTGGAGTGACGATAGTGCATGATATGTCCGTGCTTGGTGATATATTGGAAGCCGACAGAAAGTTTTATGCGGAGTGTGATGCGTTTCATGACCGCATGATGGCTTTGGGCGTGAAGGCATATCGGTGCAATGACGGATGGGTTGATAGAAAGAACCACAATCTTACATTCTTTAACAATGAGAGGACAAAGGGTTACTATTGGGGCAACTTGCACCTCGAAAAAGGAGATAAAATATTTATCGGCAACGCGCATAGCGAGGGTAAATTTGCCTTGATAGAGAATATCGTGGAGCGCGGTTATCACAGTGTGACCTACCACTACAATCTCATTGAGGCCGAGCCGGAAAGGAAAGAGGGATGGTACAGAAGCATTATTCAAATAATTAGAAAATTGATATGATTGACCCGAAGGAATTGCGGATTGGATCGCATTATTACAACGGCTCCTATGTCGAGCCGATTATAGGCAGGGTGCTTTCGATAGATGGAAGCGCCTCCAATCCCGACGATATACAAGTTGGGCTGATATACGATATGCCGTTGGATAATAATTCCGACCCATACGAGGCGGCTATGGCGCATTACTTGGAGCCGATACCTCTTACTCCCGATGTGCTGAATGAGTTGGGGTTTCATCAGAGCATAATGTGTGGCGAGTGGATTGTATGGGCTAAAGACATTGATTCTATTACAATCCAGGTCGCTTTTCAAGATTTGGTCTGCAAGGATGCTGAGATAAAAGACAATGACGATAAGAAAGCAATGTTCGGATGGTCTTGCCCTTGCCAATATCTGCATGAATTGGAGTCTTTTCTGTGGATGTGTGCGAAAACCGAGTTGATTGAGTTAATCAAAGAGTAAAAATGACGGGAGAAGGGACTTATGAGTGGCTGGCGGGGTTGCTGACAAGCGAGATGCGGAAGGCATACCCCAATTTCAGCAAAAACCAAAAGGGATATGGGGCTTATGACAAGATTCTGGAGAACAAGAAGGTGGCGCATCTGCGCGGTC